>JAVBNA010000031.1:0-32132 GCA_031551875.1 Oscillospiraceae bacterium | reverse complement strand
CAATCGGTTTTTGGAGCATTGTCAAGGCCGGCGCAGCCGTACATTTAGCCTTGACAATACGAGAAAAAGCGATTACGCAAGTTTTTGGGCGAAAGTCTAAGGAAATTGGCGCTAAATTTTCATTTTAACTTTACAGAGCCTGTTTATATGTATATGCCGGCTTTAACCGGCTCGGATCATCTCCAGTAAACGCTCGCGCACGGCACCGATGTCCTCCCCCGGAAGCTGTGCGCCTGCCATGGTCTGATGACCGCCGCCGCCAATCCGCTCCATCACCAGCTGCACATTGACCTCCCCGTAGGAGCGTGCGCTGATGTTGACCGCGCCGTCGGCGATGAACAGGACATAGGACGCTTCCACGCCTTCGACCCCCAGGAGGTCGTCCGCCGCCTGGGAAGAGGCGATGCGGATATCGGGGCTTTGCCTCGCGGTCGCAGCGATGGCGCTGCGGCCGGTGATCTGCGCTTCGGATACGATTTGCGCCTTGAGCTTGTAGGCGCCGAAGCTGGAGGCAAACTGCCGCTTGACCTCCACCGTGTCGGCGCCCCGGCGCTTGAGCGACGCTGCCGCCTCAAAGGTGCGCGCGCCGGTGCGCTGGGAAAAGTTCTTGGTGTCGAGGATCATGCCGAGCAGCATCGCGTTGGCCTCGAAGCCTGTCAGCGACAGGTTGGGGAAATACTCGATGAGCTCCACCACCAACTCGCAGGCCGAAGAGGCATAGGGCTCCTGATAAAAGATCACCGCATCACGTATGTAGTTGACCATCATGCGGTGGTGGTCAATTACGACGACGTTTTTACATCGCTCATATAGCTCCCTGCTCTCGAGAAATTCGGGCGAATGGGTGTCGGTGATGATCAGCAGCGTACGGCTGGTTGAGCGCAGGATGGCCTCCTCGGGCGACAGGATATGGTTGGGACTGATTTCGGCAAAGCTCTGAATGAGCGAATGCGCCATCGTCTTTTCCCGGTCGACCACCAGATAGGCAGTCTTTTGGAGTCCCTTCTGGATGGCGCTCCACAGCCCGATGCACGAACCGACGCAGTCCAGATCAGAAAAGCGGTGTCCCATGAGCATGACCGAATCGCTGTCGCCGATCAGCTCGGCCAGCGCGGTCGCCACCACACGGGTGCGCACCTGGTTTCGCTTCTCCACACCCTTGGACACGCCGCCGAAAAATTCAAAACTGTCCTCGGTTTTGATGGCCACCTGGTCGCCGCCACGTCCCAGCGCCATATCAAGCGCCTGCTTGGCCCATTCGGCGGATTCATGAATCCCGCCGTCGGTTCTGCCGACGCCGATCGAAACGGTGGCCGAGGTCTTTTCTCCCACCTTGAGCGCCCGCACCTGTTCAAGCACGGTAAAGCGGTCGGCAATGGCTTTTTCCAGCCTGCCCCGCTCCAAAATGAGCATGAAACGGTCGTTTTTGAGACGGCGCAGCATGCCGCCGTATTGGTCGCTCCACGCCTCCAGAATGCGTTCCACGTCGGCCACCGCGCGGGCGCTGACCGAGTCGGCACTGCCCTGCATAAGGTCGTCGCGGTTGTCAAACACAATAAAGCAGACGTTGGGCTGCTCGCTCTTCAGCTTGGCAATGGCATTTACGGTGCGGGTTGTGTCATAGAAATAGAGCGTATAAAAATCGGCGGTCGGCGCGTCGTTGTACATGGCAAACACCGAATAGCTCTTGTCTTTATAGGTTATGTCAACCAGCCGCCGATCCACGACCTCCGACGGCGGGTAGGGAAACAGCGTGTGGTAAAAGCCGCGCTGGGCCTCCGCACCGTCCAGCACCTTTTTATGAAACCGGTCGCTGAACCACGTAAGGTTCCCTTCCGCGTCCACCACCATCACAGGCAGCGGGATCGCGCTGAGCGTCTGCCGATGCACGGTTTCCAGGCCCTCCGAAACGCTGATCAGCGTTTCCCGCAGGCTGACACGCCGGCGCATCCATCCAAACCAGAGCCCAAACGACATCACGACGATGACCAGCAGTTCGGCCAGGAAGAGCCACAGGCTCGAAAAAGCCGACAAAATCAGAAAGAGCACGGGAACAATCAAATGCATGTAGTTCTCTTTCAGGAATTTCTGCGCGTAAGCCACGAATTTTTCCTTCATGTGCTCCCTCCTTTATGCGCGGGCGGGGCAGCTATACTTCCATGATCACCGGAAGGATCATGGGGTTGCGCTTGGTTTTTTCCCAGATCAGGCGGGAAATGTCCTCTTTGACACTGTTCTTGATGACGCTCCACTCTTTGACACGTCCGCCCGAATAGTTGTCGATGATCCTCAGTGTGCGCTTGCGGATGTTGTCCATCAGCTCCTCTGACTCACGCACATAGACAAAGCCTCTGGAGACAATGTCGGGGCCGGACACCAGCTGCCCGTCCTCGCTTTGCAGCGTGACGACCAGCACAATCAGACCGTCCTGCGCGAGATGCTTACGGTCGCGCAGCACCACACTGCCCACGTCGCCGACGCCCAGGCCGTCCACCAGTACGCGCCCGGCAGGGATTTTCTCTACGCGCCGAATGCTGTTCTGAGACAGCTCGTACATGTCGCCGATGTCCACAATGTGCACGCGGTCACGGCTCATACCCATTGACAGCGCCAGATCGGCGTGCTTGCGCAGGTGCTTCTGCTCACCGTGCACCGGGATAAAATATTTAGGCTTGACAATGCCCTGGATGAGCTTGAGCTCCTCCTGACAGGCGTGTCCCGAAACGTGCACCTCGTACATGGATTCGTACACCACGGTGCAGCCCCGCTTCAGCAGCTCGTTGACCACCCCGCCCACGGTCTTTTCATTGCCGGGGATGGGGTTGGCGGAAATGATAATATAATCCTCCGGCCCGACCTCCACCTTGCGGTGGTCGGAATAGGCCATGCGGGTGAGCGCCGACATGGGCTCGCCCTGGCTGCCGGTGGTGATCAGGACGATCTTCTCCATCGGGTATTTATTGATTTCATCAATGTCAATCAGGATTCCGTCGGGCACATTGAGATAGCCCAGCTCACCCGCGACACTGGACGCGTTGAGCATGCTGCGTCCCGACAGCGCGACCTTGCGTCCGTTTTCCTCCGCGCAGTCGATAATCTGCTGAATGCGGTGGACGTTGGAGGCGAAGGTGGCGATGATGATGCGTTTTTTGCCCGCGCGGTGGAAGAGGTTCTTGAAGGACTCGCCCACCTTATGCTCAGACACGGTATAGCCCGGCCGCTCTGCATTGGTGGAGTCAGCCAGAAGCGCCAGCACGCCCTGCTTGCCCAGCTCGGCAAAACGAGCCAGGTCAATCATACCGCCCTGGATGGGCGTCGTGTCAATTTTAAAGTCCCCGGTGTGCACGATCAGCCCGGCCGGGCATTTGATCGCAAAGGACACCGCGTCGGGAATCGAATGGTTGACGTGGATAAATTCCACCTGGAACGCACCCAGACGAACCGTCTGCCCCGCTTTTGTCGGAAACAGCCGCGCCTTGCCCAGAAGGCCGTGCTCCTTGAGCTTGCCGCCCAGCAGGCCGATGGTAAGCGCCGTGCCGTAGATGGGCACATTGATCAGCTTGAGAAGATAGGGAATCGAACCGATGTGATCCTCGTGCCCGTGTGTCACCACAATGCCGCGTACACGGTCGGCGTTTTTCTCCAGATAGGAGAAATCGGGGATGACAAGGTCGATGCCCGGCATATCGTCGTCCGGGAAGGCCATGCCGCAGTCAACCAGAATAATGTCATCTTTATATTCATAGACCGTGATGTTCTTTCCAATCTCGTTGAGCCCGCCCAGAAATCCGATCCGGACAACCTCACCGCTCACTTCTTTTTTCGGGGCGCCCGCGGGACGGGACTGCCCTCTTTTACCCGCTGTGCGGGCGCGTGCGACTTGTTTGTCCTCGGCCACTGCGGCGATCGGCGTCACTTTCGCCGGTTTTCTGCCCTGCCGCCCGTTTCTCTGAGGTTGGTTCTGTTTTTGCGTACTGTTTGCTTGGCTGTTTTCTCTTTCCGGCGTCTGCCCGTTGTTGTCCTTTTTGGGGGCCTGTTTCTGGGGCTGTGCCACCTTGACCGGTTGTGCCGCCTGCTGCTTGGGCGCGGCGGGCGGCTTTTTGCCCCGGTTTTGTGTCGTGCCGGAGCTTGAGAGCAAAGCGTCTACCGGCTTTGTCCCAAAGCCCTGTGTGAGAGATTCGCGCTTCGGAGCTGTATCTCCGATCGCCTTGCTCCCGGTATTGGTTTTTTTGATCACTGAATAACCTCCATACTTTCTTCATGTCTTTTTTGTTTTTTGGGGTATGTATCTTTTGTTCCGTCTCATATTGAAGCGGAAAATGATCGCTTTCACAGGCTGTCTGTATTGTATTCCAAACAGGGAATTTTATGCATGTTCAGAGAGAGCCTGTTCGCCCTATAATAACTTATTGTACCTCTCCTACCAATTAATGTCAACCTAAAGCCCAAAATGAAGCGCGTAAAACCACCTGCCAGCCGCGGGTGGCCTCACGCGCTTTTTGCCTTAAAATTCTGCTGCACGCCTATATTTCACAGGCGTGACAATCCTCTTCCAAATGGCCGACAAAGGGCGTCGGGTCAATCCCGCGACGCTTGTAGTAGTCGGCAATCGCGGTTTTGATCGCTTGCTCGGCCAACACCGAGCAATGGATTTTGACCGGCGGCAGCCCCTCAAGCGCTTCCACAACCGCCTTGTTGGTCAGCTTGAGCGCCTCCGAGATGGGCTTGCCCTTAATCATTTCGGTTGCCATGGAGCTCGTCGCAATCGCCGCGCCGCAGCCGAAGGTTTTGAACTTGACATCGGTGATGACCTCGTCCTCCACCTTTATATACATTTTCATGATATCGCCGCACTTGGCGTTGCCCACTTCCCCAATGCCGTCGGCATTCTCTAAAAGGCCTACATTTCTGGGGTTTGAAAAGTGGTCCATCACTTTATCGCTGTACACCATATCTCATCCATCCTTTCTCACTGATAGGGGTCGCCGTGTTCGGAGACCATTTCGTCCCACACCGGCGACATGCTGCGCAGACGTTTGATGATGGGCGGCAGAATGCGCAGCACCTCCTCCACCTCTTCATCAGTGTTTCGCTCGGACAGCGACAGCCGGAGCGAGCCGTGGGCAATGCCGTGGGGCAACCCGATGGCCAGCAGCACGTGGCTGGGGTCAAGCGAGCCCGACGTGCAGGCCGAGCCTGAGGAACCGCATACGCCCTGGGCGTCCAGCATCATGAGGATGCCCTCCCCCTCGATGCCCTCAAAGCACAGGTTCAGATTGCCGGCTAGACGCTTTTCCGGGTGGCCGTTAAGACGGGCAAACGGGATCTCGGCCAGCAGCCCGCTGATCAGCTTGTCACGCTTCGCGCGGATTGCCGCCGTGCGGCTCTCCATGTCGGTGCAGGCCAGCTGAACCGCTTTGGCCAGTCCGACGATCGCGGGGACGTTTTCGGTACCCGCCCGGCGTCCGCGCTCCTGTGCGCCGCCGTCGATCAGGTTTTCGGTTCGCACGCCGCCGCGGCAATACAGCGCGCCGATGCCCTTCTGGGCGTGCAGCTTATGCCCCGACAGAGACAAAAGGTCGATGTGCTGTGCACTTACGTCGATGGGCACCTGCCCGATTGCCTGTACGGCATCGGTGTGAAAGGGCACGCCGTGCGCCTTGCAGATCGCGCCCAGCTCCGCGATGGGCTGGATGGTGCCGATCTCGTTGTTCGCGTACATGACAGTGACCAGCGCGGTGCCCTCACGAATGGCCGCTTCAAGCTCCTCCGGGCGGACGATTCCGTCCTCGTGCACCTCTAAATAGGTCGCCTCAAATCCGTCCTTCTCAAGCGCCTCTACAGCGTGAAGCACGGCGTGATGTTCAAACTTTGTGGTGATGATATGGGTCTTGCCCCGCTTCTTCTGCGCGGCGGCCACACCTTTGATGGCCCAGTTGTCCGCTTCGCTGCCCCCCGAGGTGAAAAAAATCTCGGACGGGCGCGCGCCCAGACATGCCGCAATCGAAGCCCGGGCAGTTTCCACCGCAGCGCGGGCGGCCTGCCCGATGGTATAGAAGCTCGACGGGTTGCCGTACTCGGTGGTCAGAAAGGGCATCATCGCCTCCAGAACCTCCGACGAGACCGGCGTCGTGGCGGCGTTGTCCATATAAATTGTTTGCTTCATCGCTTACACCCTCTTTTCTGCCTTTAATATATACCATTTCAGTATACTTTTCAAGTGCAAGCAAAAAATTCAGGGAAAGGCCATAAAGAAAGGGCTAAAATCCTATGTTTTTATGAAGTTTTACAAAGCTTACCGATACCTGGCAATGGCTGCCACCGCCAGCTCGTCACACCGCTCGTTTTCGGGATGCCCGTCGTGGCCGCGCACCCACTGAAACGCCACCTTATGCTGGTCGCACAGGTTCAGCAGCTCCTCCCACAGTTCGGGGTTTGCCACCGGCTCATTGCCCGCCCGCCGCCAGCCTTTTTTCTTCCAGTTTCTGGCCCAGCCCTTCTCAATGCCGTTAAAGACATACTGAGAATCGGTGGTGACAACCACCTGACACGGCTCCTTGAGCAACTTGAGCGCCTCAATTACGCCCAGCAGTTCCATGCGGTGGTTGGTGGTTTCCGCGGCGCCGCCCGAAATCTCCTTCGTGTGCGCGCCATAGCGCAAAATGGCGCCGTATCCGCCCGGACCTGGGTTGCCCGAACAGGCCCCGTCGGTAAAAATTTCCACGTGTTTCATTGTGCTTACCTCCCATACTTTTTCCCGAATATTATAAGGCATGCAGGGCGTCGAGCGCCGTCTGAATGTCGGAGAGAAAGAAAACATGCCTGCCCTTGTTGCACTCATAGATAAAGTCACGCAGGCTTTTGCTTTCATATATGGAAAAATCACCCACGATGGCCACATGTACATGATAGTTGACAAACTTCTGTAAAACGTCCCCCGCCAGGCAGGTGCGCAGGACAAAGAAATCCTCGCTCAGCGCGGCTTTGGGCAGCACAATTTTGTTGCACCGGTGCTCATATCCGATGGTGCCCGTCAAATCCAGGGCATCCTGTGCCGTCATGATCACCGGCCTGTCGCTTTCCACCACGGCCACCAGGGAATTTTCTCTTTTGTCGATGGTGTAGTTCATGTTTTTCCCCTTTTCTTTTCAGATAAAAAAATGCACTTCCGCACAGGCGAAAGTGCATCTCTTTTTCAAAAATCCATGAATAACTAAAAGTTCCGGCCGTAATTATAACCGTAACTATAGCCCCTCATGAAGCCTTCCCGGAACTCGGGGGTCATATACAAAATGATGCAGGTCACGCTGAGCACCGTGCCGATGATGCCGAGTATGAGGCCGGTGATCGCCACACCGCTGCGATTGCCCTTGGCAAAGGCAATAATGCTGCAAATCATACCGGGGATGAAAAACACCGGAATGATGCAGCAAACAATGGACAGAATGTTCATCACAAGACCGGCGATGGCCGCACCGTGAGCTGGCTTGGGTGTTTCCGCATACTGCATGGGCGGTACGGGATAGGGGCTGTAATTTGCGCCCGGGACCGGAGGCTGCGGATTCGGATAGTTCAGATTGGGCTGATTGGGACCTTGCTGGCCGCCGGGTATATTTGCATTGGGATCGTACATAATGATTACCCTCCTACACATTTTATACTTACATTGTATCAAAGTCCGATTCAATTTTCAATATGAATTTTTTTTGAGGCTTTTCGCTGAACCATACCGGCAATATCTGGATCGCTATCGCCGTAAAACCGCAAAAACAGGCGTCTAATTCCAACATTAACATAAATACATGCAATTTGTCAAAATAATCGAATCGGGACGGTGGAAGAGTAACAAGGCAGTTTGAAATGAGGTGAAAAATTGCGAAGATTTTTTAAAACGTGTTCTGTTTCGATCTTAGTGTTATCAGTTCCGCTCTTCATAACTCTGATCAGTTACAGTTATTTTTTTCCGGACTCCTTTATCTTGGAGGACAACGCTTCCATATATAAGGTTGGCGATTACCCCATCCACGTACAATGCAACAGCCCAGTGACCGCTGAGGCGGAGAAAAGCCTTGCGCCCTCCTCCGGCTCCTCTACGGGCAGCCTGATGATGCTTGGCTCGATCCCGGTGAAAGATGTGGAGCTCAAAGTGGAAGAGGAAAAAGAGGTCATCGTTTCAGGCCAGCCCTTCGGCATCAAACTGTTTACCGAGGGTGTGCTGGTCGTGGGCACGGGCGAAGTGGAAACCGGAAGCGCGTCGGTCAACCCAGGAGAGGACGCCGGCCTGATGGTGGGCGACATCGTAATGTCCATCGACGGCCAACCGGTCAACTCCAACGAAGAAACCGCCAAAATCATTGAAAACTGCGACGGTGGCGCGGTCAACGTCCATTGTATCCGCAATGGGGTGGACATGGACTTTGTACTTCGTCCTGCGCAGTCGGCGCTGGACGGGCGGTACAAGGCCGGACTTTGGGTGCGGGACAGCACCGCCGGCATCGGCACCATGACTTTTGTTGACCCCCAAACCGGCGTATACGGCGGACTGGGGCACGGCGTTTGTGATGTGGACACCGGCAAGCTGATGCCCATGTCGGACGGCGAGATCGTCCCGGTCAAAATCTGCGGCATCACCAAAGGCCTGCCGGGTGAAGCGGGCGAGCTGCTCGGCTTCTTCACCGACGCGCAGTGCATGGGAACACTAAACCGCAACACAGCCGCAGGCGTTTACGGCCGCCTGAGCCAGACCCTGAGCACGGGCAAGCGCATGTCGGTTGCCTATAAGCAGAACATTATAAAAGGCAAGGCGCAAATCCTGTCTACAATATCGGGCAACGAGGCGCGTCTGTATGACATCACCATTGAAAAAGTCAACTATGACAAGGACAATCCCACCAAAAATATGGTCATCCGAATCACCGACCCCGAGCTGCTCAAGCTCACGGGGGGAATTGTACAGGGTATGTCGGGCAGCCCCATCATTCAAAATGGTAAATTAGTGGGAGCGGTCACTCACGTTTTTGTCAACGACCCCACCAGCGGCTACGGCATATTTGCTGAAAACATGATAAATCAAAGCAAAAAAATAGAAAAAAACGTCAGCAAACAAGCCGCTTAGTCGAATTTTGTCGAACGATTCCTCCGTTTTTTTGAATTTAATCCTTTAGAAAGTATTGCCAATTTTACCAAATTATGGTAATATGATGCCAGCACAAAGAAGGGATTTCAAAAGAACGGGGGATTTCGTATGACGGAATCGAAAAAGATCCTGGTCCCGGACGAGCCGGGCGAACTGGCCGAGCAATTGTCCGCGGCCTTCGAGCATGAGTACATTGAGATACTGACCGCGCCAAAGGACGGCATTCGTATTGTCGAATTAATCCGTGCCCATGCGCCTGAGCTGGTGATCCTGCATGTCTTTTTGCCCAGGCTGGACGGTGTGGGGGTCATGGAGTCGGTGGCAGATCAGGCTTCGCGCCCCGTTTTTGTGGTAATCTCTGACTTTGAAAGTCCGGCTCTCAAACGAGAGCTTCTTCGCGCGGGTGCGGCGGCCTACTTTACCAAATCTGCCGATGCCGGAGAAATGGCAAGAACCATCCGCGAATTATTAAAATTAAAAGAGAAGAGGAATTCAGACATGATGATGCAAACCGGAAGAATGAGCGATGATATCGAGGTTCGCGTAACCGAAATTTTACATCAGATCGGTGTCCCGGCACATATTAAAGGATATCACTATCTGCGCGATGCAATTATTAAAGCGGTCAACAACCCTGAGATTATCAACGCTGTGACCAAGCAGCTCTACCCGTCTGTGGCAAAACGTTTTGAGACCACCTCCTCCCGTGTGGAACGCGCTATCCGTCACGCCATCGAAGTGGCTTGGGACCGCGGCGACGTGGATATCCTCAACTCTTATTTCGGCTATACCATACACAATTCCAGAGGCAAGCCCACCAATTCGGAGTTTGTTGCGATGATTTCCGATAACCTGAGGCTACAGCTTAAAAATGCTTCCTAATTATAAGTATAACTTCTCTAAATATTGCTGACACACACAGAAAGGCCCGCGTGTTTACGCGGGCTTTTCTGTGTCAGTTACCAGATTTTATCAAAAAATCGACCCCGCAGCACATGTATGCCGCGGGGATTTTTCATCTATGTGTCCGGCTTAAAATGCCGTTACTGTTTTCGTCACAGCGGGTTGCCGTCTGGAGCGGATCATGTTAAATACCTCGCCGGAAGGAGACACCATCGAAATGACAATGTCGGGGAAAATGCACCGTAAAAAGGTGATAAAGCCGTTGCTTTCCACACCGGGCATACCGGTCACGACCCCTTTTGCGCCGA
Source organism: Oscillospiraceae bacterium (assembly GCA_031551875.1). Lineage (GTDB taxonomy): Bacteria > Bacillota > Clostridia > Oscillospirales > Acutalibacteraceae > JAVBNA01. The sequence goes on along the minus strand of JAVBNA010000031.1, from coordinate 21,785 downwards.
CCTCCTTCAAAAAGCTGGCAGCAACGATCTGGGGTTCGTCGTCATAATATACGGTCATCTCGGCATGCGCTTTTTGTGTTACTTCCCTCAGGAATTCAAGTTCCTCACAGCGCTCGCTCACTGCCGTTTTCACCGGCGAAACACTGAGCACGTGAAGGGCAAGACCTTTTTCATCAGCAATCTTCCTTCCGGCCTCGATGAGCCGCGAACAGTCATATTGATTGGTCACACATACGACTATGGATGCTTTTGCTGATTTGCGCATCAAAATTTCATTCCCTCCTTTCTCAAATATTTCGGCTTTCTCAAAGTCGATGGTCACAGTATACACCCCACTTGTTGCATGGTTTGTAACATTCTGTTTCCTTTTTATGAACTCATGTCAGATTTTTTCTCTTCATCCATCCTTTACTAGTATACCACATTTTTTCGTTTTTGACACCTAAATTTCAGAATTTTTTAAAAAAATGTTATAAAATTTAAACAAATGCTATAAGGTGGTCTGTGACTATACCAATATATGTTCCCCTTGAATTGTCCTATGCGTCCGGACAAATCAAATCTTTTTAAAATCTGAATATTGTTCGGAATATTTGCCTAGTCTAGTTACATATAGTAAACAGAAAGGCGGATTTATCGGATGGAAAACGTGACGAGTTTTCACCCGCTTGAGCGGGAACAGGCGCTCCAGCGTGAAATTGAAAACCTCCTCGACGAGATCAACGAGGTGCGCCGCGGTATGAAGGCGTCCCTGTGCCGGTTTTGTTTTGAAACCGACGAGGATCTGATCGACGCTTGGATCTTCGAGCAGGAATTCTATGAGGCGCGTTACCGGTATCTGCGGCGCCGAGCCAAAAGCCTCGGGATCGGCTCCATCCCCCGTCTGGAAACCATTGCATGATGGGTGGGCTGAAAACGCAACATCCTTTACTACTTTTTTGAGGGGCGGATAAACTGTGATTCTGGATTATGTGCTGATCCTCGCCAGCATTGTGGCTATGCTAATCCTGCTGCGTGTCCTGACCGTGAAGAAAAGGCCGCTGCGCAGTGTGTTCTACGGCGGCATGAAGGGGTTTGCGGCGCTGGCCACGGTCAACCTTGCGGGGCTTTTGACCGGCATCGCCATCCCGGTCAGTATCCTAACTCTGGGCATCACATTTGTGTGCGGGCTGCCCGGCGTCGTCGCCATGCTGGCGCTCAATTTGATTTTTTCGATGTAGCGAAAACCGGTGCGGACGTGAAAGTCCGCACCGGTTTTTACCGTCAATTATACGCCGCAGGCCACAGCCGCGCCGTCCAGAGAAAAAACCTCGTCTGCCAGACACGCCGCCTCCTCCTCGTAATGGGTGACCATCACGCCGGGGATGTCGCGGCAGCGCTCCTTGATCAGCGCCATGATGTCCTGCTTGGTCGCCGCGTCCAAACCCTTGAGCGGCTCATCCATCAGGAGAATGTCACCCTGCGCGGCCAGTGCGCGCGCAATCGCAACCCGGCGGCACATGCCCCCCGAAAGCTGCCCGGGCCTCACATTTTCCCAACCGGCCAGTCCCACCTTTTGCAGCCACGCTCTTGATACATCGTCATCTTCTGTAATCAGGGATACATTTTCAAGGGCTGTACTCCACGGAAGCAAGCGATCCTCCTGAAACAGGAATATGGGGCGCTGGCCTTCAGGGCGCACGATTTCCCCGCTGTCGGGTGTCAAAAGCCCGCAAATGAGGCGCAGCAGCGTGGTCTTGCCGCTGCCTGACGCGCCCATGACTGCGAGGATGCCGCGCTTGGGAAACGTAAGCGACAAGCCGGTAATGATCGGATGGCCGTCGTAGGCGAAGGATACGTTTTTCAGCGTCGTGTTCATGCTTCTCCCTTCCTCGTCTCCCGCTCGCCCAGCCTGCGAAACAGGCTCAGCACAACCTTCTCGATGATCATGCTCAGCACGATCACCACCAGCGTCCACGCAAACAGGTCGACCGTCTCCAGATAAATCTTGGACTCGAAGATTTGCCCGCCGATGGAGTGGAAGGTGTTTCCCAGCACCTCGGCGGCCACACCCGCTTTCCACGCCAGCCCCAGCCCGGTCTTGCATGCGGCAAAGAAAAAGGGTCTGACCGACGGGACATAGATGCGCATGATTATTTTTCGCCCGGACACGCGAAAGACGTGTGCCATCTCAAGCAGCTGCGGGTCGGTGCTTTGGATGCCCATGCGCACACTGACGTACACGCCGGGCAGCACCATCAGCATGCTGATCAGGACAGGCATGTAGGAGGCGTTCATCCACACCAGTATTAGAATGATAAAAGAGGCAACAGGTGTTGCTTTGACTACAGAAATGGCAGGTTCTATCAGTATACGAAAGAGGGGCGCGCGATGGGCGCAGACCGCAAATACCGTTCCCAGCACCACCGCAATCGTAAAGCCGCCCAGAACACGCGCGAGCGACCCCCCGGTGTTGAGCCAGAAGGACTCCTTCCCCACAAGCACCGACAGCCGCACAAAAACTTGGGCAGGAGACGGTACTAAGATCTCCTGCCCAACCAACATGGACGCAACCTGCCAGACCGCCACCCAGAACAGGGCGGCGGCCGTTTTTTTTGCAAATGTGCGCAGCTGCTTCACTTTACCGTTTGTAGTAGAAGTCGTCACCGGGCATCGTTCCTCCGATAGATTTCGGGTTGGCTTCCATGAGCACGGTCAGGAAGCTTGAAACCGATGTTTTCATCGCGTCGCCGTCCATATAGGTGATGTTGCACTTGGGAAGCGCGGCTGTTGCCACGTCGGCCGCCATGACGTTGTATTTCTCCGCGTACTCGCCGGTCGCTGCCGCGTCGGCATTGGCCGCCCCAGCCGAAGCCTTGTATTCGTCCAGGAAGTGATCCAGGGCGTCCTTGTTCTGCTCGGCGAACTCCTTGCGCACGATGAGGCAGCCCATGGTCAGATCACTCTTGTCACCGGCGACCGCCTTCCATTCCCGGGTCAGGTCGAGCGCCACCTTGACGTCCTTGTTCTTCGCTGTCACTTGGGTGACAAACGGCTCGGGCAGCATGCCCAGCTTGACGTCGCCCGAGATCATCAGGGTCGCGAGCTCGGCGTGCTGCGCCTTGTACTCGATCTTGACGTCCTTCCCGGGGTTGAGCTTGTTCTCGGTCAGGATGTAGCCCAGCGCGTACTCCGCTGTGGAGCCCTGTCCCGACGCCATGAGCGTCTTGCCCTTTAAATCGGACACTTTTTCCACGTCTTCCCCGTTTGACAGGACATACAGCACGCCCAGTGTATTGAGCGCGAGGATCTGCACCTTGCCGCCGGTTTTGTTGTACAGCGTTGCCGCGACATTGGTCGGCACGGCGGCGATGTCGGCGGCGCCGCTCGTGATCTGGGCGACCGCCTCGTCGGGCGCGCTATAGCCCGTAAAATTGTAGAGATTGTAGGCGTCCAGAGAATCCTCCATCAGGTTGACCATGCTCAGCCCCGTCGGGCCGGTCAAATAGGCGATGTTGACGGTGGTTTTGGGCGCTTCGCTGATGGTCTGATCCGACACGGTCTCCGTAGAGACTGCTCCAGTCTTTTCATCCGAGGCGTTGTCCTTTTTGGTGCAGGACGCAAGCCCCGTCGCCAGAATCAGCGCCAACAGCATCGCGAGCAGCTGTTTTGTCTTTTTCATACAAATACCCTCTTTCCTTGTTGTTTTATATCTTTCACCTGAAACGGCATGCTTATGCCTGCTCAGGGTTGGATGACAGCAGGGCGCGCATCCCTTCGGGGTCAAGGAACACAATCTCCCGGCCGGCGCGCCGGATGTAGTGCTCTTCAGTCAGCGTTTCCATCGCGCGGTAGAGCGATGCACGCCCGATGGCAAGCACACGGCACAGATCGGACAGCGTACAGGGCAGCTTGACTGCGTCGGATTCCTGCGCGTCCCAGAGGTCACACAGATAGCGCGCCAGCCGTGCTTCGGCCCGCACCTCGGTGAAGCCGTCAATTTTCCGATTGAGATGGCACAGGCGGCCAGACAGGTAGACGATGTAGTTTTCCGCGATGCGGGCGTCACGGACAAACAGCTCTCGCAGAAGCCCCTGGCTAAGAAAGATCACTTTGGCCGCGGATTTGCAGACAATGTGCGACACATAGGTACTGTCCTCATTGAAAAGCGCCGCTGCGCCGAACACCTCCCCCGCGCCGAAGCGTCCCATCACAACCTCGCCTCCGCCCGCGGTCGGCTTGGCCGCACGCAGCACGCCTGACACCACAAACCCCAGACAGCGACGAAAATCCGCCCGCGTAAACACCGCCTCCTGCGGAGAAAACCCGTACACCTCACAGCCCTCATGCCCGAAAGCAAAATCGGCCTGCCGCACATCAACGTCCGCAAATAAAAAGCTGTCGGACAGAAGGCGTTTCAGGTTGGGGGATTTTTGACAGCGCTCCATTTCTTCCTCCAAGTTTGTATCATTTGAGACACTTTATGTGTATAGTATAGCGCGGTTTTCCGCGTTTGTCAAGGGAATGCCGTCCCACAAAATCGAGGGGGTGACAAACCGGAAAAAAACTGGTATAATATATAAATCTACACGGAAGAATTTGAATTTGGAGTGAATCGGTATGCAAGATAAAGCCATGGAGCTGATTGCCGGCAAATTGGACACGGCACTGAAGGGCATGGGATACACAACGTCGTGGGCGCAGGAGGAAAAGGACGGCGAAAGCAGCCGCTATGCCCTTTTCACCGGAAAAGACAATGCGTACGGCGTCTTTTTTGACGCGGAAAACAAGCGCTTTATCCTGCGGATCTGCGCAGTGGAGAACGGCGTCGCTGACGAAAAATGGACCGACGCATCCATCTGGATGTTCGATCCTGAAACCGATACCGAGCGCGACTCCGAGAGCATTGCCAATGACTTCGTAGAAAGTGTGTCCGGTTCTTCCCGCGCGGTCGCCAAAATTAAAAAGCGGGTGAAAAAGGATGACGAAAACAATGTTGACCCCGTATTTTTCATCAACCGCATGGTCACACTCTTCCCCGACCTGAAAGAGGAGCTCAACGAGCATAAGTTTTACCACCCCGACGTTCTTCCCGTCTATTTTATGCGGGAAAAGGTGGCGCCCAAGATTGTCGCAGCATGGGGCGACCGTTACAACGGCGGCGTGGATTCCAAGCTGTCGGACAAGGTGTTCTCGTCGATCAATGACAACTATAAAAACGGAGATCTTGATACCAGGGGCATCATCACACAAGTCATCCTCAATTCGATCCGCGACGAAGAGCTGGAAAAAGCAGTCGCGGAAAAGCTGGATGAAAGTCTGCGTAAAATCTGGCTTGCCGGACGCAAATACCGTGACAAGCCCGCCAAGCCCGAAAAGCCCAAGACCAAGGGCGGCCTGATGGGCAAGTTCACCGGGGACACACTTGCTACCAAACGGTAAACGCGAAAGGGAATGAACACTGCCATGTTCATTCCCTTTCTTTATTACAAAGTAACCGCATTTCGGAGCAAGCTCCGGGGTCAAGACCGGTTATTTTTTCTTGTTGCGCGCCACGCCCAGCCCAATCCCCAGGGCAATGCCCGCGGCCATGAAGGAGATTCCTCCCCAAGGGCTTCCGTCTGAGCGCGCGGACATCTGGCCGGGCGCAGCTGAGCTGAAAATGTTAACGCCGCCCGCGCCCTCCGCTTCCAGCTTCTTTCCAAAATCCTCGTCTAACCCCTCGGAGTTCACCGAAGCCGTTTCCGACTCGGTTTCTGTCAGCTCTTCCTCACCCACACTTACGGGCGGCTGATCCCCGTCAGGCATCTCCACCGCACCAGCCGGAAGCGCAAAAAGACATAAAAGAGCCACGACGCCGATCCACATAAGAATTCTTCTGAACAGCATAATTACTTCCCCCCTGCTTTGCTTTAGTTTTGCTCACTTTGGGGAAAATATGTGCGCATTGAATCATTCGGCTGAGGTTTGTGCGCTTTTGTTTTTCGGCTTCTTGGGCGCCTTTGCCTTTTTGTGTTCAGGCAAAAGGCGATTTTCGTCCGCCTCAAAGCTATGTCTTAAGGTAAGAAGGGCCTTTTTTTCGATGCGGGATACATAGGAGCGGGAAATCCCCATACGCTGTGCAACCTCCCGTTGGGTCAGGTTTTTTTGTCCGGAGAGCCCAAAGCGCAGTAAAATGATCATGCGTTCCCGATTGTCTAAATCTTTTTGTATGAATTCCCGAAGTTTCTCCACTTTCAGTCGTAAATCCAGCTCTTCCACAATTCGGTCTTCGGTTGTGATCACATCAATCAGCGTCAGGGCATTCCCGTCGCGGTCGGTGTCGATGGGCTCGCTGATTGATACGTCCTGTGCCGTTCGGCGATTTCCGCGGAAAAACATAAGAATTTCATTTTCAATACATCTGGACGCATAACAGGACAGCTTTGCTCCCTTGTTCATGTCAAAGGTGTTGATGGCCTTGATCAGTCCGATGGTTCCGATGGAAATCAGGTCGTCCTGATCGTTGAGGTTAATATAGTATTTCTTTATGATATGTGCAACCAGACGGAGATTGTGTTCAACGAGGGTGTTACGTGCCTCCATATCACCCTTTTGCAGGCGCTCCAGACATGCGCGCTCCTCCTCGGGGGACAGTCTGGGCGGGAAAGAGCCCTGCCCCGCCACATGCAGAATCAAATAAAACAGATTGGAGACCAGCGTCCCCAGGGACGATAGTAACAATGCATTCACCTCCCTGTGTTATATCGTATCCATGTATATGCCGAAAGTTGTCGGAATATGTCAGGAAGGTAAATTATTTATGAAGACACCCCGCCGATTTTGTAAATCGGCGGGGCGATTGCTTCGGTTGATATGCTGTTTTTTACGCGGGCAGACACATCTGCATAATAATGGTTACGTCACCGACGTTGACTTTGCCGTCTCCGTTTGCGTCGGCGGCTTTCAGCTGTTTCGGTGTCAGATCCGCGGAACCGGCCAGATACTGCATGAGCAGGATCGCGTCGGCCACGTCCAATGTGCCGCTGAGGTTGACGTCACCCAGCATGGGCGGCACACCCAGGATTCTCACATTGATGTCAGGGACATCGACGATGATGGGCTGAAGTTGCTTGTCATAGGCAATCTGTCCTTCCTCAGGGAAGGACACCAGGATGGTTACGTCGTCGGGAAGATCCGCTTTTGCTGTGAAGAGAGCATAACCGACCACAACGTCACCCAGGGCGCCTGCGCCCTGGGGCGTGGCCACCACAAAGTAGTCACCCTTGCTGACCAGGGAGAAGCCCTTGCTGGCTGTAAGTCCGTCTAACGTCAGCAGCGATTTGTCGTACACGATGGGACCCTGCATACCCGAGAAGCCATTGCAGTTTTTGACCACGATGGGCACCGATACCATCTCGCCCGTGCTGACCGTATAGCGATTGGCCGGATCGGCGGTTCCGGTATACTGGTGGGCTCCGATGTCGGGCGCGCTGCCGGCCGGGATCGCGTTGCCAAAGAAGTCCTTGCCTCCGTTGTAATTCTGCCACTGGAATTCCGCGCCGTCCACCTTGAAGTAGACCGCTTTGTTGGCGGCGGTGGTCCTGTTTCCCGCTACATACGATTGCTGATTGAGCTTCTGACCCAGCCAGCTCTGATCAATTTCGAGGCCTGCGCCGATTGCGGCCGAGCCCTTTCGGATCTTGTACGCTCTGGCGTTCTCATAGCCGTCTCCCGCCTGTCCGGGCGCCCCGAACTTGGGATCTCCGTACACCGGGCTGTCATCCGCCGGCATGTCCTTGGGCAGGGTATCGAAGAAGGAGCCGGTGTAGAGGTTGTGGCTGTAGGTGGCGATGCCGGCCTTGCCCGCGTCGCGCTTGTCGCCCGCAAAGCCGAATTGGCCGACCATGCCGTTGATGTCAAAGATGTTGTTGTAGAACTTCGTGCCCTGCGGCTTGCCGTCCCACGGCTCACCGTTCATAATCGAGAATACCGCGTGGCCTTCGCCGGTGTAAATGGTGTTGTTGTAGATGGTGCTGTTGTTCACACCGCCGCCGCCTCCAATCTGGAAGATCGTGCGCTTGCCATACATTGAGCCGTCATTTTCGCTGATGTTGTAGCGCGCGACCGTACCGTCTGTGTAGGCATAGGCCGGGCCGCAGATCATCAGGAAGCCGCCCTCGTTGTCGTGCGAGTAGTTATACTGGAAGGTGGTGTTGACGCAGTAGTAGTCCGAGTCAAAAGCTTCGCCGTCGGCCACCTCGGTGCCGCGCGGCGCGCCGGTGTAGCGGACCTCGTTGTACTGGAACACCGTGTTGTCGGCGTCAAAGGGCCAGAAACCGGCCGACAGGTTGGAGCTCTGGTTGCCGCTCATACCGGGGTATTTGCGGGGGTTGTTACAGATCTTGTTGCCGAGGTTATACTCGACGACCGCGCCAATCGTACCGGTGATCACGATGCCGTCGCCCGCGATGGTGTCCAGCACGTTGTTGCGGATGACCACGTTGCGGTGACGGATGGGCGTGCCGCTCTGGCCGTCCCAGGAGTTCCAGCCCCACGGGCGGGTTCCGGTGTAGCCTGAGCCGGTGATGCCGTCACGGGTGATGTCCTTGAGGACACAGTTTTCAATGGTCAGGCCGTCAATGCGCGTCTGGCCGTTGGCCTGGAACTGGATGCCCGCGCCATTGTCGGCGTTGGCCTTGGGGTTCCAGCCGTTGACGTCGTGGATGTACAGGCCATTGAGTGTGATGCCGCGCATGGTGCCGCCGCGCGAGGTGATGGTGACCGCCCGGCGGGATTTCTGTGAATCATGGTTCATGTCGGCGTTGTAGAAGCTGAAGTTGGTCAGCTCAAGGTCGCAAAATTCCCAGTAGCTGACGCCGTCGATATTGAGCGTATTGAGGCGTTTCTGCGTGCTGACCATGTCGGAGAGGGGTGTGCCGGGCAGGTAGTTGGCATTGAACATGGGGTATCTGTCCGCGTCACCGTATTTGCCCACCACGATGGGAGCGTCCGCCGTGCCGCTGCCCTTGGGCACCAGGCCGACGTTGGTCCAGACCGAGCCTGCCTTGAAGAGAATGTTGTCGCCCGGCTGGAAAGTGGTGGCGTTGAATTTATCCACCGTCTGCCATGCGGTTTCAGGCGTGCGGCCGTCGTTTAAGTCGTCGCCGTTTTCCGCGTCGAAGAAGTATGCGTTGTCCGCCATCATGGCACTGAATTGCAGGTCAAAAGCCGCGGTCGCGCCCTCGGTGAAGGAGACCTCTTTGGTGATCGTCCGGTAGCCGGTCTTTGAGGCGGTGAGCACATAGCCGCTGCCCGCCGGAACGGTCAGATTGCCGTACTTGCCGTCGGCGCCGGTCACAGCGCTGGCGACCGTATTGCCGTCCTTGCTGATGTCAATGGAAACGCCCGAAAGCGCGCCGCCGCCCGCGCCGGTCACGGTGCCATTGATGACCGAGGAGGCAAGGGTCAGCGCAACATTGTCAATGTAGAGGCCGCGTGCGGTTGTGGTCGTGGTCCCCAGCGATTTGACACCGAAGCCCACGCGCACCTTACCGTTCGTGACGGTGATACCGGATAGCGTCAGCGTGCTCCAGGCCGCGCCGGTATGGGGAATGTCCAGCGTCTGCGCGGTATTCCCATCGTTCGAATAGGCATACATTTTCGCGTAGGCGCCCGCCTCTTTGTCCGCGTCTGTGGTCGTGGAGAAAATGGACGCCGACAGATTATAGGTACCGTTAGGCACCAGAATGATCAGTTCCTCGATCGCCGCTTCATAAGCCGCCGGCGGCGTGACGGAGGGGTGCATCATCGCAAACGCACCGTTGGTCGGGCGGATGGTTACGCCGCCGTAGCTCAGGTTGCTGCTGCGCTGTGCGATTGTGCTGTCGTTCGCGCCCGCTCCCAAAATGGGAGTCCAGTAGGTCAGCCAGCCGTTTGTCGTTTCGGACATCGTGCCGTTGAGAACACAGTTTGTTACCGTGGTTTGCTCACCTGCCGCAAAAACGGACAGGGACATGACACTAAGCAGCAGTGCGATAACCAGACCGATCGAGATGGTTTTCAGCATACGCTTCATTTTATTAAGTCTCCTTTCTTTCTTCAGGGTTTCTTTTTTCGGCACGCCCGTGTGAACAAGTCCTCCCTCCCATCTTTACTCCGGCGCGTCGTTTATTTTACGAAATCATAGTTACCGCATTATCATAGAGCTTGACCTGTGCCGCCTGCTCCTTTTGGGCAAGCGTCTGGTCAAAATACTCCTGTGAAAACATTTGCGCAAGCTCCGGCTTGCACTCCTCCATACTCATGCGCCCGTTACCCTCGCGGCCGCTGCAGTAAAAAAACAGCCACTGCACGCCATTGTCGTCGATGGTTCGGCTCTGACCCGGCTCAAGCGTCTGCACGGCGTCCTCCACCTCGGGATAGCCCTGCACGAGCGGCGTGCTCATGTCGTCGGCGGTGAACACCTGGGTACGAAAATACGCTGACACTTTGGCCTGTTCCGCCGCCTTCTCCGCGTCAGCGCCGCCCTTCAGCGCGCTCTCAAAGCCCATATATAGGGCGTCTGCCTGTGCCCGGGTAAAATCAGACTGCGGCAGAACAACGCACTGCATGGTCACCTGTCCGAAGCGGTAGAAGAGGTCGGGGTGCTCGTCATAAATTTTTTGCAGCTGCGCGTCGGTGGGCTCAGGCTTTACCTTTTTGCGCAGGTCGCTTTCATACTTGTCCTGCAAATAATCATAATACACGCGCTCGGTGTAGCTCTCGGGGCCATAGATGACCTCACCTGCCTGCTTTTTCCCCCGCCGGTCGGCGTTCTCCGCCTTCCACTGCTCCACAAAGGTTTTATAGGAGAAATCCTCCGCGACGCCCTCCTTCTTACACCAAGACTGCAGCACCTTATAGGGCCTCAGCTTTTCCAGCGCAAGCGTCAGCGCATAGCCGGCGGGCGTTTCGTCCCCGAATTGCGTGTGCCATTTGCTGTTCGGATCGGCCTCGCCGTATGTCTTTTCAAAGTGCTCCTTCACGGCCGGACGAACCTCATTCACAAACATTTGAAGCTCTCCCAGCGCCACCGGAAGGCCGCCGATCTCGGCCACAATCTCACTGGGCTCATGCGGAGAGGGGGGCATTTCCCTGCAAGCGGAAAAGGCTGTCAGCAGGATTGCGCAGACAGCGAAAGCAAATAAGATCCTTATTGTTCTCGTCGGAAACAGACTCATTTCAGTCTCCTCTATCGACTTACGGAAACTCTCTTTTCCTCAATATAATTCCTGCCGCCCTGCCATAAGCAGGACGGCAGGAACCTAATTACTCTTAACTCTTATTTTATGCGGGCAGGCACATCTGCATGATGATGGTCACATCGCCGACATTGACTTTGCCGTCTCTGTTGGCGTCTGCCGCTTTCAGCTGTCTGGGCGTGAGCTCCACAGAACCGGCCAGATACTGCATCAGCAGGATCGCGTCCGCCACGTCCACTTTTCCGTCGAGGTTTACATTGCCGATCTCCGGCGGAATGCCCACGATAGTGACTTCAATCGTGCCGATGGAAACGTCGGTCGTGATGCCGTCCGCATTTTTGGCGTTAATGCTCTCCTTCGGGAAGGTCACATAGGTCGTAACGTCATCCAGAAGATCCGCCTTGACTCTGAAGATGGCAAAGCCGACAACCACATCACCGTCGACGCCCGCGCCATTGGGGGTAATGACGACAAAAGCGTTGTTTTTGTAATCAAACGAGTAACCCTTCGCCGCGCTGACGCCCTCAAGTGTCAAATAGGCGTCGTCATAGGCGATCTTCGCGGTCATCCCCGCGAACTGGCTGCAGTTCTTGACCTTAATCGGAACGGTCACTTCAGTGCCCGTGGCAGGAGTGACAACCAAGTCAGGCTGTACGACGGTCACGGTTGCGGTCACCTTGGTCATGGCTTTGCCCTTGCCGGCCGCCGGAACAGTGGGGGCGGCAACGCCCTGAATCGTGAAGGTATCGCCGAGGTTCTGATACGCACCAGCGGAAACCGCATCCCAGACTACCGGGACATCGGTGATAACGCCGGTCGCGACGTCCATGCTCTTGAGCGTTCTAGGCAGGGACGGATATTCGCCCTTGCCGGTTGTCAGGCCGACGTTGCTCTCGAGGATATTCTTGGCAAAGCTGTCGTGGAACGCCAGGAAGCCCACTCTCAGGGTTCCGCCTGTGCCGTACACGCTCTGGCCGTTCCAGGGCCACACGCCCTGGCCGACGTTGTTGGGAACGTCGTTGATGACCTTCATGATTTCGATTCCGTCGTCGCCCTGAGTCTGCGCGTTGCAGACAAAGCGAGTCCCCTCGGGGCTGCCCTGCGGGATGTGGTTGGGGTTGGTCATCCAGTCGGTTTCAGTGCCGCTGGACTTCGGGGAACATTCAGCGATGTTGAACTGCACACCGGGGAGCATTTTAGACAACTCTACGATGTTGCGTTGTACCTGCTCATAGGTGCCGTGCCAATCGGGATAGTAGGACACGCCGATACGGTCGGTCATGCCGTCCTTGGCCTGGAGGCGGGTAGCGAGACCACCGACCAGCGTCTGAACCTTCTCAAACACTTCATCGGGATCCATCGCCACTTTACCGGAAGCGGGCTGCTCAAACACGTTAAACGCAAAGTGCATTTCGGTTTTGATCGGCACAAAGCCGGGGGTGGAAGCATATTCCACGTTCAGTTCGTGGATCGCGCGGTTTCCCGCGTCGACAAGCGCCGCGAGGTTGTCCATGGAACCGAGGAATGCCTGATAGGCCGCAGAGGTTTTGTCGCCGTGAGCCTCTTCATACTTGATCCACTTGATGCCGCCGCCGGGGGTGGCAGCGGGGTTGAGGGTCTTTCCTTTTAACTCGTTCGGTGTGCCTTCCGGATCAGCAGGTGTGCCGTCCGGATTGTTAGCACGGATAAAACGCTCATAATAATCATGGAAGTGCGCATAGGGGTTGACTTCCAGATACTCAGAACCCCACATCATGCCGTTCGTGATCTCATTGCCCAGCGCAACGACCGTCGGCGTTGTGCCCTGGTCAATCAGGCTCTTGATCATGTCATAAGTGAAATCATGCGTCTTTGTAACCAGCTCATTGAAGGGAAGCTCGGCCCACGCATAGGGCTTGGGCTGGTTCTGGGGATCCGACCAGCTATCGGCATAATGGAAATCGATGGCGAGGTTCTGACCCGCGCCGACGACATACTGCGCATGGGTGCGCGTCGCATTCGGGGACGATCCGCCGTTCATGTTGGCGGCCGGCAGTGTCTGCAGCGTCGTTGTGGGATCCGCCTGTGTTCTCCAATCGCCTTCGCTTCTGGGCTCATTCCAGATGCGCATACGGATGGTATCCCAGCCGAGATCTTTGGTCAGTCCGTAGAAATTGTTGCCGGTGCTGATACTCGCCGCGTTACCCACGCCGCCGCGGATGCCGGGCATCGGCGGATTGTTGTTGGCATTGTAGTAGTAAGTGCCGGTCTGAAGGCCGCCAATGTCGGAGCCGTTGTCCATATTCTTGCGGAAGTAGTTGATCACGCGGAACTCGCTGATGCCGGCGGCGCCGGACAACAGACGGATGCGAACCGCTTTGAGGCCTTCCAGCGAGAAGATGTCGCTGTACACGCCGCCGCGTTTGGTGTTCGCGGAACGGTCGGCCAGCGCCGTCCATGTTGTGCCGTTCTTGGAGCCCTCAATCACATACTTGTAAACTTTCGTATTGTCGGCGAAGACTGTCTCCACCTTGCGTACCGCGTCATAGGCGCCGCCAAGATCAAGGGTCAGCGTGGCGGGCAGGGCCGCCGGTATCCAGGCGGTGTCGGTTTTGCCGTCGGTGGCCAGAGCCGCGGTGCCGCTTGTGGCGTTCGCGGTGACCCAATACTTAACGGCGATGTTGCTCTCGGCGGGCTCGTAAGATCCTGCGCCGCTTAACGCGCCGGATGTAAACGGAACCGCGAGAACCATCAGAGATACAAGACAAAGTGCCAAAATCTTTTTTACTACTCTGTTCATTGGAACCTCCCTTTCATGTTGTGCAATCTTTGCACGATCTGGCCTGTCCTTCCTTGACAGACCGTTCCCTTTGCTTTTCCTTGCGTTATGTGCACATCGTCGTCTCCACTTCTTGGAAACGTACTTACAGCGTCTCCTTTCCTTAAAAAATGTATCCTCAACAGGGATCATCCCCGTGTCAGAACCAAATTAAAACGTTTTACTTGCGCAAAAAAAATTTAATTTCCCGTTGCAGAAAATATATCGCACAACCAGTCTGGTACATTTCCCACAATTTCTGATATTTGACCCATTAATCTATTTACATTATAACAAAATAGGGCAAAAATGATAGGCACATTTATCTCATAAATATCTCCTATTTTCTCATTCCTCTCGTTAAGAAATATATTTTTGGCTGTTATTGTGCATTTTTGCTACAAATCCATGTGGAAAATCATACCAAGAAAAACCTGTCCGGCACAGTGTACTCCACTGTGCCGGACAGGTCAATTTCATATTGGAATTTTGTTCCCTGGATCCTAGGAATTGATGTAGCCAGCGCCCTCAGCAACCCGGAGGATTTTGACTTCTTCACTCATTTTCATGCTGCCGATCACAATGATCTTGGTTGTGTCGTGATAGTACACGTCAAACCCGAGCGCTTTACCGATCGCGCGCAGCGGAATGTAGGTTTTTCCGCCGATTTTCTGTGCCGCGACATCCAGCGTGACCGTCGCGATATTTTGACCCGTAATTACCTTCATCGTCGTGGAATTGAGCTTAAACTCCACACGGGTGCCCCCGTACGTGATGACAATGGGATCCTTGTCGCTCTTGTAGGACACACCTGCGCCCATTTTTTCCGAAGCAAAGCGGACGGGCAGCATGGTCTTTCCTTTGACCGTCTGCGGCTTGGTACCGGCGTCGTCAATTTTGGTTCTGACGCCGTTCTGAATGGCCTTCGTACAACCCACGCGCAGTGTCACATAGTTATACACCGTGACTGTGCAGGTCGCGGCTTTTCCGTTGACCGTTTTGACCGTGATCACCGCTTTACCCGGCGCCTTTGCCGTCACTTTTCCGCCCGAAACAGTCGCCACAGCGTTGTCGGAGGAACTCCAGGTGAGAGTTTTGTCCGACGGGTTTGCCGGCGTGAAGGTGGGCTTCAGCGTAGAGCTCTGGCCGCCGTAGAGCAAGAGCGTGGTTTCGTTCAGGGCAATCTTGGTCGGCAGCACCGCCGTAACATTCACTTGGAAGGTCAGCGTCTGCTTTTCATAGGTCACCTTGACCGTCTGTGCGCCCACGGTCGTGGCTTTGTAGCCCGAGCACATGGCCGCCGTGAGGACGACCTCCTGGGTCGCGCCCGTGTTGTAGGTGGCAATAAACCGGCCGCCCGCCACACTCAGGGCATCCCCGTAATTGTACTCTTTCTTGGTGGGTTCGGTTTTCCATGCAAGCTTGGTCACCGCGGGAACCACGAAAGCGCCGGGGATCATATAGCCGTCGCTGATCTGACCGGGTGATGTGCGGACACCCGTTGTGCCGTTGCCAAATTCGCCGTTCTCATTGTCGCCCCACGCCCACATTTTACCGTTGGACGTAAGCGCGTAGGAGGTGGCATAGCCTGCGCAGGCAGACAGGACATTTTCATTCATGATCTTGATCGGCTCGTAATAGTATTCATTTTTGAGACTGCCGACGCCGACCTGACCGTACATATTGTTGCCCCACGCCCACAGCGCGCCGTTCTTGTCCACCGCGAAGCCATGGTACATGCCGGAGGAAACACTCGCAACATTTTCCATGACCATGGTGGGTTCGATGACCTCCATATCGTCGTTGAGGCCAAGTGCGCCAGAGCTGTTGTCGCCCCAGCCCCACAGGCTGTCATCGTTCAAAATGGCAAAGGAGCGGTCATAGAATGCATACGCGGACTTGACGCCCTGGTCAATCAGCTTGATCGGGTACAGACGGCTTCGATAGGATCCTTCGTCACCCAGTTGGGCTGAGTAGTTGCCGCCCCACACCCACAGCGCGCCGTTGCTGTCAACCGCCATCGAGTGAACAACGCCGGCCGCCACAGAGACAATTCCGCTGTTTATGATCTTGACCGGCACAGCGCTGTCCTCGCGAGAACGGTTACCAAGTTGTCCTTCCTCGTTGGCGCCGCACGCCCAGAGAGAGCCGTCGTTCTTGACAAACAGCGTATGGGATCCGCCGGCCGCGGCCGCTCTCACGTCAGTGGTAATCTTTTGCGGTGTGGTGGCGTTTTTCCAATATTCCTCGCCGAGGCCGAGCTGGCCTCCGTCGTTGCGTCCCCAACCCCACAGGTTGCCGTCCTTGTCGATCGCCATAACATGCTGAACGCCCACGGAATAGGAAACGATATCGTCCATAACATGTACGGGCGAGGGGCTTCCGACCTTCGTGTCGTTGCCCATCTGGCCATAGGCATTGGTGCCCCAAGACCACAGCGAACCGTCCGCCTTGAGTCCAACCGCAAACCCAACACCGGACTGAATGCCGGCAAACTCATTGCTGATCTCCACCGGTGCAGACCGCATGATTTGAGAGCCATCTCCCAGCTGGCCGTTTGAGTTGATACCCCAGGACCACAGGCTTCCGTCCGCCTTGACGGCGATTGTATGGTACAAGCCAACAGTCACACCGGCCGCATCGCTCATCACCTTGACCGGGCGGCTGCGCATTTTGCTGGTGCCGTCGCCCACAGGGGCGGTCTGCTCATAATAAGGATCATTGTTGTTGTCGCCCCAGCCCCACAGCGTGCCGTCGGTCTTGATCGCCTGGGTGCTGAACAAACCCGCCGAAACGCTGCTGACGCCCGCGTCGATCACCTTGGTGGGCGCATAGTATTCCTCATACATCTGCCCTAAGCCGAGCTGGTTAAAGTTATTGGTGCCCCAGCCCCACAGTGAACCGTCGGCAAGCACCGCCATTGCGTGCATATAGCCGGCCGAAATTGCCGCCACGTTGGTCATACCAGGGATCGCCTTAGGCATGTACACCATATAACCGTCGTCATAGCCGTCACCTTCATCGGGATTAAAGCCCAGTGTGCCATAAACATTGGCACCCCAGCCCCATACCGTGCCGTCCTTTTTGAGCGCCAGGGTGTATTCCAGGCCTGCCGAAACCGAGGATACATTATCAATCATCGCCTGATTGGGGATGGTTGTGTCGACCTCGGGGTAATCGGGATATTCATCGTCGGGATCATACTCAGAGCTTGTTATGTATGAGGACATCCCTGAGCTTATCGCATTGTTTTTGGCTGAACCCCTGAGGGATTTTTTGGCCTTTACAGGCTCTTCAAATCTTTTCATAAGGCTCGCAAAATCCATGCTGCTGTACCAATCGTCTTCGTCCTCGTCAGGATAATACCAAGGATCCTCGATTCCCAGCTGTCCGGCTTCATTGCTGCCCCAGGCCCAAACCGTTCCGTCCTTTTTCACAACGACCGAATGGTCTAAGCCTGCCGAAGCACAAACCACGCCGTCCATGATCTTGACCGGCTTCAGACGCTCAATAATCGTGCCGTCACCCAGCTGACCGTATGAATTGTCGCCCCAGGCCCACAGCGAGCCGTCCTTCTTGATCGCCAGGGTGTGGGCACCGCCGGCCGAAACTGAAACAACGTCTGTCATCACCTGGATTGGCACAAGACTCTCTTTTTTCGTGTTGTTGCCCAGCTGGCCGAACTCATTGTCGCCCCAGGCCCACAGCGAGCCGTCCGACTTGATCGCCACGGAATGCGCCAAGCCCGCCGAAAGTGTTTCTGTTTTCAGTGTGGGTGCGTACGCGCTCGCCGACAGGGAGAAGGATCCCGCACACAGCAGCGACGCGACGATGCACAAAGCAAGCGCCAGGGATACAAGTTTTCTTTTCATTGAGTAGCCCTCCATTTTCTCATCTTAAACTGTTTTCATATACATTGTTTCTCCGGTTTCCTCCTTTTGCTGTATATTACCACACTTTTTCTAAAAATGCACTATCTTTTCAGCAATTTAATTGTCTCAGTTTTGTAATATTTACGCAACCAAATTGTAATATTTTTCCTCTGATTATGCATGTTGCACGTAAATATTTCCAAATTAATTGTTGTTTATTAGAATTCGGCCCGGCGCTTTTTGTTTCAAAGCCCGGGCCGAATTTATTCGATTTTCGAGATGGCGGACGGGAGTGTCCACGTGGGCTGATCCTCAATGCGGAAGCTGTATACGCGGTTATAATCCTTGGTTTCCTCGTCCTTGAGGGTTTGTGAGCGGTTTTCCTGAAGCAGCTTGGTGATGGCGTACAGATCCACCCAAATCTGGTTGTAGCCATCCTTTTGGGAGGGGTGGAAAATAATCTCCAAGCCAAGGTGAAGGTGATATTGAGTCACATTATTGGCACCCTCCTTGGTGCTGTATCCTGTGCGCCCCAAATAGCCGATCACGTCACCCGCCATCACCTGGTCGCCCACCTTGCGCTCCAAATGGTAGGGGTGCTTCTGACGCATGTGGGCGTAGTAATAATACCGCCGTCCGTCAAGGCTGCGGATTCCCACCCGCCAGCCTCCGTACTGATTCCAGCCCATCTCTTCGATGATACCGGTTTCCACCGCGATGATGGGCACCCCCACCGACGCCATCAGGTCATGTCCCAGGTGCTTGCGCTTATATCCGTAGCTGCGGCCGTTGCCGAAGTCGTCGAAATGGCTGAAGGAGTAATTTTTCGCGAGCGGAGAAAAAACCCGCAGCCCGTACTTCTCCTCCCACTTCAACCTGTCCTCCCCGTCGGGCACCTGCACCGAATACTCCCCCAGAAAGCCGCCCAGGATCGCGGTATAACACTCGACATAGTGGCCATAGTACTGCATTTTCTCGGTGATCTGCTCCATGCTCTCCCCCGCATCCAGACGCCCGATCAATGCGTCGATGTCCTTGCCCTTATACAAAGAAAACTTATTGCCGTACTTAGAGGCGAGATAGGCCAGGATTTTGATCCAGTCATAGGGCTCCTCGGCGTTTTCCTGATGGGACTTGATGTCAAGATCCATGGCCTTTTTGAGCGCACCGTAGGGGACATTGAAGTCGATCCATTTGATATATTTCTCTTCTTCCGATGAGGTATCATCCGACGAGGTATCCTCCTGCGCAGAGACCAAGTTCTGCACAGGCTGGGAGGGAGGCCGAGTAAAGGTGATAATCCCCACCAGCAGGATCAGCACAAAAATAATACCGGTCATGATGCGGATCGCAGTACGCTTTTGAATCAGCAAAAATATGGCAACCACCCGCCTTTTCAGCATAAAATATTCATTATTTTCATCCTATGCGGCAGGCGGACAAAATAGAAGGAGGGACGGATGTTTTCCGTCCCTCCTGAGAATGCTACTCTATACAGAGCTTAACAAGATGTGCAACGCCCGGGATGCTTTCTCCCTGCTGGGAGGAGGTGGTGGACATCATGGCGCCGGTGCCGATGAAAAGGATGTTTTTCAGCTCGTGCGCCTTCATTTTCTGCATGATGTGCGAGCACAGCACCGCCGCCGAGCAGCCGCACCCCGAACCGCCCGCGTTGACCTCGCGGTCGTTCATGTCGAAGATGAGCAGCCCGCAGTCGGTGTGCCGGTCTCTGAGATCCAGGCCCTCCCGCTCGAGCAGGGTAAGCAGCAGGTCTGTGCCCACCTGCCCGAGGTCACCGGTCAAAATCATATCAAAGCTTTGGGGGTCCTCTTTTGTGTCGCTGAAAAAATTGACAATTGTGTCACAGCAGGCCGGCGCCATTGCCGCCCCCATGTTGTTGGCGTCCTTGATCTCAAAATCGACGATCCGCCCAATAGTTACGCAGTCCACAAAGGGAAGCCCTTCCCCCGCGCCGACGATCAGTGCGCCCGAACCGGTTGCTGTCCACTGCGCCGTCGGCGCGCGCTGTCCGCCGTATTCCAGCGGGAAGCGGAACTGCCGCTCGGCCGAACAGAAATGGGAGGATGTGACCGCGGCGCACCGCTCCGCCACGCCGGTTTCCACAAAAATGGAGGCCATGGAGAGCGTCTGCGCCATGGTGGAGCAGGCGCCGTACTGCCCGAGGAAGGGCACCTCGAACGACCTCATGGCAAAGGTAGAGCTGACGCACTGGTTGAGCAGATCGCCCGCAAACACGTATTGCAGGTCTCCGGCCGGCAGCTTGGCGCACTCCAGCGCACGCGTGATCGCGTCATTTTGCAGCTGGCTCTCTGCCTTTTCCCACGAGAGCTGTCCTAGGAGCGTGTCCTCGTATATATGGTCAAAGCTGCGCTTGAGGGGGCCTTCCCCCTCCTTTTTGCCCACGACCGCCGCATGCCCCAAAATGGCAGGCTTTGTGTCCAGCCGCAGGGTGTACTGTCCGATTCTCTGTGCCATCCCGCCTCCCCCTTTCAGGCAAACAGCCGGAATACCCACAGCACAAGGCCGTAGACCACCGACGTGGTGACGCCGAATACGATGACCGGGCCGGCGATGGAAAACATTTTGGCGCCGATGCCCATGACGTGTCCCTCGCTTTTGAACTCAATGGCCGGCGAAACGACCGCGTTGGCAAATCCGGTGATGGGTACAACCGTGCCAGCGCCGGCAAATTTGGCAATCTTACCATATATATTAAGCCCGGTCAGCAGAGCGCTGGCCGCAACCAGTGTGATTGACGCGGCGCTGCGTGCTTCCAGCTCGGGAAGCCCCGCCGACGAATAGCACTGAAACAGCACCTCTCCAATCGTACAGATGATACCGCCGACCAAAAACGCCCAAACCAGATTTTGAACGTGTTTTGTAGGCGGGGATACCCTATCTGCCAGTGCACTATATTCCTGCGGTGTCATTTTCATGTACTGCACATCCTTTCCGTATCAGTGTTTCCCGTACCCTTTCCAAGTATACCGGTCAGAAAGTTTGAGAACTGACAAATCTTTCTCCCAGCCGAGGGATTTTTATGGTATGAATGTAGATTTTGACGGACATACTATGGATGAAAATTAGAGTTTTAGAGGAGAAAGGTGCATGAATCCCCTGATCGATATAAAAAACATGGTGAAAATTTACAATGGCGGGGAAAATGAGGTGCGCGCACTGGACGGCATCTCCCTGCGCGTGCTTCCGGGAGAGTTTTTGGCCATTATCGGGCCGTCCGGCTCGGGCAAATCTACGCTTATGAACCTGCTGGGCTGTCTGGACACGCCCACATCAGGAGAATATTACCTCGATGGGGACAATGTCGCCGAAATGAGCGACAACCACCTGTCTATGATCCGCAACCTACAAATCGGGTTTGTCTTTCAGGGCTTTAACCTGATTCCGAGTATGACCGCACTGGAAAACGTCGAGCTGCCTCTCATCTACCGCGGAATGCCGCGCGAGGAGCGAAAGGAGCTGTGTATGGAGGCGCTGAAGCGGGTCGGGCTTCACGACCGTGTCTCTCACCGACCGACCGAAATGTCAGGCGGGCAGCAACAGCGCGTCGCAATCGCCCGCGCCGTCGCCGCCCGGCCGCCCATCATTCTCGCCGACGAGCCCACCGGCAACCTGGACACCCGGTCGGGCGCCGAGATCATGTCCCTGCTGCACGATTTGCACCGCGAAGGCAAAACAATATTACTGATCACCCACGACCGGGACATCGCGGGCGAGGCTGAGCGCGTCATCCGCATTCAGGACGGCGTCATCGTGTCGGACAAGGTGCGTGCCGCGCAGGAAGTGATTGCGTAACAAAAAACGCGGCGGTGGGGGGGGGGGGGGCGGGCAGCGACCCCCCGCGGGGGGGTAAAGATTTGTTTTATAGCAGTGAGC
>JAVBNA010000009.1:0-26490 GCA_031551875.1 Oscillospiraceae bacterium | reverse complement strand
GGGTTGCACAGGAGCCTGAAGATAATGCCCTCTTCCTTGGCGTGCTCAATCTCCTCCCGGCGGGCAGGCATTTCAGCGTCCGAGCGGCGGTAGATGATATACACATGGTCGGCGCCCAGCCGTTTGGCGCTGCGCGCCGCGGCCATGGCAACGTTGCCGCCGCCCACGACCGCCACCGATTTGGGCGGCCTGATTTTTGTGTCATAGCTGTCGTCATAGGCCTTCATCAGGTTAATGCGTGTCAGATATTCGTTCGCAGAATAAACACCGAGGGCGCTTTCGCCGGGGATGTTCATAAAATTGGGAAGCCCTGCGCCCGTGCCGATGAACACCGCCCCAAAGCCCATCTCGAACAGCTCATCCACCGACAGCACCTTGCCGATCACCATGTTGGTCATAATTTTTACGCCGCAGTCGCAAAGCTGGCTCACCTCCTGCTGTACGATGGCCTTGGGCAGGCGGAATTCGGGGATGCCGTACATGAGCACGCCGCCCGCTACATGAAAGGCTTCAAAAATGGTGACGTCATAGCCCATTTTATTGAGGTCGCCCGCACAGGTAAGCCCGGCGGGCCCTGAGCCGATGACAGCGACCTTGCGCCCGGAGGCTGCCGCCTTACGCTCACAGAAAGCGCCGTTTTTCATTTTCCAGTCGGCCACAAAGCGTTCCAGCCGCCCGATGCTCACCGGCTCGCCTTTAATGCCGCGCACGCACTTGGCCTCGCACTGCGTCTCCTGCGGGCACACGCGGCCGCAGACGGCGGGCAGGGAGTTGGTCTGGTTGAGAGTGTCATAGGCGCCCTCAAAGTCCCGGTTTGCCACCTGCGTGATAAATTCGGGGATGCGCACAAAAACCGGACAGCCCGCCACACAGGGCTTATGCTTGCAGTTGAGACAGCGCTGCGCCTCCAGCACCGCCGTCTCTTCGTCGTAGCCCAGCGCCACCTCGGAAAAGTTTCGATTGCGGATTTCGGGGGGCTGCTCAGGCATCGGATTTTTCACTGCGGACATGTTAGGCATGGTGTATCCCTCCCGTCAGCTTGCACATGTGCTCCTCCAGCGCGCGCTTTTCGGCGTCCCGGTAAGCGCCGGCGCGTAAAATGGCTTCGTCAAAATCGACGAGAAACCCGTCGAAGTCGGGACCGTCTACACAGGCAAATTTCGTTTTGCCGTCCACCGTCACCCGGCAGCAGCCGCACATGCCAGTGCCGTCAATCATGATGGAGTTCATGCTGACGATGGTTTTGATGCCATGCGGTTTGGTCAGGTTACACACCGCTCTCATCATAACCAGCGGGCCGATTGCGACCACGAGGTCGTAGTCCTTTCCCGCGGCGATCTGTTCCTCAAGCGCGTTTGTGACAAAGCCCTTGTGTCCGTTGGAGCCGTCGTCGGTCATCAAGATCAGGTTCTCGCTTGCCGCGCGCATTTCCTCCTCCAGGATGATCAGATCAGTGCAGCGGAAGCCGGCGATCATGTCCACGTGCGCGCCCATCTGATGAAGTGCCTTGGCCTGCGGGTAGGCAATGGCACAGCCTGCGCCGCCGCCGATCACCGCCACCCGTCGGTAGCCCTCCAGCTCGGACGGCTTCCCCAGCGGTCCGATAAAATCCAGGATGCGGTCGCCCTCCTGAAGCTCATCGAGCAGCATGGTGGTCTTGCCCACTTTCTGGAAGATAATCGTGACGGTGCCCGCCTCGCGGTCGTAGTCCGCCACGGTCAGCGGGATCCGCTCGCCATGCTCGTTGACGCGCAGGATGATAAACTGACCGGGCAACGCCTTTTTCGCAATATAGGGCGCGTCCACCACCATGAGGGTCATCGAATCGTTGAGAACCACTTTGGATTTCACAGTAAACATGGCTCCAATTCCTTTCTGTTTTGGGATACACGTGAATATATACAGATAAAAATACGGCTGATTGCCTTGTTTCACACACATTCTTTCTCATCTTTCATTATAGCGGGTGGCAAAGAGCAAATCAAGAGTTGATTTTTCTGCACAAAACAGAGGCGTCCCGCAGGACGGCCTCTGTTTTTTATGTTCTACTTTGGGGACGTGCCCCATATGATTAGACAAAAGGAGGCGGACAAGGTTTTGGAAGTACAACTGAAAAACCCATTTCACAGTGCGGCGGCACATATTTGTCCCCGCATCCGCCCCGCGCTTTTATGCCTGCCCGATTCGCTGACAGCCAATGCGCAGGAGATCCGTTTGCGGCATGGCGGACCGGTTCATGTCTGCTGTCATGACCGCATTTATGAACTGACCGGCACCGGTGCAGCGGAGCAGGGGACGACCCTTCAGCCGATCATTGCCACCCGGCAGGACATGTCCGACACGCTGGCACTCATGTGCGCCTTTTCGGTGTACAGCCATCAAAATGAAATCAACCAGGGCTTTCTCTCCCTGCGCGGGGGGCATCGGGCGGGGCTGTGCGGGACGGCGGTGCTGACCGACGGCGTTATCACCGGCATCCGAGACATCAGCTCCATCAACCTTCGCGTCGGACGGCAGCTCACAGGCTGTGCCGAGGGGCTTATGAAACGCATACTGCCGCAGCTCGACCGCGGTTTTTTACTCGCCGGGCCGCCATCCAGCGGCAAAACGACCCTGCTACGCGACATTATCCGTCTGCTGTCGCTGTCCGGACGCCGGGTGGCGGTGGTGGACGAGCGGGGTGAGATCGGTGCGGTGTATCAGGGGGAGCGTCACAATGATTTAGGACAAAACTGCGACCTTCTGACCGGCTATCCCAAAACTCAGGGGCTTCTCCACGCCATCCGCGGCCTCTCGCCCGAGTTTCTTGTGTGCGACGAGCTGTCGGGCACGCAGGACACCGAGGCGGTGGAGCAGGCGCTCAACGCGGGCGTCGCGCTGATTGCGACGGTGCACGCGGGGGACAGGCGGGATCTGGTGCATAAAAGACACATTCGGACGTTGTTGGAAACAGGCGCGTTTGCGTCGGTTATACTGCTTTCCGACCGGCGGACGCCGGGACAAATTCAGGAAATTTATGAGGCAGGTGAGCTTCTTGCTGCAGACCATCGGCGTGATTTGTATGGTGATTGCCGGGACGGGGATCGGCTACATTCTTTCCAGCCGTCTCGGCAAACAGGCTGAGACCATCGACTACACCATCCGGTTTATACACTTTCTGAAAACCGGCATCCGGTATGCCGCACAGCCGCTTGAGGAGCTTCTCGGGCAGGGGGCGGTTCAGTACCCCGAGCTGCCGCAGCTTTCGGTGTGCCATGAATATATGCGGGGCGGCCTGCCTTTTATGACCGCGTGGGACACCTCAGCCGAATGGCTGTCACGTGAGAAAAGGCCCACGGCGCGCTATACGCAGCTTTTGAGCGAGTTCGGGCAGGGTGTGGGGGTGAGCGACCTGGAGGGCCAGCTCGCCCACTGCGAGCTCTATCTGGCGCGATTTGACGAGCTGCTTGCCGCCGCGCGGGCTGAATATGCGAAAAAAGGCAAGCTGTATCTGCTGCTGGGCGGATTTGCGGGGCTGGCGGCCGCACTGCTGATGCTATGAGGACGGTAAAAGAAGGGGGAGCGAAAGATGAACATTGATTTGATTTTCCGCATTGCCGCCATTGGCATTATCGTGGCGGTGCTCAACCAGGTGCTCATTCGGTCGGGGCGTGAGGAGCAGGCCATGATGACCACGCTGGCGGGGCTGATTGTTGTGCTGATGATGGTCATCGGTGAGATTGACACGCTGTTCAAGACGGTCAAATCGGTCTTCGGTCTGTAGCCATGGACATCGTAAAAATTATCGGGATCGCCCTGGTCGGGGGCATTCTGGCACTGCTGATCAAAAGCTATTTTCCGAGTCTCTCGGTGCTGCTCAACATCCTGACCGGCGTGGTCATCCTGCTCATTGCCTTTGAAGCGGTGCAGCCGGTGCTGAGGATTCTCGACGATCTGTTTTCGGAGATCGGCCTGCCCGACGGATACGGCAAGGCGGTGATCAAAGCGCTTGGCATCTGCGTACTGGCCGGGTTCGCGGCCGACAGCTGCCGCGACGCAGGGGAAAACGCGCTGGCTGGCAAGGTGGAGCTGGCGGCCAAGCTGGCGGTGACCATACTCGCGCTGCCCATGTTTGGGGAGATTCTCAAAATTGCCAAGGATTTGATAAAGGGATAAAGCATGAAAAAGATTGTGTGTTTGGTATTTTGCTTTGTGCTGTTCACACTGCCCGTGTGGGCGGCCGAGGAGGCCGACTTTGAGGAGCAGCTGAAGGTGAGCGGCGCGCAGGAGCTGCCCGAAATGCTCCCCGACGGCGCGCAGTCGCTGCTCGATCAGGCGGGCGTTGGAGATATGGGCACTGAGATGCTCAGCGGATTTACCGTGGATTCGGCGCTGTCGGCTATTCTCAGACAGGCCGAGCGGGAATCGGCGGGGCCGCTTCGCACTTTTGGTATTGTGCTGGGAATCCTGCTGTTTACCATGCTTGTTGACGCCACCAAGGACAGCCTGTCGGGAAACGCCCTAAAGGGCACCTACAGCGCGGTGTCGGCGCTGGCGGTCATGACGGCGGTGGCTTTGCCGGTGGCGGCCTGCATCGACCGGGCGGGCACGATCATTGAGGGCGCGTTTGTGTTTATGAGCGCGTTTATACCGGTGTACGCGGGCGCGGTGATTGCCGCCGGGCAGCCGTTGACCGGCGCGTCCTACAGCGCGGTCATGTTTGGCATTTCCGAGCTGATCTCGGGCGGCGCGGGCATGGTGGCCATCCCGGTGGTCAAATCGACGCTTGCGCTGTCGGCGGTGTCCGCGCTGTCCGCACGCGTCAAACTCAGCGGGCTGGTTGACACGATTCACAAGCTGGTTAAATGGGCGCTGGCTTTTCTGATGACCGTATTTGCGGGTGTGCTGGGGCTCAATGGCGCGCTGTCGGGCGCGGGCGATACGGTGACGCTCAAATCCACCCGCTTTGTGATCGGCAACTTTGTACCGGTGGTGGGCGGCGCGCTCAGTGACGCCTATTCGTCGGTGCTGGGCTGCCTCAAGCTTCTCAAAACTTCGGTGGGCGCATTTGGCATGCTCGCCGCCTTCGCAACCTTCCTTCCGGTGATTCTGGAGGCCGTGCTGTGGCTTTTGTGTCTGCATGTCTGTGCGGGGATCGGCGGCATGTTCGGCAACAAAACGGTGGAGTCGGTCATGAAGGGGGTGTGCGCGGTGGTGGAAATTTTGCTGGCGCTGCTGATGTGCTGTCTGGCGGTGCTGATTGCCTCCACGGGGATGATCCTGCTTTCGGGGGGAGGGAGCGCCGCATGATTGGTTTAAGCGCCTGGACGACTGCCGTCTGTCTGGCGGCGGCGGTGGCCGCAGTGGTGGAGATGATGACGCCCGAGGGCAAGCTGGGGAAAAGCGTGCAGATGGTGCTGGGACTTTTTCTTCTGTGCGCGGTTGTGCTGCCCTTTGCGAACGGGCTGACCATTGAGCTTCCGAAAACCGCACAGGAAAGCGGGCAGGAGAAAAGGACCGCCCTGTCGCTTGAGGAGGAGGTTCAGCGGCAGTATAAGAGCAACATGGAAGAGAAAATCAGGGGATTGATCGAGGAGGCATTGCGGAAAGAGGGGTTCGACGCGAAAAAAATTACTGTGGAGATGGATACTTTGTCCGACGGCCGCATAGACATAAGGCAGATGGCTGTTTTAATGGATCGGAAGTGGATCACACATGAGGGGCGCATCCAAAAGAGTCTAGAGCCGCTTGGACTGCCCGTAACAATCACATATGAGTAGGTGAAAGTATGTTAAAAGGCATTGCGGAGTTTTTGAGAAAGAACCTCAAATCGGAGAAGGCGGTGCGCATTCTGGTGATCTGCGGCATCGCGGGCATGGCACTCGTTTTCCTGTCGGGTCTGTTCGGCGGGGAGAAGAAGCCGTCCGTCCAGGCAGAGGCCGGCGACGACAGTGGCAGCCAATATGAATACGCGCTGGAAACGCGGCTTCAGGATGTCATTGGGCGGATTCAGGGTACAGGGCGGGTTCAGGTTTTGGTCACCGTGCGCAGCGGCACCCGGAACGTCTATGCCAGCACCCAGAAGACAGAGACGGAGACCGAGGAGGACGGCGGCGCGGAGACGCCCCGGAAAAAGGACAGTGATTCCTTTGAAAATGAATACATACTGGTCAAAAATGCCGACGGCAGTGAAAGCGCACTGGTCACCATGCAGATGCAGCCCGAGATCCAGGGTGTGGTTGTGGTGTGCGACGGGGGGGAGGACACGGTTGTCAAGCAGAGAATCACCGACGCGGTGACAACCGTTTTAGATATATCCTCAAACTATGTTTGTGTGACAAAAATGGCAGAATAATGAAGCGGGAGGTTTTCTGAATGGCAATCGGAAAAAGGCAGGTTATCATAGCAACTATGGTATTGGCGCTGGGCGTGGCGGTCTATCTCAACTGGCAGTTCACCGGGGACAAAACCCTGCGGGCGACCGAGACGATGGAAACGGTGAAGGAGCTGGGCGAATCCCAGTTTGTGAATAATCCGTCGGGCATTGTGTCTCCCGGATCGGAAGAAACGGCGAGCGGGGCACAGAGCGCGGCGGCGCCCACAGCGGGCAGCACGGCGTCGCAATACTTTGCAGAGGCGCGCCTCGCGCGGCAAAAAGCGCGGGATGAGGCGGTGGAACTGCTCAACAACCTTGTCAAGGGCGCGGAGACCAGCGAGAAGGCCAAAACCGAGGCGGTTACCCAGGCGGCGGCGTTGGCCAAGTGCATGGAGGACGAGGTGGCGATGGAGAGCGTCATCAAGGCCAAGGGCTTTGCCGACTGTATGGTATACATACAGAATGATGCCTGTAATGTTGTGGTGCTTGCCGACGAGCTGCTGCCCAGCGCGACCATCACCATCAAGGATGTGGTCACCTCACAGGGGAACATCCCCTATGACAACATCAAGGTGATCAATGTGAAATAACAGCCCCGGCGGCCGGCCACGGTAAAAACCCCGCGCCGCCTCACGGCCAGCGCGTCCTTTTCGCCGTTCAAAACGCAGGAATATTTCCGAAATGCGGAAATATTCCTGCGTTTTCGGCGCTTTTCAGTGCCGCCGGCCGCCCGATCACCGGCAGTCAGCCCTCGTGCTGAAAAAAAGTCTTTATTCATGGCGGTTTTGTGGTATAATATAACAATTGGAGGTGGACGCCCATGGATGGAAAAATGCTGACAGCCGACAACGGCTATATGATCTCTGACGACGTAATTCAGTCGATTGTCTCCAAAGCGGCACTGGACACGCCCGGTGTGGCGGCTCTCGCGGCCAAAGCGGGCGAGCACGGAGGCCTTCTGAAAAATGACCTCTTTGTCAGGGAAGTCAAAGTTCAGCGCGCGGCGGATGGCTTTTGCATTGAGGTCGGCCTGACGCTCTGTATGGGGGCTCGCGTACAGGAGGTCTGTGAACTGGTGCAGAAAAACTGTAAGGACGCGCTGGAATCCATGGTGACCCATCCGGTAGGGAGAATTGACGTGTATGTCTACGGCGTCGCCGAAACGAAGTGAGGACCTGTATTCACAGGTTCTAAACGGCAAGCCCTCCGCTGTACGGGTGGGGGGTTGTTTTCATAAAAGGAAGGAATGTGAAACCATGTTATCCAGACATAAAGCGCGTCAGCAGGCGTTTCTCGTCATATTTGAGCGCAGCTTTCATGACGAGCCGGTGCCCGAAATTATTGAGGCCGCCATCGCGGCGCGCGACTTTGAGACCGACGAATTCACCGAACGTCTCAGTGAGGGTGTAGAGGCGCACATCGAGGAACTCGACCGCGTGATCGAAAAATACGCGGTTTCGTGGAACAAATCGAGAATCTCCCGGGTGGCGCTGTCCATTTTGCGCCTCTCCATTTACGAGATTTTATATATGAAAGAGGATGTGCCGGTCAGCGTGTCCATCAACGAGGCGGTGGAGCTCGCCAAAAAGTTTGCCACCGACGAGGACGCCTCTTTTGTCAACGGCATCTTGGGCAGCGTGGCCAAAGCGGAGGGTCTTCAGGCGTGAGCGGCGTGCTGGGATTGGACACGAGCAATTACACAACCTCCGCCGCCTGGTACAGGGACGGGGAAATTGTCCAGCAAAAGCGCCCCCTGCCTGTCCGGGAAGGGGCGCTCGGTCTGCGCCAGAGCGACGCGGTTTTTCACCACGTGCAGGGTCTGCCGCAGGTACTGGAGACGTTGTTTGAGGGCGGTTCGGGGACGCCGTCCGCCGTGGGGGTATCCACCCGCCCGCGCGATGTGGAGGGCTCCTACATGCCCTGCTTTACGGTCGGGCATTCGGCGGCGCGGCAGCTGTGCGCGGTGTTTCGCATCCCTATGTATGCCTTTTCCCACCAGTGCGGCCATGTGATGGCGGCTCTCTACTCCGCCCGACAGCTCGGGCTGCGCCATGCGCCCTTTCTCGCCTTTCATGTGTCGGGCGGGACGACCGAGGCGCTTTACGTGGAGCCGGACAGGGAAAAGGGCATCAAAGCCGCCTGTGTCGGCCAAACGCTCGACCTCAACGCCGGGCAGGTGATCGACCGCATCGGGGCGCTCATGGGGCTGCCCTTTCCGGCGGGCCCGGCGCTCGAAGAGCTCGCGAAAAACGCGCAGACGCGCTTTCAGGTCAAACCGTCGGTCAAGGGAACCGACTGCTGTTTGTCCGGCCTGGAAAACCAGTGCAAAACCATGCTGGCGGGCGGCACGTCCGAGAACGACGTCGCCTGCTACTGCCTTGACTTTATTCTGGAAACGCTCACCCGTATGACAAAGGCCGTGCAGAAAGAATACGGAAAGCTGCCGCTCGTGTACAGCGGCGGCGTGATGTCCAATGCGCTGCTGAACGCGGCGCTGAGTGAGCGTTTCGGCGCGTATTTTGCCGAGCCTGCCTTTTCCGCCGACAACGCGGCGGGAATCGCCGTGCTGACCGCGATGCAGGCGGGGGAAAGGGAGGGGTTCTGATATGCTGTCACCGCCGGTTGTGCTGACTGTATCTCAGCTGAACACCTATGTGAAATCGCTGTTTGACGGCGACCGGATCCTTTCGAATGTCTATTTGTCCGGGGAAATCTCCAATTTTACCGACCACTACCGCTCCGGACATCTCTATATGAGCCTCAAGGACGCCCAGGCGGCCATCAAGGCGGTCATGTTCAAGCACGCAGCACAGCGCCTGCGATTTCAGCCCGAATCGGGGATGAGGGTGCTCTGCCGGGGCAAGGTGTCGGTGTTTGAGCGGGACGGGCAGTATCAGCTTTACATCGAGGAAATGCAGCCCGACGGTGTCGGCGCGCTTCAGCTCGCATTTGAGCAGAGCAAAAAACGGCTGGAGGCGCTAGGATATTTTGACAGCACACGGAAAAAGCCGCTGCCCCTCTATCCGGGGCGCATTGCCGTCATCACCTCCCCCACAGGCGCGGCGCGGCGCGACATCGAGCAGGTGATCGCCCGGCGCTATCCGGTTGCGGAAATCGTGCTGTGTCCGGTGCTGGTACAGGGCGACGGTGCGCCGGCGCAGCTTGCGCAGGCGGTGCGCGAGGTAAACGAATGGCGGGCCGCCGACGTGATCATCATCGGGCGGGGGGGCGGCTCCTTTGAAGAGCTGTTTGCCTTCAATGACGAAGGGTTGGCCAGAGAAATTTATCGCTCCGACATCCCGGTGATCTCCGCCGTCGGACATGAAACCGACTATACCATTTGTGACTTTGTCGCCGATGTGCGCGCGGCCACGCCGTCGGTCGCCGCCGAGCTGGCCACGCCCGACCGGCTGACGCTGTACGCGGCGATCGCACAACGGCGGATGAGTATGGCCGAAGCGGCAGCCAGTGCGGTGGAGAGCAAAAAAGCGCGGCTTATGGAGCTCATGCAAAAGCCGTGCATGTGTTCGCCGCTGTCCATGCTGGAGGAGCAGCAGATGACGCTTGACACCCGACTGGATCGGATGACGCGGAGCATGGAAAAAAAGCTTGCCGACGCCCGGACGCGGCTTGAGAAGGCCGCCGGAGGGCTTCAGATGCTCAGCCCGCTGGGCGTATTGTCGCGGGGCTATGCGCTTGTCTTTCAGGAGGAAAGGCTGGTGCGCTCGGTCAAAAAACTCAAACCGGGAGACCGGGTGCGGCTGCGGTTGGCCGACGGGGAATGCAATGCAAATGTGGAGGATATATAAATCATGAAGAAGAAAAAAAGCTTTGAAGAGGCGATGAAACGCCTGGAAGAGATTGTGACGCTTCTGGAGGACGGCGCCCAGCCGCTTGAGCAGTCGCTCAAGCTGTTTGAGGAAGGCACGTCGCTGGCGGCGCTGTGTCATACGACGCTCAGCGAGGCGAAGCTCAAAATCACCGAGCTGGCCGCCGATCATGAGGACGACACACAGGAAGAGGAAACTGCCGATGAATCAATATCGTGACGCGATTGAGCACGCCCTGAGCGGCTATATTCCCAAGCCCGACGGAGAATGTGACAACCTGTACGAGGCGGTGGCTTACGCCCTGCTCGACGGAGGGAAACGTATCCGTCCGGCGCTGACGCTGGAATTCTGCCGAGTGTGCGGCGGCAAAATAGAATGGGCGATGCCGTTTGCCTGCGCCGCAGAGATGGTGCACGCCTATTCGCTTGTGCACGATGACCTGCCCTGTATGGACGACGACGACATGAGGCGCGGAAAGCCCTCCACCCACAGGAAGTTCGGGGAGGACACCGCGCTGCTGTGCGGGGATGCCCTGCTCAATCTGGCGTTTGAAACCTGCCTGTCGCCCGAGGTGCTCGCATTGATTCCGCCCGAACGCGCCTTTCGCGCGGCGGGGGAGCTGGCGCGGGGCGCGGGGCTCATGGGTATGATCGGCGGGCAGTTTATGGATCTTCAATCGGAGGGAGCCTCCATCCCGGAGGAAACGCTCCAGACGCTCCATCGAAAAAAGACCGGCGCCCTCATTCGCGCGGCGGCGGTGATGGGGGTGGAAATTGCGGGCGGCGGAGGCAAAGAGCGCGCCGCGGCCGAAGCCTATGCCGGCTGCATCGGGCTTGCGTTCCAGATCGTGGACGATATCCTTGACGTCACCGGCGACAGCAAAACGCTGGGCAAGCCGGTGGGCAGCGACGCGCAGAATGAAAAATCCACCTATGTGAAGCTGTACGGCGTGACCGGCGCGACCGAGCGCGTGCTGGCACTGACCAGGGAGGCGCAGTCTGCGGTATCCCTGTTCGGCTTTGAGGCGGGCAACCTGGAAAATCTGGCGCTGGAATTGTCTCTGCGCGATCATTGAAAACCAACTTTAACGATAATCGATAAATATTTATTATAATTCATGGTTGAATTCTGCTCTCAGGCATGGTATTATTATTAAAAAACGTGGGGACTTATGCGCATGGCAAAAGACAATTTGCTTACCAATATACCGCTGCCAAGCGGCATAAAGAAGCTTTCCTTCGATGAAATGGAAGCGCTTTGTGACGACATCCGACGGCAGCTGATTCACACTGTATCCAAAAATGGGGGGCATCTGGCGTCCAACCTGGGTACGGTAGAGTTGACTGTTGCCCTGCACCGGGTTTTTGACTTTCCGAACGATCAGGTGGTGTGGGACGTGGGGCATCAGTCCTATACCCACAAGCTGCTGACCGGTCGTCTGGACGGCTTTGATACCATTCGTCTTAAGGATGGGATCTCGGGATTTCCCAAACGGTACGAAAGCGCGTACGACGCCTTCGGCACCGGACACAGCTCGACCTCGATTTCGGCGGCGCTGGGTCTTGCGGAGGCAAGCGTGCTGCAGGGTGCGGATCGCTGTGTGATGGCGGTGATCGGCGACGGGGCGCTGTCGGGGGGGCTGGCCTATGAGGGGCTTAACAACGCCGGACGCTTTCCGGGCAATTTCATTGTCATCCTCAACGACAACAAGATGTCCATTTCGCGCGGTGTCGGCTCGATGGCGCGCTATCTGTCCTCCATCCGCACAAAAAACTTATATCTGCGTTTCAAGGGCGTCGTGG
Organism: Oscillospiraceae bacterium; assembly: GCA_031551875.1. Taxonomy (GTDB): domain Bacteria; phylum Bacillota; class Clostridia; order Oscillospirales; family Acutalibacteraceae; genus JAVBNA01. Next base: position 14,503 of record JAVBNA010000009.1, on the reverse strand, counting down.
ACCGGGGACTTCCCAAGGTTCCGCTGATCGGAAAACCGCTGAAAAATCTGATTCGGCGCTCCAAATCGGTGCTCAAGGACATTATCTATAAGGGAACTCTGTTTGAGGACATGGGCTTCACCTATTACGGGCTGATCGACGGGCACGACCTCAAAAGCCTGATCCGTGTGTTCAAGGTTGCGCGCGAATCCACCCGCCCTATTTTTATTCATCTTTCCACCATCAAGGGAAAGGGCTATGAATTCGCCGAGAAGGATCCGCGCGGATTTCACGGCACGGCCGGCTTTGATGTGGAGACGGGTGAACCGGTATTTACCGGTGACAGCTTTTCCAAGATTTTCGGAGACACCCTGTGTGAGCTGGCCGGGCGGGATGAGCGCATCTGTGCGATCACGGCGGCCATGAAGGAGGGTACCGGGCTTCGCGGGTTTGCAAGTCAGTTTGGCAACCGCTTTTTTGACGTGGGCATTGCCGAGGGGCACGCGGTCACCTTTGCGTCCGGCCTCGCGGCGGGCGGAATGATCCCGGTTTTTGCTGTCTATTCCACCTTTCTCCAGCGCAGCTATGACCAGCTCATCCACGACGCCGCAATCCAAAACCTGCACGTGGTGCTTGCCGTCGACCGGGCAGGCATTGTAGGTGACGACGGGGAGACCCATCAGGGGCTGTTTGACGTGGCGTTTATGAATTCGATTCCCAACTTGACGATATACGCGCCCACTTATTATGACGAGCTCAAGGATATGATGCACAAGGCGGTGTACGACTGTGACGGCGTTGCCGCCGTGCGCTTTCCCCGGGGGCAGGAGCCCTATCGTCCGAATGATTTTCATTCCCGGATGACCGCGTTTGACCTCTATGACGGCGGGACGTCGGGAATTCTAATTGTCGCCTACGGGCGCCTGTTCGCACAGGCCTGTGTGGCGCGGGAGGCGCTCGGCAATAAAGGGCTGCGGGTGTCGGTGCTCAAGCTCAACCGCATTAAGCCCGTCTCCCGCCATGCGGTCAGGGCGGCTCTGCCCTATCAGCGTGTGTTCTTTTTTGAGGAGGGCATGAAAATCGGCGGCGTCGGCGAGAGCTTTTTGACACTACTCACCGAAAGCGGGTACAGCGGAAAGCTGACCCTGCGTGCGGTAGATGACATCTTTGTCGGGCAGGCGACCTGCTTACAGGCGCTCGAGGAGTGCGGACTGGACGCGCGGGGCATGCAGGCGTGTATTGAAGAGGAGATAGCGAGTGGCACAAAAAATACGGATTGACGTTTACCTGACCGAAAAGGGCCTGATCGAAAGCAGGGAAAAAGCCAGAGCCATGATCATGGCAGGACAGATCTATGTTGACAACCAAAAATGTGAGAAACCCGGCAACCTGATTTCCGAAGAGGCGCACGTCGAGGTGCGCGGCAGCAAACTCCCCTATGTCAGCCGGGGCGGGCTCAAACTGGAAAAAGCGTTACACACGTTTCATATTGACCTGACCGGCGCGGTCGCGCTGGACATCGGCGCGTCCACCGGCGGGTTTACCGACTGTATGCTGCAAAACGGCGCGGTGCGCATCTATGCGGTGGATGTGGGGTATGGTCAGCTTGACTGGAAGCTGCGCAGCGACCCGCGCGTGATCAGCCTTGAGCGCACCAACATGCGCTATGTCACCGCCGAGCAAATCCCTGAGCCGGTGGATTTTTTCAGCATTGACGTCTCGTTTATTTCCCTAAAGCTTTTGCTGCCTGTAGCGATCGGACTGATGAAGCCGGACGGCCGCGCGGTGTGCCTGATCAAGCCGCAGTTTGAGGCGGGGCGCGGCAAAGTGGGGAAGAAGGGCGTCGTGCGCGACCCTGCGGTGCATGAAACTGTCGTGGAGGATTTACGGCAGTTCGCGCTGAAAAATGGGTTTTCCGTGCTCGGGCTGGAATTTTCGCCCATCCGGGGGCCGGAGGGCAACATTGAATATTTGCTTTTCCTGCAAAAGAGCGGGCAGGCCGAGGATTGCTCGGGCATAGAGATACGCGCGCTGGTAGAGCGCGCGCACACTGAACTGACGAAAGGGAAAGACGCATGAAGTTTTTGCTGATGCCCAACATCGACAAGAAAAACGCGGTGGAATGCAGTAACCGCATTGCGAAAAACCTGCGGGAAATGGGCGGCGCTGTGTACACCCTTACGGAATACGCGCAGCATCTGTCTCCGGCGTATTTTACTTTCGGCGATAATTTTGAAGCGCTGCTCGCCTGCTGCTGCGATGTCCTGATCGCGGTGGGCGGCGACGGCACGATCATCCGGTATGCCAAGCACGCCATGCGGCACGACAAGCCTGTCCTGGGCGTTAACGTCGGGCGGCTGGGCTTTGTGGCGGGGCTGGAACCGAACGAGCTTGAGCTGCTTTCCATGCTGTTTGACAAAAGCTATGAGACCGAAAAGCGGATGCTTCTTTCCGCCCGTATTCTGGGCGGGGACAAGGAAGAAGAGGAATACATTGCCCTCAACGACGTGGTCGTCTCCAATGAAGCTATCGCCCGCATGGTGGAGCTTTATGTGACCTACAACGGCACGCGCATCGCCGAATACCGTGCCGATGGACTGATTGTGGCGACGCCCACCGGCTCAACTGCGTACACGCTGTCGGCGGGCGGGCCGGTGATCGATCCGGCGATTTTCAGTCTCCTGATGACCCCCATCTGCCCGCACTCCCTGTTTTCCCGCACAATCGTGTTTGCGCCCGATTCAAAGCTGGAGATCCACGAATACAACCCGGGGATTGAGCGGCTGCACTTGACCGTGGACGGGGAGAAATCCATTGCGCTTGAAGAGGGGGAATACCTGTCGGTGGAGCGCGCCGGGCGGGAGGTTCAGATGATCAATCTCAAAAAGCGGGCATTTTGCGAGGTGCTCAACGAGAAAATCATAGAGAGAAGGTTCTACCGATGAAAGCCAGACGACATGCAAAAATTTTAGAACTGATCAGCGAGAGGGAGATTGACACGCAGGAGGAACTGCTCCGCTGCTTGCGCGAGGAAGGATTTGATGTGACGCAGGCGACCATCTCCCGAGACATCAAGGAGCTGCGTCTGGTCAAGTCGCTTGCCAGCAGCGGGAAATACCGCTATTCCACCGGAAAAAACGAGGCCGGCTCAGACATCTCGGCGAAGTTTTACGACCTGTTTGCCGATTCGGTGCTGTCGGTGGACTATGCTGTCAACCTGGCGGTCATTCGCTGCATGACCGGCATGGCACAGGCGGTGTGCGCGGCGCTCGACTCCCTGTATCGGGAGGGCGTGGTGGGCACGATCGCCGGGGACGACACAATTTTTGTCGCGACGCGCAGCGAAAACAACGCCATTGCGCTGGTATCGGAGTTTAAAAAGCTCGTCGGCGCGCAGGGCAAGTAGGTGAGTACATGCTGTCCGAGCTTTATATAGAAAATGTCGCGGTCATTGAAAAGGTTACGCTCACGCTGGGCGCAGGCCTCAATGTCCTGACCGGTGAAACCGGCGCGGGCAAGTCCATCCTGATCGACGCGATTAACGCGATCCTGGGGATGCGCACCTCCCGTGATCTCATCCGTTCAGGCGAAAGGAGCGCCAGGGTGACGGCGCTGTTCACCGGCGTGTCAAAGCACACGGCGGACAGGTTGTCCGCACTGGGCGCCGAGCTGGACGAGGAGGGCGGCGTCCTTTTACAGCGCACCCTTTCCCTCGACGGCAAGTCGGTCTGCCGCATAAACGGTCAGCCCGTGACCGCCGGTTTGCTGCGCGACGTGGGCGTTCTGCTCATCAACATACACGGCCAGCACGACAACCAGGCGCTGCTCTCCCCCGAGGCGCACGTGGGCTATCTCGACGCCTATGGGAAGCTGGAGGCGCACGTTGCGGCCTATCAGGCGGCCTATCAAAACTGGAAGTCACTGCGCGCCGAGCTTGCGCAGAACCGCACCGATGAGGCCGACCGGCTTAGGAAAATCGACCTGCTTACTTATCAAATTGGGGAGATTGACGCCGCGGCGCTGGAAATCGGGGAAGAGGAAGAACTGTCCCTGCGCAGGACACAGATTCTGAGCGCGGAGAAAATTGCCTCGGCACTGCAGGAGGCCGACCGTTTTCTGGGCGGCGACGACGAGATCCTGACCGGGGCGGAAGAGACGACCGGCCGCGCGGCGTCGGCGCTTTCAGACATTGCGCCGCTTTTCCCCGAGGCACAGACGCTGTATACGCGTCTGGAGGGGCTTTCCTATGAGCTCGCCGAGTGTGCCTCCGGGGTGCGTGAACTGCTGGAGGGCATGGCGTTTGAACCCTCTGAGATATCGGAGATCGAAGCGCGGCTTGACAGGATATACCGTCTTTCGTTAAAATACGGTAAGGGCGTCGGGGAAATTCTTGCCTTTCAGGCCGCAGCCAGGGACGAGCTGAATATGCTCATGAACAGCGAGCAAAACAGGGCGCGGCTGGAAGAGCAGACGCGCGGCGCGGAAGAGCGCGTGAGAAGCCTCGGAAATGCGCTGTTGGATGAGAGGAAAATGACAGCCGAGCGCTTTACAAAAGCACTGCAAAAAGAGCTGCAATTTCTCGATATGCCGGGGGTGCGTTTTGAGGTGGAGCAGAAGGAAACTGAGCCGACATCAAGGGGGCTGGACGCGATTCAGTTCCTGATTTCCACCAATCCCGGCGAGCCGCCCAAGCCGCTTGCCAAAATTGCGTCGGGCGGCGAGTTGTCCCGCATGATGCTGGCGCTCAAAGCCGTATTCGCGCGTATTGATGAGCTGGACACCCTGATTTTTGACGAAATTGACACGGGCATCAGTGGCGGCGCGGCGCAGAAGGTGGGGCTTAAAATGAAGGAGGTCTCCCGGGCGAGGCAGATCATCTGCGTGACCCATCTGGCACAGATCGCCTGCTATGCCGATGAGCATTTTATCATTGAGAAAACCAGCGGGAAGGATAGAACCTTCACGCATGTGAGTCCACTCGACCGCGAGGGACGGGTGGGCGAGCTGGCCCGGATTATGGGCGGCGCACAGTCGCAGGCCATGCGTCTGGGCGCGGAGGAACTTTTACAGCAGGCCGGCATGATCGAATAGACCCCAATCATAACGAAATTCGGAGGACAGACCATGAAAGTGTTTGAGGAACTCAAGGCGCGCGGGTTGATCGCGCAGATGACCAACGAGGAAAAAATCAGGGAGCTGCTGGAAGAGGACAAAATCCTGTTTTACATCGGCTTTGACCCCACCGCCGACAGCCTGCACGTCGGACATTTTGTCCAGGTGATGGTGATGGCGCACATGCAGCGCGCGGGACATGTTCCGATCGCCCTGTTCGGCGGCGGAACCGGCATGATCGGCGACCCGTCGGGCAAGACTGACATGCGTCAGATGATGACCCGCGAGACCATTGAACACAACATCAGCTGTTTCAAGAAGCAGATGTCCGCGCTGATTGATTTTTCCGACGGCAAGGCCATCATGGTCAACAATGGCGACTGGCTCTTAAACCTCAATTATGTGGAATTTCTGCGGGAGATCGGCGTGCATTTCTCGGTCAACCGCATGCTGTCTTTTGAGTGCTACAAACAGCGTCTCGAGCGCGGCCTGTCTTTCTTTGAGCTTAACTATATGCTCATGCAGAGCTACGATTTCCTCTACCTGTACCGTAAATTTGGCTGTGTGCTTGAGCTGGGCGGCGACGACCAGTGGAGCAACATCATCGGCGGCGTGGAGCTCATCCGCCGCACCGAGCAGAAGGAAGCCTACGGCATGACCTTCACCCTGCTGACCACGAGCGAGGGCAAAAAGATGGGCAAAACCGAGAAGGGCGCTGTGTGGCTGGACCCCGAAAAGACCAGCCCCTATGAATTCTATCAGTACTGGCGGAACATTGAGGACGCCGACGTCATCAAGTGCCTGAAAATTCTGACCTTCCTGCCGCTTGAGCAAATCGCCGAGTATGAGAGGTGCGAGGGCAGTGAGCTCAACCACGTCAAGGAGATCCTCGCCTATGAAGTGACAAAGCTCATCCATGGGGAGGCGGCTGCGGAGCAGGCGCGGGAGGCGGCACGGGCGCTGTTCGGCGGCGGTGCAAACACCGGCAATATGCCCACCACGCAGCTTTCGGAGGATCAGCTCACCGACGGCTCGATCGCGATCCTGGATCTGTTGCTTCACACAAAGATGGCACCCTCCAAAGGGGAGGCGCGCCGTTTGATCGATCAGGGCGGCATCGCAGTGGACGACCAGAAAGTGGAATCGATCGCCTTTGCACTATCCCGTGAGGCGCTTGCAGAAAAGGGCTATGTGATTCTGAGAAAAGGCAAAAAGGTCTATCATAAAGTGACACTCTAAAAGACCGCAATAAAAAAACCGCGACACAGGCAGTGCCGCGGTTTTTTGAATATCTGGAGTCTTAGATAAGATTGAGAAGCATGGAGGCCTGCTCGGGCACGCCCAGCAGATCCAGACGCTCGAGTGTGACGCGCAGCTCGCTCTTGGATACGGCGTTGTATTCCACAACCACCAGTGCTGCGTCCACGTCGCCGAGTACAGAGAGCATCTGCGGGTTCTGCGCCGTGTCGGTGCCGTAGAAAAGGACATAGTCATAGGACTCGCGCGCTTTTGAAAGGAACGCCTTAAAAGCTTCGGAATCACAGGCGTCAGGGAGCTTTTCGGGGGCGCTGCCAGAGGGCACGACGCCGAGGTTGTCCCCTGCTGTCTGAATTTCGATCGTGCCGCCCAGTGCGTCGGAAATGCCATGCTCCTGTTTGAGCGAAAGGGTCTTCAGCATGGACTTGCTTTCTCTGGCCAGGCATAGAAGAAGCACCTTGCTGCCCTCGGCGGCAAGCGCGGCGGCAAGGCCGGTTACTGCCGGAGAGATGTTGTTTTTGGCCGTGCATCCGGTGACCGCGATGCAGGCGCCGAAGCGATCCGAGGAGCGGATGGTTTTGGCAAGCGCCGTATAGGCCTTTTCTCCGTGCCGCGCCGGAATGGAGGCGAGGTAGGGGCGGCAGGAAAGCTTCTGGATTTGCTCAGGCTTGTAGATTTTGTTAGAAAAATACTCGGACAAAATCAGCAGGGCAAGCAGAAAAAGTACACCTGCGCCCAGTGCAGCTGCGGCGCAGTTTGTACGGCTGTAAACCGTTTTTTGCATAGTAACCGGCGAGTTTCCGTCGGCTTTCGCGGCGAGTTTCTGACTGAGTGGGTCATTGACCCGCGCAAGGTAGTTGCGGGGGGCGGGCTGTTCGGTCGCCACGGAGAAATTGCCCAGCGTACGCACATAGGTGATTTGCAAATCCCGGTCAAGAAGCTGGGAAAGGTTTTCATCCAGGACGGTCGCGAGTGCCCGGCAATATTCCTCATTTTGACTGTACACATTGAAACGGTAGCACATGGAGCTGTAGTCAGAGATCTGAATGTCAAAATCCCTGTAAGTGATTTTGCCCTCCAGACCGGCCAGCTTGATGAGCTCGTTGCGGGGGTCAGCCCCGTTAAAGTAGATGGCCATTTTCTTGAGCATGGGCAGAGTTTCGTCGCTGGTCTGGTACTTATAGCCTTCAAAGATCGGCTGCCCGCCTGCGTCCTTTGCGTTCGAATAAAGTGCAAAGCCTGCAAAGAAGGCTTTTGAGACATGTACATAGTTTTGGGGGTTAACCTCCGGGTCATCCAGGTTGAGACTTTTGTTATATGCCGCATTCTGTGCGGAATAGACCGAAAGCACCAGAAATACGGCCGCAACGATACTGAGAAAAGTGATGGCGTATGAGACCTTGTTTTTCCAAAGGCGCTGATAGTAGCGCTTGAACAATTCACCCATTTTGACGTCCTTTCCTGCATGACAGCAAAACAATTTCATATCATTTTACCGCACTTTGGATTCTTTTTCAAGCAATTCCCGAGATTAATTCGGGAGGGCGGAAATTTTTGTTGACAAGGCGCGGGGGGGAATGGTATAATATCACACGTTGACTTGCGAGAGTGCTGGAACTGGCAGACAGGCACGTTTGAGGGGCGTGTGTCTTATGGCGTACGGGTTCAAGTCCCGTCTCTCGCACCATAACGAACCATCATAAGGGGCTTGACTCTGAATGATGGTTCATTTCTTTAAAGACTGGATTGCAAAGTGGTAAAGCACACTTATGCACTCTGGTCTTTTTTTGTGCGGCTGAAAGTTTTGATATAGTTTTCTTTTTCAGACTTGCTCATAGTTGGCAGTTCTACAAAACCAATCATCTTGTAATAGATCTCGACTCTCTGTATTGTTTCCCCGAAAAGCTGTTCCCGGTGGTGGACCACGATCTTATCAATGAATTCACTCAGAATTTCTGAAGTTAGTTCCGTTACATCGATGTATTTTCTAACCATCTCAAGAAATCCGTCGCAATTCATCTCATGCGCCTTTTCCTCAGCAACAACCTTTTTCATGTGCTTGATCCGCTGTTTAAGCGCTTCCTGCTCATCCTCATATTTGTAGGACAATTTCTGGAAACGCTCCTCACTGAGATTGCCCAGGATCTTTTCCTCGTAGAGCTTTTCATACAGCGTATCAAGCTCCTTGTCGCGGGTAAGCATCTGTGCCAATGTATCCTGATTCTTTTTCTGTTGTACGCAAACCCTCTTGTAATGCTCATCCACCACGATTTTCACAAACTCATCTTCGAACAAATTTGCAAACCGCGTAATATCAGAGATGTGATCACGAACCAACTCTGTCAAAATATCCACACGGATATGATGCGTTTTCTTACAGAGTCCGTTGTTTGCACGCTTGTTGCGACATGAAAAATAGTGATTGTCCGGATTATCATGGGTATATTTGTAGTTAAGGCGCGCCCCGCAGTCCGAACAGAACAGGTAACCCGCGAACATATTTTTTTCAATGCTCTTGGGCTTGCGGTACTTTGTATCGCCAAAGGATTTCTGAATGTCTTCCCAAAATGAGCGCTCCACAATCGGCTCGTGTACCTTCTCATGTACTTCCCAATTTTCCTTTGGATTCTCCAATCGGTCTTTTAGTTTGTAAGACTTGCTGTATGTCCTGAAATTGACGACATCACCGATGTAAACCCGATTGGTGAGTATTTTGCGTACGACGCTCTTGTCCCAAAAAAAATCTCCGCGGGTGGAACGCTTTGACGGGCTGCGATAGCCCTTTCGAATTGCATAAGCCGATGGCGTCAGCACTTTTTCGCGTTTCAGGATGCTGGCAATTTCATTTGTACTTGTCCCCTCTTTACGCATTTGGTAAATCTGTCGGACAATCTCGGCGCCTTCTTCGTCAATCACCCATTTATGGGGATTTTTTGTATCGAACCGGTAGCCCACCGGCGGCAATCCAATTGCATATCCTTGTTTGCTTTTGGTTCGCAGTGCTGACCGCATTTTTCGGCTCATGTCTTTTGCATACCACTCGTTCATAATATTGCGGAACGGCGTGAAATCATCTTCGCCCTGATTGCTGTCGACACTGTCATTCACAGCGATGAACCGGATATTGTGCTGTGGGAAGAACATTTCTGTCAGCTGACCGACTTCAAGATAATTACGGCCGAGCCGGGACATATCTTTGACAATGACTGTTGCGACTTGATCTGTTTCCATCAGAGCATACATTTCCTTGAATCCGTTACGCTTAAAGGTTACTCCGGATATGCCGTCATCAATGAAAATCTTAACATTTCCGAATCCATTTTTCTTGGCATAATCGGTTAGCAACGCGCGCTGATTGGAAATGCTGTTGCTTTCGCCGGATAGGTCATCATCACGGGACAATCTTAAATACAAAGCGGTGATTTTTTCTTCGCTTATTGACTGTTTCATTTCTGCTCCTTTCTTCCAGCCAAATAAGCAATGTTTACGAGTACATTATACTCCACCGCTTCGGCCGAGTCCAGACAATTACTCTGAAACTGAGCGATCAATTTCAGCTGATAATAAGTGATTTATTTTTACTTTCAGCGAGTCTCGGCTATCATCAAAATGAGCCGCTACAATGTATGTGACGGCTCTGATTTTTATCTTTATTTCGCGTTTGAAGGTAATTTGTTTAGTAACTACTTCCAATATTTTACCCCCTAGCAGTTTTAAAAGTTATTAGTTGCGTTTGTCCAACCGCAGCAATTGTCACGGTTGGACAAACAACAGATGATTCATGTTACATACGTTCTATTTGTCCTCGACATCCCGAACTTTCAGGGGATACAGCAAACGGTCATGGCTTTGACCTTCATTGGAATCTCACCACCCCCGGGATCTCCGCGGGCCGCCCCCATTGCGTGCTTCTGTGGCTGGACGGAAGTATCATTGTCACCATTAATTATCATCGCGTTCTGTTTCGAACCACAAAACAATCAAACCCCAAGACACAGAACCCTGAGCATATTGCTCAAGGTCTGTGTCAACAGTTTAGTCGCTTACCAGGCACATGCCCAGCATAATGGTAATGTATCTGCTGTACCGTTTATCCTTTTGTCAAGGTTCAGAAAAGGGGAAGATTCAAAAATACCCCCTCACTTTTACTTGGCAAAAAAATATAGGTTTGAGCGGATTTATTTTTGGTTTTCTATGAATTTCAGCAGTTTAAACAGAATTCTCCCTTTCTTTTCGTTGATTGTTTTCTGGGGAATGCCAGAAATCTTTGACCATTCTCGTTCCGTGAACCCTTTCATGTACAATGCTTCAATGAGTGACTGTTCATTTTGAGGGAGGGTTTTCAGTCCTTCCAGAAGTCTATGTACCATCACTCGATGAACCACTGTGTCCTCGATATTTACGTTTTCATCTCGGATGGACTCCTCCCCGGACAAAGGAATATTATGCTCTATGGTATAAATGTCATGAAAGGGTATGTTTGAGAATTGGGAGGCCATGAATGCCAAATATCTGTGGTGACGTAAATGTTTCTGGTATTCAATAAAATCATTTTCCATTACTTCCATCAGCATTCCGTGAAATAGTAAGAAACGCCTTGCGCGATAGGACGTATCTATTTCTCTCATTTTTTTCAGCTTCTTGTATGGAATTTCTTTATACTCACCGTTTACGAAAATAAAACATTTTGCATTGTCGTTCATTTATATTTCCTCCGATTTGTAATTTTGAAATAAAAAATTACAAGTCAGAGGAGGGGAACGGCAGTGATATAAAAGGTCCTGTTCTAAGGGATTAGAAGTATAAAAAATCCCAAGTATGCCACTGCGTACAGCAAAGGCAGACTTGGGACAGTCTATCGCAAATATATGAAAGCAAACCTATCATTCAGTTTATAGAATGATAGGTCTTTCTTTTGACAATGGATTTAGAAATGCTGTGTAGTCAATCATTGTTACCAAGTCTTTTCCATTTGTTGTTGTGTTATGTAGTGAGATGTTTATGAAAATCGTTAGTGATTTATAGATGGTATAATTTTAGTAGGAGATAAAATAGTAAATGATGCTAAATATATCACTTTATTATAAACAAATCAACCATTAAAGAGAACTATATTCACTAAAAAGCACATATGCTAATCGTACGTATTTACTTAAAATAAAGAGTTGAAATACTCATAATTCTTATAAGAAGAATTTCTATAGTTCTCTATGTAAAATATTGGCATATTAAGTTGATTTGCATCACTGTTTTTAGTATAATAAGTATAAATTGAATTATTTGCAAAAAAGGAGGAAAAAATCATGCTATCATTCTACTTGCAATTTTTAGAAACTGATCAGGAAAAACAACGCTTTGAAGAAATACACAACCAAAACAAAGACCTTATGTACCACGTCGCCAATAAAATTTTAAACCATATTGAAGACACCGAGGATGCGGTTCACCATGCTTTTGTCAAGCTTCTTGAGATCTGGAAGAAAATAGAGCATCAAACTTGTCCCCAAATCACCTCCCTGTGCGTTATTATAAGTAGGAACGCAGCAATTGACATTGCAAGGAAAAAGAAGTATCGTGTTTATACACCACTGGAGGAAATAGAATGGTATGAGGATTCTAACCAGCGTACTGATGACGAAGTTCTTGAGAAAATGGGCGTTGAGACCATCATGCAATGTATTCTGCAGTTGCCCGAAATTGTTAAAGATAGCCTTATGCTACATATAGGCAACGGTTTGAGCGTCCGTCAGGTAGCCAAGCTTCTCAACATATCCACAGAGGCGGCTAAAAAGCGGATACAACGAGGACGCAGTCAACTGGTAACTATGATGAAAGGAGAGTATGCCAATGCCTGATGATATTTCATTTGATGTTGCGCTGCAGCAGGCCATTTATAGGCTGCAACAGCGCGAAACCGATGCGCTGCGGCTGGAAATGCAGCAGAGCACTCCTCATGTTTTTTCTGATAACTATCAGAGCAAAATGAATAAGCTCACGGGCTCTGCGGAAAAAGTGTATTTTTTCTTTGTCAATACGTTGCCCAAACGCGTTGCTCTGATTGTGGCAGTGACCATGGTGGCGCTGACTATTACGACTTTCAGTGTGGAGGCGTTGCGTAAACCGGTGCTCAATTTTTTTGAAGAGGTATTTAGCACCTTTTCCCGAATTGTGTTTTTTGGTGCCGAAAGCGAACCCCTTCCTGACAACGTAGAAGGTCCGCGTGAGCCCACCTATATTCCGGTCGGCTATTCCGTATCAGAGCGTGAGCTTTTTGACGCGATTTATGAGATCACCTATACAAACGGAGATGATGAGCCTTTACTGTTTAGCCAGCTTGCAGTAGAAAATATGGACTTTTCTGTGGACACAGAGGGTGTTACCATGGAAGATGTGCCGGAACTCCAAGGTAAATTTTACAGCAACAAGGGCTGGAACAACCTCATCTGGTCCGATGGACAATATGGCTACCACATTACCGGGAAAATTGATAAGGAAACACTCATAAAAATGGCACTTTCCGTTAAATAAAAACTTTTTTCGATAATCTTGTCCCCAAACACCTTTCTGGTTCGTTATTTATAGTAGAAGGGAAAAATTTCCTTCGAAATAAACGACAGAAAGGTGTTTTTTCAATGGTCAAAAAAATGTTGGCAATTGTCCTAACTCTCGTGCTGGTACTCTGTACCATTCCTCTTTCTGCTCATGCGGAGGAGCTCGACCCTGAGTCGGATGAGATGATTCTGATGTCCGCGTATACAAATACCACGAAAACCACGCTGAGCATTTCCACTTCTGGTACGGCTACCTGCACGGGAAGCCTCACCGGTTATTCTGGTACCACCACCAAGGTAGAAATCTTTCTCTACCTTCAGCAGTACAAAAATGGTGCGTGGAGCAACGTTACCGGCTCCTGGTATTCATTGTTTAACACGTACAAGGGTACATTGCAGAAGACTTACGGTGTAGCGAAGGGCTATCAATACCGAGTCAAGGCCTCCTACTACGCCTATAGTGGTTCACAGTTTGAAAACATTGTCAAATACAGCGGTACGGTTACCTATTAATGTTCCTGGAAGAACATAGGTGCGCTGTACTTCAGCAGAACAGCCAATAAGCTTGAACAATAACATAACGGAGGATAGAAATATGAAAAGCAAAACGTGTTTAACGTCTATAAAAAGACTATCTGCACTTTTCCTATGTCTTACCATATTTTGGACCAGCGTGGAGTTTTTCAATGTTGCGGCGGCAGCGCAGGAAATTCCCGAAACGACTACTGTTGTAACAGGAGAAAACACATCTATTGAGAAACAACTATCTACATTCCTCAATGAAAAAGTCAACACACAGGATGCCGTGGCCATTCTGGACGACGTCGGAACCGCTCCGAACGAAGTGGCCCTTCAAATGAACGACGGCACGGTGTCGGTTTATTGTTTCTCTGAACCCATTAAATACGAAGATGAAAATGGCGAGATTCATTTCAAAGATACGGCAATCGTTGAGCAGGACGACAACGATTTTTCCTACACCAATGGTGACAACAATTTTTCCATTGATTTTTCTGAAGATGTGGACAACGGTATTAAAATTTCCGATGCAAGTCATGAACTCACATTGATCCCGGTGCAAAATAGAGAAACAGAAAAATCAGATGGCAAATCCAAGGAAATTGTGAACGCCGATAACAACACCGAAGACGTGTTCTCCTATGAGGGCGTATTCGGGGAAGGTTCTCGGATTGAATATTCACCCCAACTCAACGGACTGAAAGAAAACATTATTTTGGATCAGTACACGGGTCAAAACACGTTTGACTTCATTCTGAATACAGGTAACGATACAGTCGAACTGGTAGGAAACATTGTGGTAATCAAGGATAAAAAAACGGGAGAGGTTATTAACGAGCTTCTTCCTCTGTTTGCTTATGATTCCTACGACAACGGAGAATATTCTGCCGACCCGGCCCACTACACGGAGGACTGTGAGTACGCACTCTTGGAGCAGAATGACGGTACATAGAGCCTGCTCCACAACCCGTTACCCTGCATAACTCCTGACAAAAAGCTGGATATATGGTAAAATAAGTGCAAGGGAAAACAGCGAAAAGCAGAAAAAAGCTTGCACTTGTGAGGTCGATGAGGATGTACAAAAT
>JAVBNA010000013.1:0-16711 GCA_031551875.1 Oscillospiraceae bacterium | reverse complement strand
CTTCAGATCCTCACGCTCTTCTTCTGTTAGCGTTACTTTGTACCTCGCCATCTGTTTTTCCTCCCCACTCTTTTGGGGAGTATTATACCACATATTCGTCATTATGTTAACTATGAGTTATTGGCGGATGGTACACTAGTTCGCTAAGTAGTAAACTTCACGAAAAGTGAGGTTTATTTTTTTGCTTATACTAAATGGGTATTCATAACACAATGAAATATGTTTCTTATTTTGAATTTTTGGTCATAGCTACATGTTCCCCTTTTGTTAAGCTGCTTAGCGGATTATATGTCTCATAGCCTATCTGTAAATCATTTGCGTATAATTGTGCATATTCATTGACCATTTTTTCATCCGAATGCCCCAATAGTTCTTTAAGCTTTTCTTTACTGCCATTATTGGATAACCAGTATTGTGCAAAATAATTTCTCCATCGATGCATACTGGTTATATTTACCTCATGTGTCCTGTTATATCGATTCATAACGGTTTTTATAGAGGATACCGCCAGCCCCTTTTTGTCGTTGTTTTCCGGGCAAAATAAATAATCGTCTGGTTCCCCTTTCCTATATTTCAAATATTCGATAAGTATCTTTTTTAAATCTTTTTGCATGGGTATAATAAACGCTCTCCCATTTTTGACTTTTCCAAGGTATATAGTTTCATTTTCAAAACTTAAATGGCTTATTTTCATGTCAGCTAAGGTTGAAATCCTACAGGCTGTTGCAATAAAGAAATTTGTCATAACCCAATTTCTATACTCACTAAAACTACAATTCTTTATATTTGGTTTTTGAAGCAACTTAGTAGCTTGCTCCGTTGTATAAGGTGCTTTAACTTGTTTAGCATATTGGGGCAATTTAATTTTAAAAAAATTTGTGTAATTACAGCTCATAAAATAATTGAGAAGAACTCTCAATTTGCGCACATATGATGCTACAGAAACACTGGATAACGGCTCTCCAACATCTTGTTTGTCTGGATTGTTCTGTTTTTTGGGCATGGTTTTTAAATGCATCATGTATTCTTGGACTGTCTGTTCTGTTATGTCTTTGCATAAGTAATCTCCTCCACAGAATTCAGCAAATTTATTAAACGCATTGACATAGTCTTCTATTGTGCTGTTCGATAAATTTTGACTTTTTTTAATGAAAACAAACTCTTCAAACGCCTTTTGTATTGTTTTACTCTCCTTTTGACTTTGCATTGCAATTTTCATCAGAATCACCTCAATTAATTTTATTCAAGGCTCTGAAATTTTATTATAAAAAATAGAGCACTTGATTTCCGGTTTTACCCTCGGAAATCAAGTGCTCTGGACAAGGGGTTTCCCTTGTTTTTTATAAACTGACTATCAAAAAAACGGATGGACAAGTCCCGGTTTCATGGGACAAGTCCATCCGCTCGCTTTAATCTGGTGACCCACCGGAGATTCGAACTCCGGACACCTTGATTAAAAGTCAAGTGCTCTGCCAACTGAGCTAGTGGGTCATAACAATCTGTGCATGGTGAAAGCGGGATAAAAAATTGGCTGGGATGGATAGAATCGAACTATCACAGGCGGAGTCAAAGTCCGCTGCCCTACCACTAGGCTACATCCCAAAGGCAGCACTTCACCAATGCACAGACCGCTTGTGAAAATAAATGGGGTGGATAGTCGGAATCGAACCGACGGCCTCCAGAGCCACAATCTGGCGCTCTAACCAACTGAGCTATACCCACCACGATGGCGCGCCAGAAGGGACTCGAACCCCTGGCCTACTGCTTAGAAGGCAGTTGCTCTATCCAGCTGAGCTACTGGCGCAGAACCTTCCGGCACTTTCTGTATCTGCCGTGGAGCGGGTGATGGGAATCGAACCCACGCGACCAGCTTGGAAGGCTGGAGTTCTACCATTGAACTACACCCGCGAAATAAGCGACGGCATGAATTATAACATACGCTTCAGTTTTTGTCAACCAATTTGACAAGAAAAAGCGAGATCGGGTCGGTATTGCAAACATTCGTGATTTGGACCCAATCAATATTCTGTCACAAACCTGTTCAGTTCATCCTGGCCTTGAAAGATGGATCTTTTTACATAAGATTGCATGGAAAAGTTGACAAGGGGGAAAGAAGAGGATACAATTATATGGATCAGTATAATTTTTCAAGATGGACATACATCTTTTGGATCAATTTTTTTAGAAATGGGGAACTTCGGTATGAAGATTGGGATAGACTTGGGCGGGACAAACATTGCCGCCGCGATTGTGGACGATAATCATGGGATTATCGTGAAAGATTCTGTTCCCACCGGCAATCATCGTCCCTTTGAAGAAATTGTCTACGACATGGGCGCGTTGTGCCTTGCGCTCACCGAGCAGGCGGGCATCCATATGCGCGACATTGAATCGGTGGGGATCGGCAGCCCCGGCACACCCGACATCCCCAACGGCCGCATTTTGTATTCCAACAATCTGCACTGGGACAACGTGCCGCTTTGTGATGAGCTCCGCAAATTTATTGGCCATCAGAACATCGCGCTGGACAATGACGCCAACTGCGCCGCGCTGGGCGAATACATCGCCGGGGCGGGACAGAAATACCGTTCCTCCGTCATGGTAACCCTGGGCACGGGCGTCGGCGGCGGCATCATCATCAATGACCGCATTTACAGCGGCAACCACAGCGCTGGCGGCGAAATCGGCCATGTCGTCATTGTTGCGGACGGCGTACGCTGCACCTGCGGCCGCAAGGGCTGCTGGGAAAGCTATGCGTCGGTCACCGGGCTGATCCGCATGGGCAACGAGGCGGCGGACGCACATCCCGACTCCCAGCTGGATGAGCGGCGGAAAGCCGACGGGCATCTCAACGGCCGCAACATCTTCGAGGTTGCCAAATCGGGCGATGCGGCGGCCAAGGATGTCGTGGACAAGTACATGTTCTATGTGGCCGAGGGCATCACCAACCTAGTCAACATCTTCCATCCCGAAGCCATTGTCATCGGCGGCGGACTCTCCAACGAGGGCGACTACCTGCTCAACCCCATCCGCGCCCAGGTGACCCTCGACCGCTTCTGCAAGCACGTTCCGGTGCCCGAGATCATCAAAGCCCAGCTGGGCAACGACGCCGGCATCATCGGCGCGGCCGTGGTCGGCTCTTATCAGTAAAATAAGTTGGTATGCATTTTTTAATTCGTCCAAATAAATATTGTGTTGCATTTTTCCTCTTTTTGTGATAATATTGAAACGAGGAAATTTTATTATGACTTCCTCATAAAAATTTTGCGTACGAGGTTTTTCTTCATACTTTTAGTATTGGCGGGATGGCGAAAGCCATCCCGCCAATACTATCCGCATTTTCACACGGGGGATTTTCCCGCTGCGGGTTGTTTTTATTGTCCTTTTTGATTATAATAGGGTATGCTCAACAGCCCATGAAAATGCAAATTCCTGCGTAAGACCTATAACAGTAACAACACCCGGTATCCGTGAAACCTACATTGCGATGCCGATTTGCGCATTCCGGAGCGTACTCTGCAATGCATTCTGTCCGATTACGGAAAATGATAGGAGAAATAACATGAGGAATAAACGCTGGCTTTGCGGGTTACTTGCCTTGGTTCTGCTTTTTTCCCTGACGGCCGCCGGCTGTAACAGGGATATTGACTCCGAGGGAAGAAAGATCCTTCATGTCTGGCACTGCTGGGACCAGAGCGACAGCCCCTTCTACAGCGCACTGGACGCGGCGCTGAAGACCTACCAGACCGACCATCCCGAACTGGTCATTGAGACGCATACGCTTAAAGAGCTGGACTACAAGGCACAGCTGGCCACCAGCTTCAACGAGGGCGGCAAGAACATCGACATCTTTGCCTTTTGGGGTGGCGGACAGCTCGACCAGCTGGTGGAATCGGACCTTCTCCTTCCCATGGACAAATATCTGACCGAAAGCGTCACTGGGGGGCTTCTCCCGAACAGCTTCGCTGCCTTTACGCGCGGCGGCAAAAAATACGCGGCGCCCTCCTACGGCTGGGTCAACACGCTGTACTGCAACACCGAGCTGTTTACCCAGCAGGGCGTTGCCCTCCCTCAGACGTTGCAGGATCTTACCGAAAACGCCTATGAGTTTACCAAAAAAGAGCTGGTTCCCCTCTCGGTGGGCGGCGAGGACTCCTGGCAGCTCACCTTTTTGTTTGAAACGATTTTGCTGCGCACCGCGGGCGGGGAGCAGGTTCTCTCCTTTCTGGACGGCAAAGCCGAACTGGCCGACACAGAGGCCTTTTCCGCCGCGACCGAGCTGTTTGCATCGCTGCGCACCGGCGGCACGCTGGGCAAGACGCCCGCCAAGGTCAACAGCGAGATGGCGGACGACACGTTTCTCGAGAACATGGCCGCTGCACGTATGACCGGCTCGTGGCTTGTCGGGCGCATTGAAGCGATGGACGACACCGACTTCGCCCCAAGCGTCAAAGTGCTCCCCTTTCCGCAGGTGATCGCCGCCGAGGGCGGGCAGCCGACCGGCTCCCTGACCGAACACGTCGGCGGATTTTCCCAGAGCTTTTTTGTGAACAACCGCACCTCCCACAAGGACGAGTCGGCTGCCCTGTGCCTCTACCTGACCGAGGTTCTGGGCAACGCCGCTGAGCAGAGCGGACTGGGCGTTTCCGCGTGGACCAAGGAGCCTGCGGGCGCTACCGCGCTGCAAAACGAGCTGTCCGCGCTGGTTAAGGGGGCGGACATGCTGGTCCCCTCGTGGGATGTCCTGCTCCCCACACAGCACGTGGATCCCTACGTGACCGCGGTCAGGGATGTGTTCAGCGGTAAGCTGACCACGCTGGAATTTCTCAATAAGCTCAAACAATATGTGCAAAAGGAGGCCGGGGCGTGAACATTTGGCATGACATTGACTCCCGCCGCATCACTCCCGAAAAATTCATCTGCTGCATCGAGATTTCCAAGGGCGGCAAAAACAAATATGAGCTAGACAAGGAGACCGGGCTTCTGATTCTCGACCGGGTGCTTTATACGTCCACCCACTACCCCGCCAACTACGGCTTTATCCCCCGCACGCTGGCCGACGACGACGATCCGCTCGACGTGCTGGTGATGTGCCAGGAGGAGATCCTCCCCATGACGCTAGTCAACTGCTCTCCGATCGGCGTAATTAAAATGGTGGACGACGATTCGATTGACGAAAAGATCATTGCCGTGCCCACACGCGACCCCTCCCTGCTTGAGATCAACGACATCTCCGAGCTGCCCAAGCACACCTATGAGGAGTTTTCACACTTCTTCGAGGTGTACAAAAACCTCGAAAACGGCGACACCTCGGTGATCGAGGTGTGCGGACGCGAGGAAGCGGTCAAAGTCATCGCAAACTGCATTGAGCTGTATAAGAAAAGCTTTAAACGCTATTAATAAAGACACCCCGCCGAGCTAGCCCGGCGGGGTGTCTTTTAATTGCACACAGTTTTTATTTTTTTCCCTAACAAAGCGGAAAGCTTCTGCCGAAGCCACACACTGTCCTCTTGGGACAAAAAACGCTTGGGCAAAACCTGCGGCGCTTCCGGATCGAGACACAGATAAAATGCAAGTGGCGTTTCATGCACCTTTTCGAGTTTTTCATATCTCATTGTAAGGTTTGCTTCGGACATTTCATCGACAAGCGACATTTCATCGACAAGCATTGTAAAATAAACTTCCTCCTTAAAAATGTACTGTTCCGAAGCCTCCCAATCTGATTTTATTTTTCTCTCATAGGTCCGTTTGGTAGGCAGGAAGCAAGGCAGTAGTGTCATACTTCCAATTCCACCAATAAATAAACATCCAATACTTAAGCTATCAAGCAATTCGTTTTCTCCACTTGTCCCAATAATCCAACCTCCGATTATTAAGCCCAATATCCCCCAAAAAAGCACCGCCAGCATACCTATCAACGTAGATATTTCCCTTTTCTTATAGTTCCTCTTTCGGACTCTCCAAAACCATAAAAAATCCTATAATTCTTCAAAGTTCCGTTGTACAGTTGCCTTTATCTGCATCATACCCTCCTAAACGTTAAACCGGAACAGCACCACGTCGCCGTCCTTCATCACGTATTCCTTGCCCTCGGAACGCACAAGCCCCTTCTCTTTGGCCGCCGCCATGCTGCCCTGCTCCATCAGATCGTCAAAGGCGATCACCTCGGCGCGGATAAAGCCCCGCTCGAAGTCGGTGTGGATTTTTCCGGCGGCCTGGGGCGCCTTGGTGCCCTTCGTGATGGTCCACGCGCGCACCTCCGGCTTGCCCGCCGTCAGGTAGGAAATCAGCCCCAGCAGGCTGTAGCACTCCTTGATCAGACGGTCAAGCCCCGACTCATGCAGCCCCATCTCGGACAGGAACATCTCCTTTTCCTCTTTGTCCATACCCGAAATCTCCGCCTCAATCTCGGCGCAGATGGGCAGGCAGCCCGCCCCCTCCCGCTGCGCGATGTCATGAACGGCTCGGTAGTAGGGGTTTTCGGAAAGGGAGGTGAAGTCTCCCTCGCTCAGGTTGGCGGCGTAGATGATCTTCTTGTTTGTCAGCAGCGACACGGTGCCCAGCAGCGCCCGCTCCTCGTCGGTGCAGTCGATCGCCCGGGCGGGCGTCCCTTTGTCAAGCTGCTCTTTAACCGCGCGGAAAAACTCCAGCTCGGCCTGAAACTTTTTGTCCGCCTTGGCCATTTTCGCCGCCTTGTCAATCCGGCGGTCAAGCACCTCCATATCGGAGAGGATCAGCTCCACATCAATGGTCTCGATGTCGCGGGCAGGATCTACACTGCCTTCCACATGGACGATGTCGTCGTTTTCAAAGCAGCGCACGACATGGACAATCGCGTCCACCTCGCGGATGTTGGAGAGGAATTTATTGCCTAAGCCCTCCCCCTGGCTCGCGCCCTTCACAAGCCCCGCGATGTCCACAAATTCAATGACCGCCGGGGTATACTTATCGGGGCTGTACATCTCCGCGAGCCTGTCCAGCCGCTCATCGGGCACAGCCACGACGCCTACGTTGGGCTCGATCGTACAAAAGGGGTAGTTGGCCGACTGTGCGCCGGCGTCGGTGATCGCGTTAAAAAGGGTGCTTTTCCCAACGTTGGGCAGCCCCACAATTCCTAATTTCATGCTCAAGTTCATCCTTTCAGACACGTTTACCTGAATATTATACCTTACCCATTCCTTTTGCGCAAGCGCCCCTCCTTGCTTAAAAAAAAATATACCTTGACAGGCGAGGTATATATAGATTATACTATACTTATTCAAGCGATTTATATTATTTGAATAGGGAGGTGAAATCCTTTGCCACTGACAGCCGATCTGATTCGGGGGCATACTGAAAGCATCATCTTGGCACATCTTTTTCATCAGGACAGCTATGGATACGAAATTAACAAATCTATCCAGGAGAAAACCGGCGGCAGCTATGAGCTCAAGGAAGCAACTCTTTATTCCGCCTTCCGCCGTCTGGAGCAGGCGGGCGCCATCTCGTCCTACTGGGGCGACGAAACCACCGGTGCGCGGCGGCGGTACTATACCATCACAGCGCTCGGGCGCACACTGTTTGAGCAAAATAAGCGCGACTGGCAAGCTGCCAAGCAACTTATTGACACACTGCTTGAAATATAAATGGAGGGTGATTGCACCGTGAACGAAAAACTGCGAGCCCATGTCGAGGGACTGTTTCAGAACGCGCCCAAAACCCGGCGGGTGAGCGAGCTGAAGGAAGAAATTATGAGCAATTTGAATGAAAAATACAATGACCTGACCGCACAGGGGATCGGCGGGGACGAGGCATTCCGCGTGGCTGTTGCCGGACTGGGCGACGTCGAGGAGCTTGTGCGCGGCCTGGAGAACGACCCGTTTGACACGATTTCCGCGCAGAAGGAGCGCAGCCGGTCGGCTCTTTTGATTTCACTGAGCGTTTTCCTGTATTTTCTCGCGGTCATTTCCGTGCCCATTCTGGAGCCAATCGGGGAAATTCCGTCGGTGGCCGCCTTTCTGGGCATTGCGGGCATCGCGACCAGCCTTCTCGTATACCACTTCCTGTCCCGTCCGAAATATGTACGGCGCGACGACACCATGGTGGAAAACTTCAAGCAATGGACCTCAGAAAAATCTGAACGGAAGAAAATTCGCGGCTCGGTGGTCTCCATGATCTGGACCATCACGGTGATACTCTACTTCGTCATTAGCTTTACCTTTATGAACTGGCACATTTCGTGGGTCATTTTCCTGATCGGCGTTGTGGTAACACAGATTTTCAAGCTGGTCTACGATTATAAAAACTAGCCGAAAGGGGGCGCATGATATGGGAAAAAAAATGTTTGTGGCCAATCTGGTGCTACTCATTGGCATTCTGGTGCTTTTGATGGGCGTCATTCTTTATTTCAGTATGGGAGGATCCTTTATAACAGGTTTTTTCTCCGGGAGCAATCCGGAGGTCATTTCTGAGGAGAGCAAATCGCTTGCCTCAACCGAACACCTGAACATCGATGTCAGCAGCATGAGCATCTCAGTGGCGGAGGACGCAGGCGACCAGATTCAGATCATCTTCTCCTCCAACCAGCGCGAAGAAAATCGCTCCAAAATCACGGTGGAGGAGGACGGCGGCACATTGACCATTCGTCAGGAGTGGAAGTTCCGCTTTGGCTTTTTCTTCGGGATGCGCGAACACCTCGAAATCCGCCTCCCCGCCTCCTATAAGGGCAGCTTCTCCCTCTCCGCCTCTTCAGGCGACGTCAACATGAGCATCCCAAACACCTTCTCCGACTTTTCGGCGCACCTGTCCTCCGGACGGCTGGACATGAAGGCAAGCAGCATCACCTGCACCTCCTACTCGATCAAATGCACATCCGGCTCCCTTTCGGTGGGACAGCTTGCGGGCAGCGGCTCCATGGAGCTGACCTCGGGAAAACTTACTGCAGAAGGAATTATCGGTGAGCGGCACACGATCAAATCGGGGTCAGGCAGCATGAGCATCGAAACCCTGTCGGGCGAAGCCGACGTCCACGTATTCTCCGGACGCATCAGTATTGATGCCTTTTCTGGCTCGGGCAGCATCCGTTCCACCTCCGGACGGCTGGACATCGGAATCGCGGCGATGACCGGGGACATCGACGTGCGCTCGACATCGGGCAGCGTGCACGTGGACATCGACAACGACCAGAACTTCAACTTCGAAGGAAAGACCACATCGGGCAGCATACACACCAACTTTGATGTCAGCAAGGACGGGCGGAGCACGCGCGGCTCGGTGGGCGATACCCCGCAGTATACGCTGCGCTGTGATGTCACTTCGGGCGGCATCATGATCAATCGCGAGGTTATTCTTGCGAAATAATTGTGCTTGGCACATAAAAAAGAGAGCGCCGACGGCGCTCTCTTTTTTATCGCGTGGTATTACATCCCGCTGAGCACCACGGTAACATCGGGGTGCAGCTGTAAGATCGACGCCGGAACGGAAGGCGTGACCGGCCCGTACAGAGCTTTTTCAATGATGGCCGCTTTCTCTTCCCCGCTCGCGATCAGGACGACTTTTTTCGCGGTCATGATGCCGCGGATGCCCATCGTGATGGCCTGCCTCGGCACGTCGTCAATGCTGTCAAAGAAGCGGGCGTTGGCCTGCACAGTGCCCTCCTCCAGCTCGACAACGTGGGTGCCCACTGGGAAGCAGTCGTCCGGCTCGTTGAAGCCGATGTGCCCGTCATGCCCGATGCCCAGAAGCTGGATGTCGGTGGCGCCGTGCGCCTCCAGAAGAGCGTCATACCGGCGGCATTCAGCAGTCATGTCGGCGGCCTTTCCGCTCGGCACATGGGTGTTTTCCATCGATATGTTGACCTTGGAGAAAAGATGGTGATTCATAAAATAACGGTAGCTCTGGTCATTTTCCCCGTCCAGTCCGCAGTATTCGTCCAGATTGACCGTGCGCACCCGGGAAAAATCCAGTTCTCCCGCCTCATACCGGCGCACCAGTTCTTCATACGCGCCGATGGGTGACGAACCGGTGGCCAGCCCAAGCACACAATCGGGCTTGAGGATCACCTGCGCGGCGAGGATGTCAGCGGTTCGTGCGCTGAGCTCTTCATACGATCTGACTTTGATGACTTTCAATTTGATCACTCTCCATATTGATTTAATCAGGAACATTCCTGAAGGCTGGCTTTTCAGGCAAACGGATTTTCGCTTGCGTAGGGAAGCGTTTTGGGCTGGTTATATGAAATTTTATGAATACCAAGATAGGAAAAGACGTCGAAAAGCGCCCGCCCGACATGTCCGAAGGCAATCGCTCCGTGGTGGGGATAGCGCTCCTCCAGCAGCACATGACGATAAAACCGGGCCATCTGGTGGACACCGAAAATGCCGATGCCGCCGAAGGAATGGGGCTCGACCGGCAAAACCTCCCCCTGTACAACATAGGCGGACAGGCGGCCCTGCGCGCTGCCCTGCAGGCGGAACATCGTGACCTCCCCCGGCGTCAGCTCGCCCTCGAGCGTCCCGCGGGTGATGTTGGGCTCGCCGTCGGGCTCAAGCGCCCGCTTCATGATCAGCTGATGTTTCATGGCTGCCCTGCCTAGGCGGCTGATCGGGGTGTTGCCGCAGTGAAAGCCCATGAAGGTATCCTGCGGCGGGTAGTCGTATTTGCCCGCAATCTCGCGGGCGTAGAGGTCGGCGGGCACCGTGTTGTTGATGTCCAGCAGGGTGACCGCGTCGAGGGTGACGCAGGCGCCGATATATTCGGACAGCGTGCCGTACAGGTCGGTCTCACAGGCGACGGGGATGCCGCGCGCGGCCAGCCGGGAATTGACATAACAGGGCACAAAGCCGAACTCGGTCTGAAACGCAGGCCAGCATTTTCCCGCAATGGCGACATAGGGGCGCGCGCCCTTATGCGCCTCCACCCAGTCGAGCAGCGTCAGCTCGTACTGCGCAAGGCGGGGCAGCAGCTCCTCCATCGTGTTGGCTTCTCCAAGCTCCGCAGCCATGTCGGCCACGATGGCCGGTATACGGTGGTCGCCCTCATGACGGCGAAAGGCTGCCAGCAGGTCGAGCTCGGAGTTTTCCTCTATCTCGATCCCCAGCTCATACAAAGGAGCAATGGGGGCATTGCAGGTATAGAAATCCTGTGGGCGGGGGCCGAAAGTGATCAGCTTTAGACCCTTCAGGCCGAGCACCGCACGGGCGACCGGAAGGAATTCACTGATCATTTTGGCGATCTCGGCGCCGGAGCCCACCGGGTTTTCGGGCAGATGGGCGCGCACACCGCGCAGTCCAAGGTTATACGAGCAGCTGAGCAGGCCACAGTAGGCGTCGCCTCGGCCCTGGATCAGGTCGCCGCCCGATTCCTCCGCTGCGGCGCAGAACATGACCGGCCCGTCAAAGAGCTTCGCAAGCTGCGTTTCGGGACCTTCGGGGCCGAAGTTTCCGAGAAATACCACAAGCGCGTTACATCCGCTCTCCCGGAGCTCTTCCAGCGCTTTGAGCATGTCGGCCTCATTTTCCACCACGGTGGGCACCTCGACAATCTGTCCGCCCGCCGTGTTCACCGCCTCCGCAATGGCCTTCCTGCGGCGTTTCGAGAGGGAAACCGGGAAGCAGTTGCGGCTGACCGCGACCAAGCCCGGGCGGACATCCGACATGTTTTTCATGTAAACCCCCTCTTTCTTCTACAAAAGCATGTTTTCATGCAGCGGCGTATAACGCAGTACGCCGCCGATCCGTTCCGATTTCATGAGCACAAAGGAATTCACCTGTGTCTCGATCTGCCCTGCGGGGTGGGTGGGCGAACCCTCATGGAGCACAATCTCGCGCGCCAGCGTCAAATGCGGCATGTAGGGTCGCTCCTCCACGGTAAAACCCGCTTTTTTGAGGCGCTCTCCCAACTCTTTATGCAGGGCATTCAGCGCGGGGCAGGGCTGAATGCCCGCCCACAGAATGTCGCCGCCCGGCCGTCTGAAAAAACCGGTTTTGGCAAGCGTCAGCGTAAAGGCCGTGCAATGGATGTCCTCCGCCACACGAGTCAGCGCCCCCACCTGGCTGCCCGGAAGCTCGCCCAGAAAGTGCAGTGTCAGGTGTAGATTTTCTTTTCTTGTAAAGTTGCCGCGCAGCGCGTAGGGGCGCAGGGCGTCCTGAATGCCGCACAGCCACCCGATCACGTCGGGCGGAAAGCACACCGCAAAAAACAGCCGCACAGCCGTTCACCTCGTGTTGGCCCGTCTGGATACTTTATCCAGCGCGAGCACGATGGGGACGCCCACCACAATGGCGGCGACCAGCTCAAAAATGCCGTTGGTGCCGATGATCATGGAAAAAATAAAGCTGAGTGCCCCTTCCCCCCCCGAGGAGGTCGCAAAGTCGGCGGGCAGGAAAAGCGCAAACATACCGAGCACGCCGATCGTGTTGGTCAGTGTCCCCGCAATCGCCGCCACTGTGGCCGAAACCAGACGGGCGCGCGGTTTTTCCCGCTCCTTGAACAGCCGCAGCACACCCAAAAAGACCAGCGACGCGAACACCCCGATGAGCACGCGGGGGAAAACTGAGATCATCGGATTGACAAAAAACATGTCGGTGGCCGCCAACGGATTAAAGGCCGCTTTGAGCAGGCACAGAATTCCGGTGATCAAACCGACGATCGCGCCGTCCATCGTCCCCAATATAATTCCCGCAACGATGATTGGTATGTGTATGGTCGTGATGGAAAAGGTTAGGGCAGGAATAGGGATCACGATGTAGCCAAGCGGAGTAAAGGTCAGGATGATCGCGATGGCGGTGAAGATGCCCAGCATCGTCAGGCGGAAGATTTTGCTCTTTTTCATATGCGTGTGTCCTCCTTGCTGCTGCTCCGAATCGGATGCAGCGCACATTATTTATAAAGCCGCATGGGGCGGCTTTACGGCTTGGGACAGTTTTTCTCGTGCAGAAGGCGCAGCCCCTCCAGCACAAGGTTGTCACAGTATACCACCTCACGGCGACAGTGGGGCGCGATCTCCCGCGCCAGCCCGCCTGTGCAGATGATCGTGCAGGACATCCCGAGTTCCTCCTCGATGCGCTCGCTCATGCCGTCAATCATGGCCGCCGTCCCGAACACCGAGCCCGAGCGCATGGAATCGATCGAGTTGGTGCCGATCACGCGGGGGGGCGCTTCCAAGCTGATGTGGGGCAGCTGGGCGGTGCGCGTCCACAGCGCTTCAAGCGAAATGCCCACGCCGGGGATGATGCAGCCGCCGAGGAAGTTCTGATTTTTGTCGAGAATCGACACCGATGTGGCCGTGCCCAAATCAAAAATGACGGCCGGACAGGGGTACATCGCAAGCGACGCCACCGCGCCCGCCACAAAATCCGCGCCCAGCGTCGCGGGGTTGTCGATCAGGATGTTGAGGCCGGTTTTGATGCCGGGGCCCACCACGAGCGGCGGCTTACCGGTCAGCTTTTCAATTCCTTCCACAAAATATTCGGTGATGGGCGGCACAACCGAGGAGATAATCGAGCCGGTAATGCTCTCCACCGACGCGCCGTTGATGTCCAGTATATCGCGGATTTCAATCGCATACTGATCTGCCATCCGCTTTTGGTCGCTGTACAGGCGCGAGACGAACAGCAGCTGTTCCCCGTCAAATACGCCCAGCGTGATGTTCGTGTTCCCCACATCCAAGGCTAAAATCATACTGTCAAGTACTCCTTTGTCCATAAAAATAAAAACATCCCTTAAAAATTATAGCATTCCCCTGCGCACATGGCAATATTTTTAAGGATTTATAGTCAACTAACTTGAAACCATTTTGCCTTTACGGTATATTTTCCGCCCTATTCTGTTAAAAATGCTCGGAATATAAAAGTATTCCTGCGCTTATTACCTTGCTGGACGAAAAATCCCCTCGCAAATCCTGCGTTTCTTTTTAAATTAGTCGACTATATTTGTCTGTTT
The DNA here is from genome assembly GCA_031551875.1 of Oscillospiraceae bacterium. Classification (GTDB taxonomy): domain Bacteria; phylum Bacillota; class Clostridia; order Oscillospirales; family Acutalibacteraceae; genus JAVBNA01. The sequence continues at coordinate 2,791 of JAVBNA010000013.1, read as the reverse complement.
TGTTGTATAATGAAACCAATTGAGAAACGGGGGCTATTCGATGGAGCGTTTTTGGGACGACTTTGTGCGCGATTTGGACGCGCTGGTGGCCATCCAGTCGGTCGCCGACCGGGAGAATGGTGCGCCGGGCGCGCCCTATGGGGCGCACTGCGCCGAGGCACTGGACTTTGTGCTTGGGCGTGCGGCGGAGCTGGGCTTCGCGGTCAAAAATGTCGGCGGCTATGCCGGGCACGCCGAATACGGGCAGGGCGAGGACTACTGCGCCGTGGTCACCCATCTGGACGTCGTCCCGGCGGGACTGCACTGGGTCTCTCCCCCCTTCACGCTGACCGAGCGCGGCGGCGCGCTATACGGGCGGGGCACCGCCGACGACAAGGGCGCCGCGCTGGCGTCCCTCTACTGCCTCCAAGCGCTCAAGGACAGCGGTTTTACGGGCAAGCGCCGCATGCGACTGATTTTCGGCTGCGGCGAGGAGTGCGGCATGGACGACCTGGCCCACTACTTTCAGCGCGAACCGCTGCCGACCTTCGCCTTCACGCCCGACTCAGACTATCCCATCTGCAACCGGGAAAAGGGCATTTTACAATGCAAATGCGGCGGCCCGACCGAGGAGAGCTGCGCCGTGACCTCCTTCTGCGCCGGAGCGGCGGTCAACGCCGTCCCCGACTATGCACAGGCGCACGTCAGCTGCACGCCCGAGGAGGCGGAAAAACTGCGCGGAGCGGCCGCGCGGTCAGACGTGCGCTGCGACATGAAAACCAGCGATGAGGGGCTGTGTCTCACCGTTTACGGCCGGGGCAGCCACGCGATGTGCCCCGAAGAGGGCGTCAACGCTGCTTCCCACTTAATTCAACTCCTGCACGGCGTTCTGGGGGAGCGCGCGGGGAAAACGCTGTGTATGCTGCACGCCCTGATTGGCCTGGAAACAACCGGCGCGTCCATGGGAATTGCCTGTGAGGATGAACCCTCCGGCGCGCTGACACTGAGTCTCGGCACCGTGACGGTCAGCCGCCGCTACGCGGGATTTTCCCTCGACATCCGCTACCCGGTTACCGCGGACGGCGAAGTGATTCAGAGCAAGCTTTGCGCGCACGCCGCCGCATGGGGCAAAGACCTTTCGATCATACACCACCTCCCGCCGGTCTACTTGCCCGCAGATCACCCGCTCATCGGGCTTCTGGGCGGCGCGTACCTGTCCGTGACCGGTGAACCCGCCGTGCCCTACGCAACCGGCGGCGGCACCTATGCCCGCGCGCTCGCGGGACGCGGTGTGGCATTCGGCCCCTTCTTCCCGCACCAGCCCGACGCCGCCATGCACAAGCCAGACGAGCACATTGACATAGAAGCCTTCAAAGCCCACATGAAGATCTGCCTGGAGGCGATGAAGCGGATGATGGCGGCCGATGCGCCGTCTGTAGGAGGAACACGCGCATGATTACGTTTGAAGACATCAAGGCCAATGCTGAGATCAGCACCTATATTGAGCTGGGCAACAAAAACCTTGCCGCGCTCGGATTTACCGAGCACGGCTTCCCTCACGCCGCACGAACGTCCCGGGACGCGGAAAAGATCTTACAGATGATGGGCTATGACGCCCGCACGTGCGAGCTGGGCAAAATTGCGGGGTACATCCATGACATCGGCAACGTGGTCAACCGCTCCGATCACGCGCACAGCGGGGCGCTCATGGCCTTTGACGTCCTGAGCCGCCTGGGCATGCCGCCCGGAGAGGTCGGCCTTGTCGTTTCTGCCATCGGACACCACGACGAGAGCACCGCCTACCCGGTCAACGAGGTGGCGGCCGCGCTGATCCTCTCTGATAAGGGAGACGTGCGCCGCACCCGTGTGCGCAGCAAGGACACCCTAGACATTGACATCCACGACCGGGTCAACTACGCGGTGGAGCACGCGTCCATGACCATCGACCGCGAGAAGGGCTTTGCCTGCCTGGGGCTTATGATCGACACCGAAATCTGTCCGGTGATGGAATACTTCGAGATTTTTCTCATGCGTATGGTGCTCTGCCGCAAGGCCGCGCAGTTTTTCGGGCTCACCTTTGAACTGACCATCAATGGCACACGGCTGTTGTAGAAAAAACAAATCACCCGGCACGGTGCAGTGCACCATGCCGGGCTGACAGGACTATATTTTATTTAGCGAAGGTTGCCGAACTGCTGCATCCACTGGGCTCCGCCGGGATAACGGCTCATCATCTCGACGATCTGATCATAAAAAACGATATACAGTACGACGCCAATAATGGTCAGGATCAGGCTGAACACAAACCAGATAAACTTAGAGCGCACATAGCTCTGCCGATGATGATTGGTTTTGCTCGAGATCGCCCAGACGAAGAACATGATCAGGCCGACGATCGGGATGCAGAGCGCCAGATCGGTAAAGAAATAGCCCCATGCTCCGACGTGCTTATTGCGCTCATCCTTCGGAGGCGCGGTCATCACGGGCGGAAGGATGGGCGCGGCCACAGGCTCTGCCGCAGACGGCTGGGGCTCAGGCTCGGTCACCAGCGGGATGTTTTCTGCCGCCAGCATGGGCTTCGCCGCAGGTGCGGGCTCGGCTACGGGCAGGGCGACCGGCGCGGCTTCCACGACCGGCGCAGGCTCGGCTATGGGCGGGGCAACCGGCGCGGCTTCCACGACCGGCGCGGGCTCAGCCACGGGCGGGGCGACCGGCGCGGCTTCCACGACCGGCGCGGGCTCGGCTATGGGCGGGGCAACCGGCGCGGCTTCCACGACCGGCGCGGGCTCAGCCACGGGCGGGGCGATCGGCG
>JAVBNA010000030.1:0-95453 GCA_031551875.1 Oscillospiraceae bacterium | reverse complement strand
CGCATACTTCGCAAAGAAAAAATCCTGCGCTTTTTAGATGATCTTCGGGCGCAGGACGGTTTGCTCAGTGAGTTTGATGAGTATATTTTCCGCGCCATGACCGAACGCATGACGGTTTATTCTAAGCGGGATATTTCGGTTACTTTCCGGGATGGCAATGAGGTTCATGTGGATTTGGGGATATAGCCGGGAATTATCGTAACGGCGTGGTCGCAGTCGCCGCGCTGATTTTATGCTCGGAATCAGTCGAAAAAGCAGAGCGGTTACACCCTAAAACGAATATCAGTTTGTCAGGCTTGTCTTTACTTGTCCGAAGCTAAAAAAGCCTGTCCTGACGGGAGTTTGTCCGCACTCTAAAATTTAAGTGCCATTTCGACAGTCCTCGCGGTTACATCCTAAAACGAAAGTCGGGAATCGGCCTGATATCTTCTCCGAAAATCAGTTTGTCCAGAAGAAATAAATGGATTGTCCAGAATTTTTCGGACAACGAAAAAAGCCCAGCACCGCTGGACTTTTCCGCTTGTCTCAGTATTCTCTCCATACATAAGATTTGGTAATGGTCGGAGTGACGGGACTTGAACCCATGGCCTCTTGGTCCCGAACCAAGCACTCTACCAAACTGAGCTACACCCCGATTTTGCTAAAATTGAACAGTCACTTGTCAATTTGCATTATTATAAACTCCGCACCCCCTTTCTGTCAAGAGTTTTTCAGCAAATTATTAAAAGTCTTGCGAAAAGGAACCGGTTCCTATGTTTCCGGCATCGATGTGTTTATTAAGGGGATTAAAAACATAAAAACCCCGGAAGCCTTGCAATACAACGCTTCCGGGGATGGCTGCGGAACTAGGATTTGAACCCAGACAAACAGAGTCAGAGTCTGCCGTGCTACCATTACACAATTCCGCATCAACGAGAATTTATTATAAACCAAATTCAGGATTTGTCAAGAGGTTCTCAAAGATTTTTGCAAAAAAATCCTGATGACAAAACGCATTGCAAAACAAAGAGTGCAAATTTGAAAATTGCAGTTGCATTTTATGAACCGATATGATACACTATTACAGCATTTGGATTGCCGTCACATTTGTGATGGGGATTTGATGCCCGGCCCATGGCCGAGACAATCAAAGCGGGCAGTCCTCTGCACACCGATGCATGAATGTCTGAAAGTATTAGGAGGATTCATAGTCATGAAGGAAGCACTGAAACTCATTGCGGCTGATTCCCTGAAAAGCGAGTTGCCGGCGTTTGGCATCGGCGACACGGTCAAGGTTCACGTAAACATTCGTGAAGGCGCAAGAGAAAGAATCCAGATGTTCGAGGGAACGGTAATCGCAAAAAAAGGAAGCGGAATTTCTGAAACCTTCACCGTCCGCCGTGTGGCGTATGGCGTGGGTGTCGAGAGGGTGTTCCCGATCCACAGCCCCAACATTAAGGGCGTCGACGTAATCCGCAAGGGGCGCGTCCGCAGAAGCAAGCTGTACTACCTGCGTGACCGCGTGGGTAAGGCGGCCAAGGTCAAGGAACAAATTCGATAAGCTTGAAAAAAGGGACGTAAGTCCCTTTTTTGTTATGGAAATATGGACATTTTCTGAATATCAAGATTTGCTCTGTACAAATCCCGTGAAAATGGTATAATAACAATGTTAAGCATTTAAAAGAAAAACGGAAAACCAAAGCAGGAAAAGCGGCGCATTCTGATTACTATGTCAGAATATCCATTGAGCGGTTTTTTACGATAGAATCAAGTAAGGGGCTGGGCCATGAACATGGATTATCAAGCCGGCGTTCGGAATTTGGGCGGAAAACCGCCCATGGTTCCCAAACTGCTGGTCTCCATTTTTGAGTGGATGGAGGCCATTGTGGCGTCCTTTGTTGTGGTTATGATTTTATTCAGCGTTATTTTTCACGTGATCACCGTGGACGGCATGTCCATGTATCCCACATTAGTGAATCAGGACAAAGTGCTGGTTTATAACCAGTTTTACACGCCGAAGTTCGGCGACATCATCGTGGTTACCGATGCGACGGTAAATCATGACACAATTGTGAAACGCGTAATCGGCGTGGGGGGAGACCACGTGGAAATCGACTATACCGACGGCACGGTGATCGTCAACGGGAACCGTTTGACAGAAAATTACATAAACGAGCCCATTGAGCCCATTCCCAACCATGAGTTTTCCGTGGATGTACCCGAGGGGCGTGTGTTTGTGCTGGGAGACAACCGAAATCGTTCGGACGACAGCCGTGTGGCCGAGATCGGCCTGATTGACGAAAGCCTGATCATGGGAAAAGTGGTTTTCCGCCTGTTCCCGATCGCGCAGTTTGGGACGGTACACTGAGTCAAAGGTGTACCTTGAATCTATTATTATATGGAGAGTCTGATGTATGGACAATCAAAACAAGCCTCATGGTTACAATGACCGACCGATCTATGACCCGAAGCCCTACACCGAATACCAGCCGACCTTTGCGGAACAACCGGAATACCGGACTGCGCCGCCTGAGCGCGCAGAGCAGCCCTCAGCTTATTTTGAACAGCCAGAACACCGGTCCGCACCGCCCGTGCACACAGAGCGGCGGCCGATACCCCACAGACATGCGACCGGGAGCGGTGCGGTTGACCTGCGTGAGGCACTTCGACCCGATGCCGGATTTGAAAGGCGTTCGCAGGCTTTAAGGCGACAAGATCCAGATGTGCTGACCGAGCGCAGGCTGCCCGGATTTTTCATGTTTATCAATGGCTGGCTGGAAGCGTTCACCTCTTCCATGGTCATCGTGATCCTGCTGTTTACCTTTCTGTTCCGTTCGGTGGCGGTGGACGGCAGTTCCATGCTGCCCACGCTCCTGGACGAGGACCGGCTGCTTGTCACCAGCATGTTTTACAAGCCCCAGCGGGAGGACATCGTGGTGATCATTCCCACCCAGAGCATGCCCAAGGCGCTCATCAAGCGCGTGGTCGCGCTGGAGGGGGAGCGTGTGGACATTACCATGCTGAACGGACAGGTTCAGGTGCTCATTAACGGAAAAAAACACATTGAGCCCTATCTGGATGTCCCGATGAACGCTTTGGCCGAGGGACAGACCCTTCATTATGAGGTACCGAAGGGGCATGTCTTTGTCATGGGAGACAATCGCAACAATTCCATCGACAGCCGCCGCGAAGAGGTTGGCATGGTTGATGTGCGTTCCATTATGGGCAAGGCGATTTTCCGGGTGCTGCCCTTTGGCCGGATGGGGCTGCTTGACCATCGCGGAGGGCTCGAAGAATGACCGACAACGCCTACGCGGTACAGTGGTTTCCCGGACACATGGCAAAAACCCGTCGTCAGATCGGTGATAGCTTAAAACTCACGGACGGCGTGGTGGAGCTGCTGGACGCCCGCATTCCGGAAAGCAGCCGCAATCCCGATTTAAACGACATTTTACAGCGCAAGCCCCGCTTGATCCTCCTCAACAAGGCCGACACGGCCGACGAGGGGGAGACCAGGCGTTGGGCTGCGCATTATAAAGGGCTAGGGCTGACCGCCCTGCCGGTGGACTGCCGCTCGGGACGGGGACTCAGCGCGCTTGCGCCCGCCGTGCAGGAGATGCTCAGCGAGCAGATTGAACGCTGGGCGCAGAAGGGCATGTCCGGCCGGGGCATTCGCCTGATGATTGTCGGGATTCCCAATGTAGGGAAATCCTCGCTTATCAACCGGCTGGCAAAAAATGTCAAAGCCAAGGTGGCCGACCGCCCGGGCGTCACCCGTTCGAACCAGTGGTTTTCCATTGGGAAGGGACTTGAATTGCTGGATACGCCGGGTGTGCTGTGGCCCAAGTTTGACGACCCGCAGGTCGGAGAGCGTCTCGCGTTCACCGGTGCGATCAAGGACGAGATCATGGACGCGGAAACACTGGCGTCTCGGCTACTGCAAACGCTGTCCGGACACTACGGCGCCAATCTGGCCGCGCGGTATGGGGTGGAAATCCCTGAGACGTGCGAGGGGTATGAGCTCCTGACGTGCATCGGAAAAAAGCGCGGTATGCTGATTGCGGGCGGGGAGATCGACACCCAGCGCGCTGCGGTCATGGTGCTTGATGAGTTCAGAAGCGGTATCCTGGGCAGGATCACACTGGAAAGCTGTGAAGGCGGGAGGAAGGGCAATGACTGAGCATCACGACTGGCTGCGCCATGAGTGGGCGGCCAGAGAAAAAGGATATGTGACACTGTGCGGCATCGACGAAGCGGGGCGCGGGCCATTGGCCGGCCCGGTGTTCGCGGCCGCCGTTGTTTTGTCCGGGGAGGATTTCCCCGCCGGGCTCAATGACTCAAAAAAGCTAACGGCAAAAAAGCGTGAGGTGCTGTACCCGCAAATTATTCAGTCCGCACAGGCGTACGGCATCGCCAGCGCAAGCGTCGAGGAAATCGCCGAATTGAACATATTAAACGCCACCTTTCTCGCGATGGCGCGGGCGGTGGAGGCACTCGGCTTGCCCTGTGACTGTGCGCTGGTGGACGGTGACAAGATTCCCCCCACGCTCAGCATCCCTTCGATCGCCGTGATCGGAGGGGACGCGCAGTCGGCCTCTATCGCTGCGGCGTCGGTGCTCGCCAAGGTGTCGAGAGACCGGTACATGCTCGAGATGGCGGAACGCTATCCCGCATACGCATTTGAAAAACATAAGGGCTACGGAACCAAGCTACATGTGGAGCGCATCCTGGCGCACGGGCCGTGTGAGATCCATCGGGTGCTTTTTCTGCGCAAGATCCTGGAGAAGCGGGCATGAGCCGCAAGGGGACTTTTGGCGAAGACTGCGCCGCAGGATTTCTTTTGGACGCAGGCTTTGCCATTGTCGAACGAAATTTCCGTACGCCGTACGGAGAAATAGATATTATCGCAGAGGATGGCACATACATTGTATTTGTGGAAGTCAAGGCGCGCGCCTCTGGCCGGTACGGGCTGCCGCGCGAAGCGGTTACTCCGGTGAAGCGCCGGCGCATTGTGCGCACCGCCATGATCTACCTCTCGCAGCACACCGTGCGCAAGCAGCCGCGCTTTGACGTGATCGAGGTGCTGTGCGACAGCGCTTTTGCCCGCGTGCTTGAGGTAAGCCACATCAAAAACGCGTTTGAGGTGAGCGATGAAGCTTTTTGATCTGCACTGTGACACAGCCTACCGCTGCTGTACCGAGGGCGTGCCCATGGACGACAACCCCTTTCACATCTCCCTGAAGCGGGGCGTAAAATATGCCCCCTGGGTACAGTGTTTTGCGGTCTGGACGCCCGACGAGCTGCGCGGATGTGAGGCGGTAAAACATTTTACCCGTGTCGCCGACTTTTTTCAGCAGGAAATGGAAAAAAACTCGGATATGATAAGACAGTGCAAGGACTTCTCCGATCTGCCGGCGGTGGTGAAAGAGGGACAGCGGCTTGCGGTTCTCACGGTGGAGGGCGGCGGTGCGCTGGGCGGTGAGCTGGACACCCTCGACCTGTTCGACAGCTATGGTGTGCGTATGGTTACGCTGACCTGGAACGGACGGTGTGAGCTGGGCAGCGGGGCACTCGACGACGAGGACGCCGGACTGTCGCCCTTTGGCCGGGACGTGGTGCGGCGCATGGAAACGCTCCGCATGCTGCCCGACCTGTCCCACGCGAGCGAGCGCTTGTTCTGGGACGTCTGTGCACAGACCGACCGGCCGTTCGTGGTTTCCCATTCGAATTTAAGGACAGTGTGCCCGCATCCGCGCAACCTGACCGAGGGGCAGTTTCAGGAGCTGGTGCACCGTAAGGGGCTGTGCGGGCTCAACTTCTGTGTCCACTTCCTGCACGATGAAGCGCCCGAGGACATCGGACACCTGTTTGCCCACGTCGACCGCATGCTCGAGCTGGGCGGCGAGAGTATCATTGCGCTGGGCGCCGACTTTGACGGTACCGATACGCCCGCCTATCTGCCCGGTGTTGAGGCAATGGAGAGCCTGCGCGAGGAGATGCTCAAACACAATTACCGTGAACACATCGTCGATGCGATTTTCTTTGAGAATGCCTGCAATTTTTTTACAAACTTTGACAAACAGGCATGACATGCATTACAATATAAGTTAAGGATACGATAAAGAGGAGGATGTGTGATGAACTATCAAAGCACACGGAATTCCGCGCTGAGCATGCAGGCGGCACAGGCGATTTTACAGGGCATTTCGGCGGAGGGCGGGCTGTTTGTACCCGAAAGCTTCCCGGCCCTGAGCTACACCGACCTGTGCGGGCTGAAAGAATGTGATTACGTCGCCCGCGCCGAGCGCATTTTGAGCATGTTTCTGACAGATTTTTCTCAGGCGCAGGTGCACAAGGTGGCGCAAAATGCTTACACAGAGGAAAAGTTTGGATCTCCGCACATTGCGCCGCTGGTGCAGATCGCGGATTACACCTATGTACTGGAGCTGTGGCACGGCCCGACCTGTGCGTTTAAGGATATGGCGCTGCAAATTCTGCCTCATTTGATGACAACCTCGATGGAGATCACCGGGCTACAAAAGACAGTGGTCATTCTGGTGGCGACCTCGGGCGACACCGGAAAGGCTGCGCTGGAGGGATTCAAGGACGTGACGAATACCAAAATTCTGGTGTTCTACCCCGAACACGGCGTCAGCGCCATGCAAAAGCTCCAGATGAACACCCAGGAGGGCGAAAATGTTGCCGTGTGTGCGATCCAGGGCAACTTTGACGACGCGCAGACCGGCGTCAAGCGCATTTTCCTCGACGAAGGGATTGCCGCGCGCCTCGAGGAAAAAAATATGCAGTTCTCGAGTGCCAACTCCATCAACTGGGGGCGTTTGCTGCCTCAAATTGTCTACTATATTTCCGCTTACTGCGACCTGATGGGAACAGGGGAGATGGATTACGAGGGCGAGCAGGTCAATGTGGTTGTACCCACGGGCAACTTCGGCAACATCCTCGCCGCCTATTACGCGAAAAAGATGGGGCTGCCGATTAAAAAGCTGATCTGCGCCTCCAATTCGAACAACATCCTGACCGATTTTCTGCGTACCGGTGTCTACGACCGCAACCGCGATTTTTATACCACCATTTCGCCCTCCATGGACATTCTGATTTCCTCCAACCTGGAGCGGCTGATCTACGACATGTCCGGCCGAGACGACAAAAAAGTCGCCGACTGGATGGCATCTCTGTCCAAGACCGGGCGCTATGAGGTGGACGACGGGGTCAAGGCGCAGCTTGCCGACCTGTTCTACAGCGGCTTCTGTGACGACGCTCAGACAGTGGATACCATCCGCGCAACCTTTGCGCGGGACAATTACCTGATTGATACGCACACGGCCGTTGCGGTTCGCGTGTATGAGCAGTACAAGGAGGAGACGGGCGACGCCGAAACGCCCACCATCATTGCCTCCACCGCGAGCCCCTATAAATTTGCCGACAGCGTGCTGGACGCCGTGGCGGGGGAGAACGTCGATGAGCTGACGCAGCTCGACGACTTCCAGAAGATCGAGGAGCTGTCGGTGCTCACCTCGACTTCGGTGCCGCCGCCCATTGCCGAGCTTTTACACAAGCCGTTGCGCTTCCAAAGCGTATGTACGCAGGAGACCATGAAGGATACGGTATTCTCAATGCTCGGAATCTAAATAGGGCTCGCTCCGTATCCTCTAAATAAACGCCGCCCCCGCCTTCTGATGAGACGGGGGCGATGCTGACCGAAGGGTATAGACGCTTTTTACTTGCCTTTGAAAGTAGCGCAGATGGTGTCGTTGGACGACACGGCGAAGTGCGGGCCGACGGTGATGCCGCCCGCTGTGCATACTTTTTCGCCGTCGTGATACACACAGTTTTTTACGTCACAGTAGATTTCGTTTACGTGCTCGCTTTCGTTTTCCGGACCTGAGAAATTCTTTTTATTTTCCTGCATGTGAAAAATCACTCCTTTCGGAGCTTAGTATTTCCCTCGGGCACAAGGCCTATTCATCACTGATAAAGGAACGAAGCTATGTCACTCTTTGCTATTGCAGATCTGCATCTTTCACTCGGTACAGACAAACCTATGGATGTATTCAGGGGCTGGGACAATTATGTGGAACGGCTTGAAAAAAACTGGCGTGCGGTCGTCGGAGCCGGCGACACGGTGGTCATTGCAGGCGATGTGTCCTGGGCGATGCGCCTGGAGGAGACCGAGGCGGACTTTGCCTTTTTGGAGAGCCTGCCCGGACGAAAGCTGCTGATCAAGGGCAATCATGACTACTGGTGGAGCACGCGCAAAAAAATGGAAGATTATTTTCGCGCGAAAGGTTTTACCACACTGAATATTCTGCACAACAGCGCGGAGGCGGTGGAGGGGCATGCCGTGTGCGGCACCAGAGGCTGGTTTTACGATGCCGAGCTTTCGGGCGAGGATCGCACGGTGCTGCTGCGCGAGGCCGGACGGCTGGCCATGTCGCTCGACGAGGGGGCGAAAACCGGGCTTGAGCCGGTGGTTTTCCTGCACTATCCGCCGATGTACGGCTCCTCGGTATGCGAAGAGATGATGAGCGTGCTGCGTGAGCGGGGGATAAAACGCTGCTGCTACGGGCACATCCACGGCGGTGCGGCGGCGGAGAAGGCGGTGACCGGCCTGGTAGACGGCATCCAGCTTTCCCTCATTGCCTGTGATTATTTGCGTTTTCTTCCCTTGAAAATTTACTGAAAACTATGGAAATGAATGACAAGGTGTGTTATACTATACGGAATGAAAATATGATGGAGGATTATGCCCAATGAAATTGACCGCATCAGAAAAAATTGAAACCAATGGTTATGAGCTGACGGGAGAGGTGGAAGGAGAGGCGTTTGAAGCGGCGATCCAGAAGGTGTTCCGCAAAAACGCTTCCAAATTTAACGTCCCCGGATTCCGCAGGGGTAAGGCAACCCGCGGTATGATCGAACGTCTGTACGGAGAGCAGGTTTTCTATGAGGACGCCCTCAACGAAATGCTGCCCGAGGTGATTGACAACGCGATCGACGAGGCCGGTTTGGAGGTCGTAGGCTTTACCTATGACGATCTGAAGGTGGAGGAGGTCTCCAAGGACGGATTTAAATTTACCGCGAAGGTGACCGTGAAGCCGGAGGTGCAGATAGGTGAATATAAAGGGCTGTCCGTGGAGAAGCCGACAGCCTATGTGACCGAAGAGGACGTCGACGGCGAGATTGAAAAAATCCGGGAGAGAAATTCCCGTTTGGTCACTGTAGAAGACCGCCCGGCGCAGGACGGCGATATTGCCGTGATTGACTTTGAAGGCTTTCTGGACGACGAGCCCTTTGAAGGGGGCAAAGGCGAGGATCACAGCCTCAAGCTTGGCTCCGGCCAATTCATCCCCGGCTTTGAGGACCAGGTCGTTTCCCACAGCGTGGGAGACGAGTTTGACGTAAACGTCACCTTCCCCGAGGACTATCAGGCGGCCGAGCTGGCGGGCAAGGAAGCGGTGTTCAAGGTGGCGCTCAAGAGCCTCAAGTTCCGCGAGCTGCCCGAATTGGACGATGAATTTGCCAAGGATGTCAGCGAGTTTGAAACCTTAGAAGAATATAGGGAAGACACGAAAAAGAAGCTGATGGAGGCAAAGGAGAAGGAAGCCGAGGATCAGTGGCAGAACAACCTGATCGACAAGCTCAACGAAGGCCTTCAGGCTGAGATTCCCGAAGTGATGTTTGAAAAGAAAATGGACGACGATGCCCGTGAGTTTGCTTCCCGGCTGGAGGCACAGGGTCTCAATCTCGAAACCTACCTTCAGTACACCGGCATGGATAAGGATGCCTTCCGTCAGAACTTCCGCCCGCAGGCTGAGCGTCAGGTGAAAATCCGTCTGGCGCTTGAAAAGATCGCCGAGGTGGAGAAGTTCGAGGCCAGCGAAGAGGAGCTTCAGGCGGAATATGAGAAAATCGCGTCGGCGTATCAGATGGAAACCGACAAGATTAAGGGCCTGATCCCGAAGGTCGATCTGGAGCGTGACATCGTCGTGGAAAAGGCGATGGAGCTCGTGAAGGAAAGCGCGAAGGTATAAATAAGCGTCGGAATCTTATGAAAAAACAACAAATACCGGCGCAAACTTTCAGAATATTCACGCGGCCGCCTGTGAAATATAGTGTAGGCGGCAAGCAAGGGCATTTGCCGGAAAGGAATGGCAGAATTTATGAGTTTAGTGCCAATGGTTATTGAACAGACAAACAGGGGAGAGCGCTCCTACGACATTTATTCGCGGCTGTTGAACGACCGCATCGTCATGCTGACCGAGGAGGTCAACGACGTGACAGCCAGCCTCGTGGTTGCCCAGCTTTTGTATCTGGAGGGACAGGACGGAAAAAAAGACATCAGCCTGTACATCAACAGTCCGGGCGGCTCCGTGACGGCGGGGCTTGCCATTTACGACACCATGCAGTACATCAAGTGTGATGTGTCGACCATCTGTATGGGGATGGCGGCAAGCATGGGCGCCTTTTTACTCGCGGCGGGCGCCAAGGGCAAGCGTTTTGCCCTGCCCAACAGCGAGATCATGATTCATCAGCCCAGCGGCGGTGCGAAGGGTCAGGCGACCGACATCCAGATTCACGCTGAACACATCATCCGCACCAAGAAAAAGCTGAATGAGATCCTCGCCGAGCGGACGGGACAGCCGCTTGCGGTGATTGAAGCGGACACCGAGCGCGACAATTTCATGTATGCCGACGAGGCCGTGGCTTACGGCCTGGTGGATAAAGTAATTACGAATCGATAGGAATGGTGATGGAATGCCCCGTAATGATGACACGATCGACAGACAAGTCACTTGTTCGTTCTGCCACAAGCCGCAGGAAATGGTCAACCGCATCGTCGCCGGACAGGGAGTCTATATCTGTGACGAATGCATTGAGCTGTGTCAGAGCATCCTCAATGAGGAGAACGAGCCGCTGGACAAAAAAACAACTGAACGATACGGAAATTCCGCTCATCCGACACTTCTGAAGCCACAGGAAATCAAGGAGATCCTTGACGAGTATGTCATTGGGCAGGATGCCGCAAAAATCTCCCTGTCTGTGGCGGTGTACAACCACTACAAGCGGATTTACTACGGAAAGCAGGACGATGTTGAGCTTCAGAAGAGCAACGTGCTGCTGTTAGGGCCGACCGGCGTGGGCAAGACCCTGCTTGCGCAGACGCTTGCCAGGGCGCTGGATGTGCCCTTTGCCATCACCGATGCCACCACACTAACCGAGGCGGGTTATGTCGGCGAGGATGTGGAAAACATCCTGCTGCGTCTGATTCAGGCCGCCGATTTTGACACCGAACGGGCGGAGCGCGGCATCATCTATATTGATGAGATCGACAAGATTGCCCGCCGCTCGGAAAACCCCTCCATCACGCGCGATGTCAGCGGGGAGGGCGTCCAGCAGGCACTGCTGAAAATTCTCGAAGGTACGGTTTCCAATGTTCCGCCCCAGGGCGGCCGCAAGCACCCTCAACAGGATTTCATTCAGATTGACACCACAAACATTCTCTTCATCTGCGGCGGCGCGTTTGACGGGCTGGAAAAGCTCATTGAAAAGCGCGAGGGCAAGGGAACGCTGGGCTTCGGCGGAAAGCTGATTGACAAGGATGAGCTAAGCGCTGCCGATTGGCTCGCGAAGGTTCTGCCGCAGGATCTGGTACACTTCGGGCTGATTCCCGAGCTGGTCGGACGCCTGCCGGTGATCACCAATCTCTGTGCGCTCGACCAGGAAGCGTTGATTCGCATTCTAAAGGAGCCCAAAAACTCCATCATGAAACAGTATCAGAAGCTTTTCAACCTCGATCATGTAGAGCTATCGTTTGACGACAAGGCCCTCCGGGCGCTTGCGCAGAAGACACTTGACCGCAAGACCGGCGCGCGCGGCCTGCGTGCGACGATGGAGGAACTGCTGACGCCCATTATGTATTCGGTGCCCTCTGATCCGGAGATTGAAAAGGTGCTGATTACAAAGGAAACGGTGGAGGACGGCAAGGAGGCGGAGTTTGTGCGTAATCCGGAGCGGAAATCGATGGAAATTACCGTTCCTGTGCCCAAGCCGATTGCCAAAAAGCGTACACGAAAAACCACTGCTTAGAGCAAGATGAGATGCACAGACAGCCGTTCAAATGCTGATGGCTGTCTGTGTTTTGTATGCAAGTGACAGAATGGAGGATTCCCTGCGTATGGAAGGTACAAAAATCGTAAATATTTTTTGGGAGCGAACATATCTGTATATAGAGCTTCAGTCGGACGAACCTGTGGAAGTTGCTTTGTATCAGAAAAGCAGTGCGCTGTTATGCCCGTTTTCGCTGGAAAGCCGTGAGGGAAACCGCAGCCTTCTTAAAATAAACCTGATGATTGCGGAAGGGAAAGCGCCGCTGCGGGGTGGCATGTTTGCCCTTGTCTATAATCGGCCGCCGCAGGCTGACGACGATCCTTACGAGAGAGTTCTGACCTCGGAGGATGTGCTTCTCGCAGCAGAGGAATATGACCGCGTGTTCCGATACAGGAAGCATTACGCTTATGTAATTACATTTCGTCCCTCGCCTGTCGTGGATGATGAGGGGAACTTGCTGGGCTATACTGTGGTCATGCGGGCCAGCTACATGCAAACCAACCGCCATCCGCAGCACAGAAATGTTTTTTATGAGGCCAGGAGTTTTTTTGGCTTTTTCAAGCGCTGTTTTAAGCTGTCATGCCGGAAACTTGCCGGCCTATATTACCGGATCCTGACCATTCTCTTTCCCAAAAATGGCCGCCGAATCCTGTTTATGTCAGAAAACCGCACCGCCATGTCGGCCAACCTTCATGCCATTGAGCGGCGGATGAAGGAGCGCGGACTGGAGAAGGACTATATTCTTTCCCATTCGTTCCGCAACATTTTTGACGAAAAGCATTCTCCTGTATCGTGGCTGCGCCTGACCTACCGGATTTCTCGGCAGGACTTCATTTTTGTGGATGACTATGCGCCGATTTTTGATCTATTTACCTTGGATCGGAGGACCGAGCTGGTCCAGACGTGGCACGCCGGCTTTGGCTTTAAGGCTGTGGGATACCGCCGCTTTGGTCTGGCGGGCTCTCCGCACCCCTATCAGTCCTGTCATCGAAAGTATACCAGGGGGCTGGTTCCCTGTGAAGAGATGAAGGAGATTTTTACCGAGGTTTGGGGTGTTCCGAGGGAGATTCTGCTGGCATCCGGACTGCCGAGGCTGGATCATTTTCTGGATCAGGATCACATGGACGCCGTGCGGAAGGAGTATCTCAAGCGTTTTCCCATTTTGTCCGGCCGGACGGTTGTGCTTTTTGCGCCGACCTACCGGGGCACAGGGCAGAAGAGAGCTTTCTACGAATATGACCGGCTTGATTATGAAAAACTGCACAGGTACTGCGAGGAATGTAATGCGGTCATTGTCTTTAAAATGCATCACTTCATCAAGGAGCCCGTGCCCATTCCCGAAGCATATTCCGATCGACTGATCGAACTGAAAGAGGAAAACATCAACGACCTGTTTTATGTCACCGACGTGCTGATCACCGACTACTCCTCCTGCTTTTCCGATTATGCGCTGCTTCGCAGGCCGGTGCTTTTTTATGCCTATGACGAGAAGGAGTATGCCGCCACACGGGGCATTCACGGCCCTATGGAAAAGTATGCGCCGGGGAAAATCTGCCATACCTTTGACGAACTGGTCACCGCGCTCAGGGAAAAGGACTATGCGCCCCACAAATCGGTGAAGGTGTTCATCGACCGGAGCGTGGATGGCGGGAAAAAAGCCAGTGACATTGTGATTGATGAGATCATTTTAAAGAAAACCCAATAAGTTATTAATATTATTCCATATTAGAATCCTCTAAAATCTTGAAAAATTAAACGTTTAAGGTGAAAAAATATACTGTAATTATATTGATTCTATATAAACATTAAAAAAATTTAAAATAAAGAAAATAAACGGTTGCGAAATTGTTATAAAAGTGCTAAAATGAATATAAGCTAATATATATTTGTTTTTGCAATAAATTATGGTAATAAACTAGCTTTTCTTTGGAAATTCGCAGCAAACATTGTAGTAATGGATTGGGAGTACAAACATCCGTTATCCACACTCGTCTACGGCAATGAAAGGGATGAAGACAATGTTTACAAAAAGATCGAAAGAAAGCCAGCGTTTGTTTATTGTATTGGTGATCGGCACACTGGTGATGTGTATGATGTCGCTCTCTGTGACTGCCCTAACGGCTGAGGAGGCGATCTGCGGGCAGGAAACGAAGGTGGTGGAGCAGACTGAGGCGCTCCATGATACGGTGATCCACAAGGCGGATGAGGAAAAATATGACGAGTTCACGGCGAAACTCGAAAAATATGCGGCGCATGTGGGGGGCACCGAGGATACTTTTGACATTACACTCCGTGTGACGGGAAACAAAATCATTCCCGAGCCCAAAAAGGTATACACGGTGATGGTGTATGACCTGTCCACCAGTATGTACAACAACTTTACCCGCGTACCCTCGGACTTTGTGAGGCCGACCGGCCTGCCCATCGGACACATGAACACCGGAAACAATAGCTATATCAACTCAACGCAGAAGTATGGCGAAACGACAGCAACCGCCATGGCCTACTCGAACGGAATTTCCAATCCGGCGAGCGACGGTTATCACTATCTGCGCATTATGCAGGCGCAGGATGCCGGCATTGAGTTTGTGAACACACTGCTGCCTGTAGGCACGCAAAACAAAATTGCTATTGCTGCCTATGATCAAAAAGGGGCGCAGTTCGTTAATTTTACCGACAGTAAGACAACGCTCACCACTCAGATCGGTAACTTCTGCAAACAGTCAGGAACGACCTGGACGCGCACACAGATCGATGGTCAGAATACAAACCATCAGGGCGGCTTGGTCGCTGCCTATAAGTATATCAACACCGCGTATACCGCCATGTCCGCTGCCGAGCGTGCCAACACCGAGTTCGTGGTTCTCTTTTTAAGCGACGGTCGGGCGACTACGGCCTATAGCACCGCCACCACAACGCTTCCGAGTATGGTTAGTTTCAATTTAAATGGGACTCTTGTCAGTTCAGATGGCGCGGCAAGAGGCAGTGCCAACGCTCTGAGTGCGGCGAGTGCCATCAAGGCCTCCACAGCGCCTCCCATTAAGATTTACGGCGTTTCGATTGGCGCGGATAAGGGCAACGGAACGACGGTGTATCGGAACGCTGATGCACATAAGCCCAACCCGGATCAGGTGAAGGCAATTGCAAACGCAGACTGCTTCTATGAGGATTCGACGCAGTCTGTAGCACAGATTTACGGCCAGATTGCCCAGCAGCTCAGCTTCCCAACCATTGACGCAGGCAGCGTCATTGAGGACGTGATGGCAGCCGGATTCCGCCTTGTGGACGGGGATGACTGGTTTCGGGGCGCTTCCATCAACGACATTCTCTATACCACAGCAGCCGAGGCCGGAGCGGTTCCCATACGCAACACTGGCGACGACTATGAAGATTATACAAAGAATGACTCGGTCAAGTGGACGTTGCCGTTGCCGGTGGGCAAGGATATATACGGCACGATCACGCTTCGCGTCAAAGCGGCCGATCCCGCGCTGCGGTGTGGGATGATAGACGACGATCACGACAATGTGCAGACCAATACGGTTGCAACGCTTGAATATTATAATTTTCACAACCCCAAGACCGTCGGCGCTGAGCCTTATGAGGCCGAATTCCCAGAGCCGGTAGTCCATCTGCCCGAGAAAGAACCTGAATCCTCCAGCGAGTCCTCGGACGACAGTTCGGACACCTCCTCGGACGACAGTTCGGACATCTCCTCGGACGAAAGTTCGGACATCTCCTCGGACGAAAGTTCGGACACCTCTTCGGATGACAGCTCCAGCGGCACATCCTCTATAGAGTTACCGCCCAGCAGCGAGGAAAGCGAAGAATCGGAAACCTCCGACTCAAGTCATCCCCTTGGCAGTTCGAGTGATTCGACCAGCGATATAGAGGATAAATCCTCATCTGCATCGAGCACTTCTTCCGCATCAAGTACCTCGGGCACATCCTCCCATGGAGCAAGTGAAGAAATTACAACCTCCACGGAAAGTCATAAAAAGGGACCGAGTTCGGACGATTCTGCCATGATCCCAACGACCATGGCGACCACCGTGGTTCGCGGCTTCCTGATCGGGGCGGGCATCCTCTTTGCTTCGACGCTCCTCCTCTTGAGGAGACGCCGGAAGGTATAATCAAACAATAGAGTAAGCATCCCGGATACGTATCTGTGAACAGCACCCCATTTGTTTTCAGTATAACATACTGTCTAACAAATGGGGTGCTGTTCAGTTCACTGTGCCGGGGGATATTTTTTAAAAAACCAGAAAATGTGCAAACAAAACCTTCCTGTTCGGAGTTGTATAGGTAGAGGAAACAAAAATTTAACTTTTGCACAATCTGAAGGAGGTACATATTATGAATCCGGAGAATCAAGTGACAGGAGCCATACAGGAAACGATCGAAACCAAGGCCCCCAAAAAACGCCGGACAAAAATCTGGGTGTGCGCCGCACTGGCGCTGACACTGCTTCTGACAGTGGTGGGGGGGAGCATTGCGCTTTACAAGCCGCCGATCGCACCCATTCCGAGCTCGGAACCCGCCCAAACAACCTACCATGAAGTCTATCTCGCGCTCAAATCCGTCTCAGACAGACAGAAGGCGGCCGCGCGCGAAGGCGTTTTGGACGGGCTTTTTGATGGCTTTGGACGGGCAGCCGGTGAGACCGAACAATTGACCAATGAAGCGGCCTCAACGCCTATGGCTCCTATGGAGGGAGCATCCGCAGACACGGCGGCGACTAAGGCGGTCTACAGTGGCTCGGACTATGGACAGACCAATGTGCAGGTGGAGGGCGTCGACGAAGCGGACATCGTAAAAAACGACGGCAAGTACCTCTATATTTTATCAAACTCTATAGACATGAACGCAAACGGCACAACGACTCAATTGATTACCATTGTAGAGCTTGCCACGATGCAGAAAACCGCCCAGATCAAGAACACGGCCCTCACCTACGTTTCGGATATGTATGTCAAGGGAGACCGGCTGGTGGTGATTGGTTCGGGTGAGGCCATCCTCAAGGCAAAAGCAGAGGAGACAAGCAGCGGAGAGGTATCCATCGAGGCGCAGAGTTCGGACAAAATGGTGACCGACATCTACTATGGCTATGAGGAGCCTGCTCTCAAAACGGTGATCTACGACATTTCCGACCGCAGCCAAATCAAACAGGTGCGCGAATTTTCCCAGGAGGGAAGCTATTCCTCCTCACGTCTGGTGGGCGACAACCTATATATTGTCAGCTCGGTCTACAAGTATGATCTGGATGATATGAAAGAAGACAATGTGGCGGACTACCTGCCCCATACGCTTGACAAGGCGGTCAGCAGCGACGCCGAGCCGATTGCAGTCGGCTGCATCGCGATTGCCGCCGAGCCGGACGCAGTTTTCACAACGGTTTCCGGGCTGAGCATCACATCGGACGCACCCGCTTCCAGCCAGACGGTGATGGGCTCTGGAAACGGCATCGTGTACTCCACGCAGAACCACCTCTATGTTACGGGGTATCTGGGAGAGAACACTGAGCTGATGCGGTATACGCTGAGAGACGGCCAGGTATCTTTTGATCAAAAGGCCGAGGTGCCGGGTTATGTGAAGGATCAGTTCGCACTGGACGAGTCAAACGGCTATCTGCACGTGGCGACCACAAGCAATGAAACGACAGCGGGCGAATCCGAAGCTGCCAAACTTGCAGCGATTGACGTTGCGGAGGACTGGACCTCCGGCCAGCGCAACAACCTGTATGTGCTCGACGACGGGATGAAGGTTGTGGGCAAGGTGGAGGATCTTGCGAAGGGCGAAACCATCCAGTCGGTTCGCTATATGGGGAGCATGGCGTATGTGGTCACCTTCCGCCAGACCGACCCGCTGTTTGCCATCGACCTCTCCGACCCCAAAAATCCCACGGTGCTGGGACAGCTCAAAATCCCCGGCTTCTCAAGCTACATGCATCCAATCGACCAGAACACTCTGCTGGGCATCGGGTTTGATGCGGATGTCGAATCGGGCGGCGTCACCGGTTTCAAGCTGTCGCTGTTCGACGTGACCGATCCCGCCAACCCGAAGGAAACCCAAAAGCTGATTTTCTCGGGCGGGTGCTCAAGCGACGCCGCGTACAACCATAAAGCGGTCACCTACATTCCCGACAAGGGCATTCTGGCCATTCCGTTCAGCGTGTATGACAAGGTGACGGTGGAGGGAAAAAAGCTTGTCGCCGGACAGGACGGCTGTGCGCTGATCATCAGCGTGGACAAAACAAACGGCATTCACTTTAAGGGACTTCTGTCCGACCCCAAGCGTTCAAACTTCGCCAAGTCCGGGATGTGGGATCAGGATTACTTTGACCGCATGATTACTCGTATCACGTACGCAAACGGCAACTTCTACACCGTGTCCAACAAGTCGGTCATCGCGTCTAGCATGGAAACGCTGAAGCTGATTACTCAGCTTGACCTTTTCACCGCCCAGGAGACAAAGAACGACGACTCAGGCGACTCGGACGTGATTCCTTACACCATCCTCGATTGATTACCCTTTTATGTCATACAAACAGCCTGCACGGCATACTCGCCGTGCAGGCTGTTTGTGTGCGGAGACCTGTTTTATTTACAAAAAAATATAACTTTTTTTGTAAATAAAACAGGATGCTTCTTTTTCCTCTTGAAAGACATCGCGAAATCCGGTAGAATAACTGTGTTATTGCCGTATATACGCGACTGGTTTCATGTTAGGAGGAAGTATTCTTATGCAGGAAAAACAAATATTCCGGATGGGGAAGGGATACCGAATGATTGCGCTGGTGCTGGCGCTGACCATGCTGCTGTCCGTACCGTTTGCCATCCCGGCGGCGGCCGCCGGGGACGTACATATCATAGGGATGCGCATCGGAAGCCCGCTGGCGCTTCTCAATGAAAACGCCGCCCAGATTGATGACATTGGCACCAAACCCGTTAAAATGAGCGGGCGCACCATGCTCCCCCTGCGTTTCGTCAGCGAAAAAATGGGAGCGAAGGTGACCTTCATCAGCAACAGCCAGCCCATCACCATCAAGCTGGGCACGACCACGGTGACGGTCAAGCTCAATTCCAAGACCATGACCATAGACACGAACGGAAAAAAGTCCACAAAAACCCTGGATGCCAAAGCGGTGCTGTATAAGAGCCGCACCTTTGTGCCGGTGCGTGCGATCAGCGAGGCGCTCGGTTTTTCGGTCAAATATGCAATCTCAGGCAGCAATGAAACGGTGATTGTATCGAACAAGGCGCTCTCAACGACCCAGCTTGCCGCCTGTCACGCTTCCTCCCGTAATCTTCCCCTCAAGCCTGTGACCAAGCAGACCTCGGCACTGACGCTCAGCAAAACCTCCGCTTCGATTTCGAAGACGGCGGCTCTTCAGCTGACCGCCAAGCCCCAGACCCTCAGCCAGATGACGGGGCTTACCTGGACGTCGAGCAACACGGCGGTGGCGACGGTGGACGTTTACGGCATTGTCAAGGGTAAAAAGGACGGCAATGTGACCGTCACGGTTAAGAGCGCGGGCGGCAAATCGGCCGCCTGTGCTGTCAAGGTCGGCGCCGGAGGCACGGACACCTCGGTTGACCCGGTCAAACCCGCAACCGGCAATGCCATTCCCTTCGGTGTGTTGGAATCCCCCGCCACCGGGACAGTGGCCAATCCCCAGAGCTTTACGATCAAGGGTTGGGCGGTACATCCCGTGGCCACCCGGGTTGACATCTACATCGACGGCAGCAAAGCGGGCACGGCCGCTGCCGCCGCGAGAAGCGACATTACAAGCGCCTATCCTGCTTTTTCATCGTCCACACCCAAACCCGGCTTTACCTATACTTGGAATGCTTCCTCCGCCAAGAGCGGCCGGCATGAAATCACCGCGCGCGTGGTAGAGACTGGGTCGGGGCAGACGGTGCAGAAGCTGCGCTCGATCGTGTTTATTGTCCCAAAATCGGATGGAAAGGTATATGCGCGTGTCGATATCAGCTCGGGTGTGCTCAATGTCCGAAAAAGCGGCTCCACGAGTGCCGAAATTGTGGATAAGCTAAGCAAGGGAGACACTGTGGAGGTGTTGGACACCAGCAACGCGAGCTGGTGGAAAATCAAGACGCCAAACGGTGTCACAGGCTATGCAAGCTCAGACTACCTGGAAAAAATCAGCTCATCCTATTCTTCCGGCATCAAAAGCTTTTCTCTGACCGCCCAGAGCACGCTGACCAACCCCGCAGTGGGGCAGGTGCTTTTCATTCAGGCCAAGTCGGACGGCTCGGTGTGTAATAATAAGCTGGTATGGAAGTCAAGCAATACAAAGGTTGCCAATGTCTACGACGGTTATGTCTCCGCCTTTGCAGAGGGCACTGTGACCATTACCGCCGCCAATGTGGAGGGCACGGTCAAGGCCACGCGCACGGTGACGGTCAAGGCGGCTGAGCCGGTCATTGCGACCTATACGTCGCCCAACATCGTCAGCACGAATGAAGCTGTTTCGGTCATCGCGGTGACCGACGCTACGAGAGACTTCGCCCAGGCGGTCATCGACAACGGTGATGGCACAACGACCACGCTCAAGGCGACGACCTATACCGCGAGCGGGATGCGGCGCATCTGGAAAATGAGCACCAAAATGGCCAAGGAGGGCACCTACAGCGTCAAGGTCTACTCAGGTACCGGCAGCACAAAGAGCTCGACCTATGATACCACCAGTATCTTTGTGTCGGCCAACTACATGAGCAAGACGCCCAAGGTGGGCGGACGGCGCACCAGCGACAAGGCGTTCCAGTTTATTGCTGACTGGGAGGGCTACAGCCGGGAGGTGTATATTGACAGCCTGGGCACCCCCACGATCGGCTACGGCTGGGCGATCTTTGCGGGCGATGTCTTTTACGACATACTGTCAAGCGAGGAGGCGTGGGCCATGCTGGTTCAGATGATCAACGGCTCCTATTCCACCAAGACGGGCAAATTCCTGGTGGATAAGAAAATTTCGGTCACACAGTGGCAATACGACGCGATGGTTTCCTTCGCCTTTAACGTCGGCCCCAACATCTGGACGACCACCGGCGCAAGCTACAAGTGCAAACTGCGTGATGAGCTGCTCAAATGCGCAAACGGTTCGGCGGGTCAAATTGACGACGATGTGGTGATCGACGCCTTCTCGCGCTATCACAAAGGGCTGCGCGGTGTGTACTACCGCCGCCTGGATGAGGCGCAGATGTTCAATACGGGCGACTACGCGCGCACCAGCTTCAGCTACGAACCCTACAAATCATGCCCGCTTCCGCCCAAAGACGGAAAAATTTAACGCTTGCAAAATAAAAACATACGTGCTATAATAAGAGCACAGAAAAGTTCATAGTATGGTTAGTGAGTGGAGATTGGCAACAAGGAGCCAATCTCCACCTTTTTTGAGGGTGGTGAACGGTATGCCATGAAATTTTCTGGGCAAATATTTGCTTTTCGCAAAGAACGTGGTAAAATAGAAGTAAAGAATACATTAAGTGGTTTCAGGAGGTGTTTTACAAATGGAACAGGCGCTTCCCTATATCTGGCTTTCGGTTGTTGTATTGGCTGCTGGCATTGAGGCGGCCACCACACAGATGGTCTCAATCTGGTTTGCGGCCGGGGGCGTGTGTGCCCTGATCGCGGGACTGCTGGACGGGCCAATGTGGCTTCAGGTGACAGTGTTTGTGATTGTGACGATACTGACACTCGTGCTCACCCGGCCGCTTGTCCGAAGGATAAACCGCAGAGAGAAGGTCAAGACCAACGCAGACCGCTATGTCGGGCAAACCGGCAAGGTGATCGTGACCATTGACAACCAGCAGGGCACCGGACAGGTCAAGATCGAAGGCAGTATTTGGTCGGCCCGTACATCGGACGGATCACAGCTGTCGACCGGAGAGAATGTGGTTGTCGAGGAAATTCAGGGCGTGAAGCTTCTCGTGCACAAGCAGTGAATGTGTCCGGAGGGGAAATACTATGAAAAAGGTATGGAAAAATATTCTGTTTTTCTTTCTCGGCATGCTCACATATTTCCTTATAAGCACTTTGATTTATTTTATTAATCATTAGGAGGGTTTTATCATGACGTATATAGTTCTTGCACTTTTGGCTTTGCTCATTATCATTATCATTTCCAACATTAAGGTTGTTCCGCAGGCGAATTCCTTCGTCATTGAGCGTTTAGGCGCGTACTTAGGCACATGGGAAACCGGTCTGCACTTCAAGATCCCGTTTGTCGACCGCATTTCCCGCAAGGTTTCCCTCAAGGAGCAGGTGATTGATTTCCCGCCCCAGCCGGTTATCACCTCGGACAACGTCACCATGCAGATTGATACGGTGGTCTATTTCCAGATCACTGACCCAAAGCTTTACACCTACGGTGTGGAACGCCCCCTATCCGCCATCGAAAACCTGACGGCGACTACCCTGCGTAACATCATCGGCGACCTTGAGCTTGACCATACGCTGACCTCCCGCGACGTCATCAACAGCAAGATCCGCATCATTCTGGATGAGGCGACCGACGCGTGGGGCATCAAGGTCAACCGCGTGGAGCTCAAGAACATCATCCCGCCGCGCGAAATTCAGGACGCGATGGAGAAGCAGATGAAGGCAGAGCGTGAGCGCCGTGAATCCATCCTGCGCGCCGAGGGCGAAAAACGCAGCCAGATCCTCGTGGCCGAGGGTCATAA
Source organism: Oscillospiraceae bacterium (assembly GCA_031551875.1). Taxonomy (GTDB): domain Bacteria; phylum Bacillota; class Clostridia; order Oscillospirales; family Acutalibacteraceae; genus JAVBNA01. The sequence goes on along the minus strand of JAVBNA010000030.1, from coordinate 72,645 downwards.
GGAAGCGGCCATCCTGCGTGCCGACGCGATGCGCGAAACCAAAATCCGCGAGGCGGACGGTGAGGCGCAGGCCATCCTTTCGGTGCAGAAGGCGCTGGCGGACAGTCTCAAAATGCTCAACGAATCCGCGCCGGTGGATTCTGTGGTTGCACTCAAAAGTCTGGAGGCCTTTGCGAAGGCTGCCGACGGCAAAGCGACCAAAATTATTATCCCCTCGAACATTCAGTCGCTGGCCGGCATTGCGACTTCGGTCAAAGAGCTGGTTTCCGGCACGCCGGGTGAGGGAAAATAAACAAAATATAGTGTTTTCACATGGATCAGGGACAATATCCATACAAAGATGTCAGAAATGGATCGCAACACCTTGCTTTTTATTTGAAAATGCAATAGAATAGAAACATCTCAATAACGTCGGAGGTGTTGTGACAATGCGTTCCATCGTGAGCTCATGCGGAGCATCGCAGGCGCATTGTACCATAATGCCCTGCGATGAACAAAAGTAACAATGCAGGCTGTAGTCTTTACTACAGCCTGCATTTCATGCGTTTACAAGGAGGACGAAAAAATGCTTACGAAAAAAGTGGCAATTGTAATGGGCAGCGACAGCGACCTGCCGGTGGTGTCGGGGGCGATTAAAACCCTCAGGAGTTTTGGTGTGGAAACTGAGGTTCATGTGATGTCTGCTCACCGCACACCCGAGGCGGCCTGCGGCTTTTCAGCGCGCGCCCGGGAGAAAGGCTTCGGCGCGATCATCGCGGCGGCCGGTAAAGCGGCTCATTTGGCGGGCGTGCTCGCCGCGCATACCACGCTGCCGGTCATCGGCATTCCGGTCAAGTCCTCTACGCTGGACGGGCTGGATGCGTTGCTGGCTACGGTGCAAATGCCAAAAGGAATCCCGGTGGCAACCGTGGCGATCGACGGCGCGGACAACGCCGCCCTGCTGGCTGTGCAGATTCTGGCGGTCAGTGATCCTGAGCTTGCGGACAAGCTCCTTCGCATGAAAGAGGATATGAAGGAAGAGGTACTCCGGAAGGACAGGGAAATCATGGAAAAGGTACAAAGCTTATAATTGAAGTCAAAATGATGACAGGAGGAAGAGGCAATGAGTGCTGGCATGCATGAGGAGTGCGGGGTCTTTGGGATATACAGCGAAGGGAACGAGGACATCGTAGGGGATGTTTATCTGGCGCTCTATGCGCTTCAGCACAGGGGACAGGAGAGCTGCGGTATCGCGGTCAACGATGCAGGCGTCATCCGATCGCACAAGGACATCGGCATTACGCCCGACGTTTTTACCGAGCCCTCCCTCAAGAATCTGGGAACGGGGCACATTGCGGTCGGGCATGTCCGCTATGCGCCCAGCGACAAGCAGGAACGCGCCAACGCCCAGCCGCTGGTCATGCGCTACATCAAGGGGACGCTGGCCATCTGCCACAACGGCTCGATTGTCAACATTCCAGAGCTGCGTCATGAGCTTGAGCAGGGCGGCGCGATTTTTCAGACAACCTGCGACGCCGAGATCATCGCGTATGTGATTGCGCGCGAGCGCATTCATGCGGGCTCAATTGAAAAAGCGGTGCAGAACGCCATGAAGAAAATCAAAGGCGCATACTCTCTTGTGGTGATGTCGCCCCGCAAGCTGGTTGCCGCCCGCGACCCCAAAGGCTTCCGCCCGCTGTCGATCGGCAAACTGGAGGACAGCTATCTGGTTGCATCGGAAACCTGTGCGTTTGACACGCTGGGTGCGGAATTTGTCCGCGACGTGGAGCCGGGAGAAGTGGTGGTCATCGATCGCAAGGGCGTTCGCAGCCACAAGGAGCTGTGCGGGGAAAAGACCTCCTTCTGTATTTTTGAATATGTGTATTTTGCCCGTCCGGACTCGGTGTTGGAGGGACAGAGCGTGCATATAGCGCGGCAGAACGCAGGAATGATTTTGGCGCAGGAGCATCCAGTCGAGGCTGACCTGGTGTGCGGCGTCCCCGATTCGGGGCTGGATGCGGCGCTTGGCTATGCCAATGAATCGGGGATTCCCTTCGGACTGGCCTTCGTCAAAAACCGCTATGTCGGACGCACGTTCATTCAGGAAACCCAGAAAAAGCGGGAGAGCGCGGTTAAAATAAAGCTCAGCCCCATCGCGGCGGCGGTCAACGGCAAGCGCGTGGTGCTGATCGACGACTCCATTGTACGCGGCACCACCTCGGCGCGCATCGTGCAGCTTCTGCGAGACGCAGGCGCGAAGGAGGTTCATATGCGCATCTCCTCGCCGCCCTTTCTCAACCCCTGCTATTTTGGCACAGACATCAGCTCACGCAAGCACCTGATCGCCTGCCGTATGTCCATTGAAGAGATCTGCAAGGAGATCGGCGCCGACACGCTGGGTTATTTGAGCATCGACGGCATCCGTAACATCGCGTGCGATGCCCACATCGGGTTCTGCGACGCTTGCTTCACGGGCCAATACCCCATTGAGGTGCCCGATGAGAAATATGTGAATCCCTATGACAGGAAACTGGAAAAACAGTGAGCAAAGGCTCGAAAGGAATAGAACGACATGAAAAGTTTCAGCGACAGTTACAAAGAGGCCGGCGTGGACGTCACGGCCGGATATCGTGCCGTGGAGCTCATGAAAAAGCACGTGGCGCGCACGAAAATTCCCGGAGCCATCTCCTCGATCGGCGGGTTTGGGGGTCTTTTTGAGCTGGATACCCACGGCATCGACCGTCCCGTGCTGGTTTCGGGCACCGACGGCGTGGGCACCAAGCTGCGCATTGCGTTTTTAATGAACAAGCACGACACAGTGGGTATTGATTGTGTGGCGATGTGCGTCAACGACGTAATTTGTTGCGGCGCCCGTCCGCTGTTCTTTTTGGACTATGTCGCTGTGGGAAAGAATATTCCCGAGAAGGTCGCGGCCATTGTCAGCGGAATCGCCGAGGGCTGTGTGCGCGCGGGCTGTGCGCTGATCGGCGGGGAAACCGCGGAAATGCCCGGCTTTTATCCGGTCGATGAATACGACCTGGCCGGTTTTTCGGTCGGCATGGTCGACCGTGAGAAAATGATCTCAGGGGAGGACATCCGCATCGGCGATGTGCTGATCGGTTTAGAGTCCTCCGGCGTCCACTCGAACGGCTATTCGCTCGTGCGGCGGGTTTTCCGCGTCAATCATTCCAACGTCAACATGCTGGTCAGCGACTTTGGAAAGACGCTGGGCGAGGAGCTGCTGACACCCACCAAAATTTATGTGAAGCCTCTGCTTTCACTGATTGAGAACGTCAATGTCAAGGCGGTTTCTCACATTACGGGCGGCGGATTTTATGAAAACATCCCACGCATGCTCGGCAAGGGGATCCAGGCGTTTGTCAAAAAGAGCGCCCTGCCCAAAATGCCGATCTTTGAGCTGATCGAAAAGCACGGGCACATCCCCGAGCACGACATGTACAACACCTTTAACATGGGCATCGGCATGGTGGCCGTTGTTCCGGCGGACCAGGCCGATCAGGCGCTGCGCGTGCTGCATACCGCTGGGGAAAAAGCCCACATCATCGGCGAGGTCGGCGTGGGCGAGGAAGGCGTGGTTCTCGTATGAGGATTGCGGTGCTGGTGTCGGGCGGCGGCACCAATCTACAGGCGTTGATCGACGCGCATAACCGTGGGGAGCTGGCCGGCGGAGAAATTGCCTGCGTCATTTCCAGTAAGCGGGACGCTTACGCGCTTGAACGGGCGCGGGCGGCGGGCATTGAAGCGCTTGCCCTGCCCCGACAGGAGTATGAGTCCGCCGGGCAGTTTGACCGTGCGCTTCTGGAAGCGCTGCTCAGCCGCGAGATAGATTTAGTCGTGCTGGCCGGCTTTATGACCATCATAGGGAACACACTGCTCGAGCGCTTTGAACACCGCATCATCAATGTCCATCCCGCCCTGATCCCCTCCTTCTGCGGGCCGGGGTATTACGGGCTTCGGGTGCACCGGGCGGCGCTGGACACAGGTGTCAAGCTGACCGGGGCGACGGTGCATTTTGTCACCGAGGTGTGTGACGGCGGTCCGATCATCCTGCAAAAGGCCGTGCCGGTTTATTCGGACGACACGCCCGAGATGCTGCAAAAAAGGGTGATGGAGGAGGCCGAATGGACGCTTCTGCCGAAAGCGGTCGCACTGTTTTGTCAGGGCCGGCTTCGCGTAGAGGGCCGTCATGTGAAGATAATCAACGAGGAGGAATCAGAATGAAAAAGAGAGCATTACTCAGTGTGTCTGACAAAACGGGTGTCATAGAGTTCGCGCGGGGTCTGCATGCGCTGGGCTATGAAATTCTGTCCACGGGGGGGACCGCGTCGGCGCTCAGCCAGGCGGGCGTCCCGGTTGTAAGCGTATCTGATGTCACAGGCTTTCCCGAATGTCTGGACGGCCGCGTCAAGACGCTGCATCCCATGATTCATGCGGGCATTCTGGCTATGCGTTCCAACCCTGAGCATATGGAGCAGCTTGAAAAGCTGAACGTTACCCCCATTGACATTGTGGCAATCAACCTGTATCCGTTTAAGGCGACGGTCTTGAAGCCGGACGTTTCGCTGGAGGAGGCCATCGAGAATATCGACATCGGCGGTCCGACCATGATCCGCGCGGCGGCCAAGAACTGGCAGGACGTCGCCGTGGTGGTTGACCCGGGCGACTATGCGACCGTGATTGAAGAACTCAAAGAGAACGGCGCTGTCAAAAGGGACACCAAATTCACGCTGGCCGGCAAGGTGTTTGAGCACACCGCGCAGTACGACGCAATGATCAATACCTACCTGCGGCGCATACGGGGCGAGAGCCCGCTTGCGGACAACCTGACCCTGACCTTTGAGAAAGTACAGGGTATGCGCTATGGCGAGAACCCCCATCAGAACGCCGCGTTTTACCGCGAGATCGGCAATTTTGACAACACTCTGGCGGCGGCCGAGCAGCTGCACGGCAAGGAGCTCTCCTACAACAACATTAACGACGCGAACGGCGCCCTCGACCTGCTCAAGGAATTCGGGGACAGCGAGCCGGCCGCGGTGGCGGTCAAGCACGCCAACCCCTGCGGTGTGGGCCTGGGCGCGGATATTTATGAGGCCTACCTCAACGCCTACAACGCCGACCCCGTCTCCATTTTCGGCGGCATCGTCGCTCTCAACCGTCCGGTCGATCAGAAAACGGCGGAGGAGCTGTCCAAAATTTTCCTGGAGATTATCATTGCGCCCGGCTTTACCGCCGAGGCAATGGGCATTCTGACCCAGAAAAAGAATATTCGTCTTTTAAAGCTTCCCGGTTTGGCAAAGCCCAACAGCGCGGCCATGCTCGACATGAAAAAAGTGGCGGGCGGCCTGCTGGTGCAGGAGCTGGACACCGAGCTAATGAACGAGGGTCAGCTGCGCTGTGTGACTAAGCGTAAGCCCACCGACGCCGAGATGGCACAGTTGCGCTTTGTGTGGAAGGTGGTCAAGCACGTTAAATCGAACGGCATCGCGCTGGCCCGGGACAATGCCACCGTGGGTATCGGCCCCGGTCAGACCAACCGCATCACGGCGCTTGAGCTGGCCATCCGCTATGCGGGAGACAAGGCAAAGGGCAGCGTCATGGGCTCCGATGCGTTTTTTCCCTTCTCCGACTGTGTAGAGGCGGCACAAAAGGCGGGCATTACCGCGATCATACAGCCGGGCGGCTCCATCCGTGACGAGGACAGCATCAAGGCCGCCGATGAGGCGGGCATTGCGATGGTGTTCACCGGTATGCGCCACTTTAAGCATTAAGAGAGGGGACACCCGTATGAAATTACTGATGGTGGGTAGCGGAGGGCGCGAGCACGCGCTCATTCGCGCCTTTAAGAAAAGCCCCAATGTGGATACTATGTATTGCGCACCGGGCAATGGCGGGATCGCCTGTGACGCGCAGTGCGTGCCGATCGGCGTCATGGATATTGAAGGTATGGTCTCGTTTGCCAGAGAAAAAGCGGTGGACATGGTGTTCGTCGCGCCCGACGATCCGCTGGCCGCCGGCATGGTGGATGCCATGGAGAGAGCCGGGCTGCGTGTATTTGGGCCGAATGCGGCCGCCGCGCGCATTGAGGCGAGCAAGGTCTTTTCCAAGGATCTGATGAAAAAATACAGCATTCCCACCGCCTCCTACGAAGTGTTTGACGACCCGGCAGCCGCGCTGTCCTACATCGAAGAGCAGAACAAGTATCCGACGGTGATAAAAGCGGATGGACTTGCGCTGGGCAAGGGCGTCATCATTGCGCAGAATCGGACGCAGGCGGCGGACGCCATTCGTTCAATTATGGAGGACAAGGTGTTCGGGGCGTCGGGCAGCCGGGTGGTCATTGAGGAATTCCTGACCGGCCCGGAGGTATCCGTACTGTGCTTTTCCGACGGCAGAACCCTGCGGCCGATGGTGTCCTCCAAGGATCACAAGCGCATCTTTGACGGAAACCAGGGCCCGAACACGGGCGGCATGGGCACAGTGAGCCCCAACCCCCACTACACGCCCGAACTCGCCGAAACCTGTATGAATACCATTTTTCTGCCCACCCTGCGCGCGATGCAGCAGGAGGGATGCCCCTTCAAGGGCTGTCTGTACTTTGGCCTGATGATCACGCCTGACGGCGTGAAGGTGATCGAGTACAACGCCCGCTTCGGAGACCCGGAGGCGCAGGTGGTGCTGCCGCGGCTTAAAACCGACCTGTGGGATATTTGCCAGGCGGTGATCGACGGGCGGCTGGACGGGATTGACATTGAATGGGACGACGGCGCGTGTGCCTGTGTGGTCATGGCGTCGGGCGGTTACCCGGGCAGCTATGAAAAGGGCGTGCCCATTGATGGACTGAATGCCGACGGACAGGTTGACGGCGCGACCGTATACCATGCGGGGACGGCGCTGGGGGACGTCGGATTTGTCACGGCGGGCGGTCGTGTGCTGGGTGTGACCGCGTGCGGCGCGACGCTTGAGGAGGCTCTTTCAGCATCCTACGCTGCTGTGGAGCGCATCAGCTTTGGCGGAGCGCAGTACCGGAAAGACATCGGGAAATAAGCAAAATAAAAGCACGGGTGACTGAGTCATCCGTGCTTTTTAACGTATTTTCCCACTTCTGAATTCGTCCGCAAACCAGACATTTTCAACCTCAAAGGTGCGGTTGTTGAGAGGATTCAGCACACCCGCGTCGGTCTTGAAGCGAAAGGTCAGCTTGTAGGAATACAGCGCCTGGGTTTTATAGCCGCTTGGTTTGTTGAGGGCATTGGTACCGTATTTGCCGTCGCCCAGCAGCGGGTGTCTGATCGAGGCCATGTGCGCTCTAATCTGATGGGTGCGCCCGGTGAGCAGCTGTACCTCAAGAAGGGAATAAGGCGGACGTTCCTCCAGCACCGCATAGCGCGTCTTAATCGAACGCGCGCCGGAGACAGGGGTCTCGGAGATGTACACGCGGTTTTGATCGGTGTTTTTCTGAAGATAGCCGGTCAGGATATCCTCCCGTTTGGGCATATGCCCGTGCACGATGCACAGATACCGCTTGTCAATTTCATGGTGCTTGATTTTTTCATTGAGGATGCGCAGCGCCTCGGCGGTTTTGGCCGCCATGACAATGCCTCCGGTGTTGCGGTCAATTCGATTGCACAGCGCGGGCGCGAAGCTCTGCTCCTGACGGGGGTCGTACTCACCCTTGTCATAGAGGTATTTCTGAATGCGGTCGATCAGCGTGTCCCCGGTGTTCTCCTCATCGGAATGGACAATGAGCCCTACGCATTTGTCGGCGAGCAGGATATGCTCGTCCTCATAGAGTACCGTGAGCTTTCTGCCTGCCTGCAAAAAGGGCAGGGATTTATCGTGCGGCGAAAAAAACTCATCGGGGATAAAAAGCTTGATCTCGTCACCCTCACAGAGCTTCATCGAAATTTCGCAGCGTTTACCGTTTAATTTGATGTGCTTTGTGCGGATGTACCGGTACATCAGGGAAACAGGCAGGCGGGGGAGAGCTTTTTGCAGAAATTTATCCAGCCGCTGTCCCGCGTCATTTTTCCCGACAATCAGCGCCTTCAAGCGCTATTCTCCCGGAAAAAAAGCCGAATGGATGGCCTCATAGGTGGGCTGGGCGTGTGCCTTGGTTACGAGAACGGCGATCTCCACCTCGGAGGTAGTGATGATCCGGATGTCCGGCTCGGCGCGCAGGAGCGCCTCAAAGAAGCGTGCGGCAACGCCGGTCTGTTCGCGCATCCCCTCGTCGAACAGGGTGATTTTGCAATTGGCGCTGCTGACCACCGGCTTGATTTCGGGAAATTCCTCCTGAAGCGCCTTGCTCATCACAAGAACGCGCATCAGGTCATCGTCCGAGATCGTAAAGGAAAGGCTTGAATGCTCGCCCTGCGGCGGCTCCTGTGAAATCATGTCAATGTTGACGCTCTGTTTTGAAATATCGGATAAAATCCGGCTGATGAAGGCTGGGTTGGCCGGGACGTTCTGGAGGGTCACAAGCGTGATCTCCTCTTTTCTGAAAAGTTCCATTGCAAAACTCCTTTTTATCTGGACAGAAGGTCGCCCATGTCGTACAGTCCGGGCGCTTTATTTGCATGCATAAACACCGCCGCGTTGATGGAGCCCGTGGCGAAAACCTCTTTGGACTGTGCAATGTGGTTCAGCGAGATCACCTCGTCATGCCCCGCAAACAGCACCTCGTGCTCCCCGACAATGGTGCCGCCGCGCACCGCGTGAATGCCAATCTCGTTTTTGGAGCGCTTTTTGCGTTGTGCGTGGCGGTTGTATTCGTACATCGGTGTTTCGGGCAGCTCGCCCGCAATCGCGTCGGCCAGCATGAGCGCCGTGCCGCTGGGTGCGTCAATCTTCTGGTTGTGGTGCTTCTCGATGATCTCAATGTCAAACTGCCCGCCTAAAATGGACGCGGCTTTCTTGGACAACTCAATGAGCAGGTTGATGCCCAGCGACATATTGCGCGAGTAAAACACCGGAATTTTCTGCGCCGCGGCGTGAATCTCCGCGACCTGCCCGTCGGAGTATCCCGTGGAGCACAGAACGCACGGCAGCTTCATACGGAGCGCATAGCTAAGCAGGGGGGTGAGCACCGAAACATGGGAAAAATCCAAGATGACGTCGGGCACGGCCTCCAGTTCGTCAAAGGAGGCGTAGACCGGGTAGTCAAAGGTTGTTTCGGTGCATAAATCCACACCCGCGATAATTTTGCAGTCGTTTCTCTCGCGCACACAGCTCGAGATCACCCTCCCCATTTTTCCGTTGCATCCGCAAAGCAATATCTTAACCATTACACGTCCATTCCTTCCTGTTGGGTCTCCTGAAAATAAAACAGACCGTTCTTTTAAATCAGTCCGTATTCTGTCATGATCCCGCGCAAAGCCTCCCTGTGGCTGTCGCTCAGCGGAGACATGGGCATACGGCAAGGGCCTGCGTTGAAGCCGAGCATATTGACCGCCTCTTTGACCGGGATGGGATTGACGTCCATAAAGAGAGCGTTCATGAGCTTTAAGAATTTGAGCTGCAGCCGTGCGCTTTCAGCGAAGTCTCCCTTCAGCGCGGCGGCGGCTATGTCATGCATAGGACGGGGGCATATATTGGAGAAAACCGAAATGATGCCCATCCCGCCCAGGGAACAGATGGCCGTGGTCTGGTCGTCGTTGCCCGAATAAATGTCGAGTTTTTCTCCGCAGGCGGCAAAGGTTTTAGCGATGGCGGAGATGTCCCCGTTGGCCTCCTTAATGGCGGCAATGTTTTCGTGCTTGGCAAGCTCCGCATAGGTGTCCACGGCGATGGGGCAGCCGGTGCGGCTGGGGACATTGTATAGGATGATGGGCAGGTTGACCCGATCGGCCACATACGTATAATGCTGGGTGAGGCCCGCCTGGGACGCCTTGTTGTAGTAGGGCGTGACCATCAGAAGGGCGTCCGCGCCCAGCGTCTCCGCCTCCTGTGAGAGCGTCAGGGCATAGGCGGTGTCGTTGCTGCCCGTCCCGGCGATCACCGGCACGCGGCCGGCCACACGATCGACGGTATAGCGGATGACGTCACAGTGCTCCTCGTGGGACAGCGTGGCCGATTCGCCCGTAGTCCCGCAGGCAATGATGGCGTCGGTGCCGTTATCAATTTGGAAGTCAATCAAACGGCCCATTTCTTCGAAGTTGATAGAAAAATCGGCGTTCATGGGGGTGACAAGCGCCACGCCCGCGCCGGTAAAGATTGTGTTTTTCATGGTAATCGCTCCTTCTTAAAAGTTAGAAAGCGTTTCCGAATCTAAATAGCCTTCCGCGCACAGCAGCTCTGCCATCAGGACAGCGCCTCCGGCCGCGCCGCGCAGCGTGTTATGGGACAGGCAGACAAACTTGATGTCATACTGCTCGTCGGGACGGAGGCGTCCGACCGAAACCGCCATGCCGCCCTCTAAATCGCGGTCGAGACGCGCCTGCGGACGGTTATCCTCGGTGAAGTAATGCAGGAACTGCTTGGGCGCGCTGGGGAGGCCGAGTTCCTGCGGACGGCCCTTATAGGCTGCCCAGCGGGCGATGATTTCTTCGGTTGTCACTTTTTTCTCGAACGAGGCGAACACCGCCGCCGTGTGACCGTCCGACACAGGTACGCGCAGGCACTGTGAGGTGATGGAGGGGGAGGAGGCGTTCACAATGCGGTCGCCATCCACGCGGCCCCACACCTTGAGAGGCTCCTGCTCGGATTTTTCTTCCTCGCCGCCAATGAAGGGAATTAGATTATCCATCATCTCGGGCCAGCTTTCAAAAGTTTTGCCCGCACCCGAAATCGCCTGATAGGTACAGGCGAGTACCTTGGTGACGCCCAGGTCCCACAGGGGGTGCAGGGCGGGAACATAGCTCTGGATTGAGCAGTTGGATTTGACCGCAATGAAGCCGCGCTTTGTGCCCAGCCGCTTGCGCTGCGCGGGAATGATCTGCGCGTGGTCGGCATTGATCTCAGGGATAATCATGGGAACGTCGGGCGTCTTGCGGTGGGCGCTGTTGTTGGACATGACCGGGCACTCGGCCTTGGCATAGGCCTCCTCCAGCGCGCGGATCGCATCCTTTTTCATATCCACGGCGCAAAAGACGAAGTCCACCAGGCCGGTGATTTTCAGAAGATCTGCCGTGGCGTCGTACACCATCATGTCTGCCATGGACGCGGGCATTTCGGTGCTCATGGCCCAGCGGCTTCCCACGGCCTCCTTATAGGTCTTTCCGGCGGAGCGTGCGCTGGCCGCGAGGGCGTGCACCTCAAACCACGGATGCTTTTCCAGCAGCGTCGCAAAACGCTGTCCCACCATACCGGTTGCACCGATGATGCCTACTTTGTATTTTTTCATGTGAATCTCCTCCCAGACTTCGATATTGAGGTACAAAAAAACCGGCTTGTAAACCGGTCATCAATACAATATAATAATAGAAGTGTCAAAACGTTCATTGTTTCGATAGCACTCCATCAATACAGTATCGATGACAGTGGTACAATTATTGACTGTACCCCCAGGAATATGCTTTGCCAAACACATTCCTTCGGCGACTTTCCCTTTTCCATGCGGTCATCGGTTCGGCAACCTCACACACGGTACTCTTGAAAGACGCGCCTCTATCTAATGCCTATTTATTTGTCCTCATCATAACACCGAATGCGGGCGTTGTCAAACCCAAAAATAATGAATACAGAAGGAAAATTCATGAAAACCAGTGATTTTTATTATGACCTGCCCTCCGAGCTCATTGCGCAGACCCCTCTGCTCGGACGCGACGAATCCCGCCTGATGGTACTCGACAGGGAAAGCGGCGCAGTTTCGCACAAGCGGTTTACCGATCTTGTCGGTCTGCTTGACGCGGGCGATTGCCTGATTTTGAATGATACCCGCGTGCTTCCGGCGCGGCTGTACGGCGTACGGGAGGATTCGGGTGCCGTGGTGGAATTTTTGCTGCTCCACCCCAAGGAGCACGGCGTCTGGGAGACACTGGCCGGTCCGGGGAGGCGCGCCAAAGTGGGCACACGGTTTTCCTTTGGGGAGGGGCTGCTGCGCGGCGAGATAGTCGATGTGGTCGAGGGGGGAAACCGCCTGATCCGCTTCGATGACGCCGTGGGACTGTTTGAGGCGCTGGAAAAAATCGGCGAGATGCCGCTGCCTCATTACATCACCGAGCGGCTTACTGACAAGGAGCGCTACCAGACCGTTTATGCCAAGGAGCCGGGCTCGGCGGCCGCACCCACGGCGGGGCTGCATTTTACGCCGGCGCTGTTGAGTGCGCTGCGGGAAAAGGGCGTTGAGATTGGCTTTGTGACGCTGCATGTGGGCCTGGGCACCTTCCGTCCCGTGCAGGCCGAAGTGATCACCGACCATGTGATGCACGCCGAACACTACCACCTCCCGCCCGAGACGGCTGATCTGATTTGCTGTACCAAGGCGCGGGGAGGTCGGGTGATCGCCGTGGGCACCACAAGCTGCCGGACGCTTGAGTCGGTGGCGGCACAACACGGAAGCATCTGCGCGGCCGACGGCTGGACCGATATTTTCATGTACCCCGGTTATGAATTCAAGGTGCTCGACGGGCTGATCACCAACTTTCATCTGCCCGAAAGCACGCTGATCATGCTCGTGTGCGCGCTGGCCGGTTACTCCCATACTATGCGCGCCTACGCACAGGCGGTACAGGAGCGCTACCGGTTTTTCAGCTTTGGCGACGCTATGCTGATCGGGTCAGGATTTACGGAGGCGTAATATGGAGTTTATCGCGGAATTAATTTTAGACGTCATTATGGAGTGCGTGAGTGAGAGTGTCAAAGAAAGGCTTAAGAAACGCAAAAAAAATACACTGTGGAAAATTGTGTATGGGCTTGTGATGGTTGTTTCTGTGCTTTTGGTAGTTACCCTTTTTCTTGCCTTTTTTGCGCTTATCGAGTGGCTGTTCCTCAATTTGTTTGATGTTGTCAGCTTTGACTAAATTTGTTATGACAGGAGAAACCATGTTTACACTGAAAAAGAAGCAAAAGGCCGCCCGGCTGGGCGAGCTTGCCACCGTGCATGGCACGGTACAAACCCCTGCCTTCATGAACGTGGCCACGGCGGGCGCGATTAAAGGCGCGGTGTCGGCGCACGACCTGAAAGCGCTGGGTTGTCAGGTCATGCTGTGCAACACGTATCATCTGCACCTGCGTCCGGGCGACGAAAAAATCAAAACGCTCGGCGGCCTGCACGGCTTTACGCGCTGGGAGGGACCCACCCTGACCGACAGCGGCGGTTTCCAGGTGTTTTCGCTTGCGAGTCTGCGCACGATCAAGGAGGAGGGCGTCTATTTTTCCTCCCACATCGACGGCAAAAAAATCTTCATGGGCCCCGAGGAGAGCATGCGCATTCAGTCCAATCTGGGCTCGACCATCGCGATGGCCTTTGACGAGTGTGTGGAAAACCCGGCGGAATATGACTACGTAAAGGCGTCCTGTGCGATGACCACCCGCTGGCTGGCGCGCTGTCAGGAGGAGATGCGCCGGCTGTCTGAGCAGCTGGGCACGCTCAATCCCTCACAGCTGCTGTTCGGTATCAACCAGGGCGGCACCTATGACGATCTGCGCATCGCCCACATGCGCGAGATCGCGCGCATGGATCTGGACGGCTATGCGATCGGCGGGCTGGCGGTGGGGGAGACCGCAGCGGAGATGTACCGCATTATCGAGGCAGTGGAGCCAGAGATGCCAATTAATAAAATCCGTTACCTGATGGGCGTGGGCACGCCGGGCAACATCCTGGAGGCGGTCAGACGGGGCATCGACCTGTTTGACTGCGTCATGCCCTCCCGCAACGCCCGTCACGGGCACGTTTTCACCTGGGAGGGCTGCCGCAACATCGTGAACGCCAAGTATGAGCTGGACGAAAGCCCGATTGAGGAGGGGTGTGGCTGCCCGGCCTGTCAGAGCTTTTCGCGCGCCTATCTGCGGCATTTGTTTAAGAGCGGGGAGATGCTCGGCATGCGGCTGCTCGTGATGCATAACCTGTATTTTTATAACCACCTGATGAAGCAGATCAGAAAAGCGCTTGAGGACGACGTATTTGACAGTTTTTATGACCGGAACATTGAAAAAATTTCCCGGCGCATCTGAATATTCCTGTTGCATGTTGGAAGCGTTACTGGTATAATCTACCTATTAATAAGAGACCTGCACTGAAAGGAAATGAAAAAAATGTCATTCGGTACTATTTTACTGGCGACGGCAGACCAGGCACAGCAGGGGAGCATCTGGACTTCAATGCTCTTTTTAATCCCTATGGTTGCAGTTTTTTACTTTTTGCTCATCCGTCCGCAGAACAAAAAGCGCAAGCAGGAGGATGCCATGCGCAAAAATCTGGAGATCGGCGATGACATCACTACCATCGGCGGCATCGTCGGCAAGATTGTGGCGGTCAAGGACGACTCCGATTCGTTTATCATTGAAACCGGCGCCGACCGCTCCAAGATGAAGATCAAGAAGTGGGCGATTGCCAGCTGCGATACGGACAAGAGTAAGGAATAACGATTTACGCCCTCTCATATACTTCGATAGAGTATATGAGAGGGCGTGTTTTTTATGAAAAGAAGCAGAGAGGCGCAGCAAAATCCGGCTGTCAAGCTTGTGAAGGGTGTGGGGATCGGAGTGCTCTCCGCCCTGCTGAGTATGCTGCTGCTGCTGACGCTGGTGTCACTGGTGCTCAAAGTTGCGGGTAGCGTTTCGCAGAGCGCCGCGGGCATCGTCACGGTGGTCATCGCCGCAGGAGGCGGCTTTATCGGCGGCAATGTCACCGCGCGTATCCTGAAATCCAGGGGGCTGATGGCGGGGCTGCTGACGGCGCTCATTGTGGCGTTTGTCGTATTTATTATCGGGTTTTTCCTCTCAGGCAATGACATTCAGGGCACCAATTTGATCAAGCACGGCATCCTGATCATCGGCGGCTGTGCCGGCGGCGTCATGGGCGCCAACCACCGTTCCCGGAGAAAATAAAATTAACGATTGAAAGATCGCCCTAGACATGGTATAATAAGCCAGTGAAAAATGTAGAACCGGAGGATAATGAGATGAAGCATGTCAAAACGCTGAATACCCCCAACCTGAAGGAGAGCGCTACTAAGGGCGGCTGCGGCGAGTGCCAGGCGTCCTGCCAGTCGGCCTGCAAGACCTCTTGCACCGTGGCCAACCAGAAATGTGAGCGTAACAAGGATTAATCATCCACGCGCAAACACAAAAAATATGTAAAACGAGTTTGGGACAGGACAACACTGTCCCTTACTTTTGTGTAAAGAGGAAAACAGATATGATTCATACATATTCGCAAAACGGATACAACATGGCGCTCGACGTGAACAGCGGGGCGGTGCACGTGCTGGACGACGTGTCCTACGGGCTTTTGGACGCGCTGCGTGAGGCGGAGCGTCTGCCCGACCGTTTGTCCGAGAACCTGCGTCAAACCCTGTGCGAAGCGCATGCGCCGGAAGAGGTGGAGAGCGCCTTTGAAGAGCTCAGGGAACTGGAGAGGGCGGGGGCGCTTTTTTCCCCCGACGGCTATGATGAGTTCCTCGGAAAGACGGGCGACGTGCCGGTGAAGGCAATGTGCCTGAACATCGCCCACGACTGCAACCTGCGCTGTGAATACTGTTTCGCCGCAAAGGGCGACTTCGGCCACGGCCGCATGCTCATGAGTGAAGAGGTGGGCAGGCGGGCAATTGACTTCCTGCTCACTCGGTCGGGCAGCCGCAGAAACCTTGAGCTGGACTTTTTCGGCGGCGAACCGCTCATGAACTTCGATGTGGTGCAGAAGGTGGTCGCCTACGCGCGCGGGAAGGAGAAGGAGTACGGCAAAAACTTCCGTTTTACCATCACAACCAACGGGCTGCTGCTCGACGAGAAAAAGACCGAATTCATTAACCGCGAGATGTCCAACGTTGTGCTTTCCCTCGACGGCCGCCGGGAGGTCAATGACAGACTGCGCACACGGGTGAACGGCTCGGGCTGCTATGATTCCATTGTGCCCAAGTATCAGGCGCTCGTCGCGGGGCGCGGGGACAAGGACTATTATGTCCGGGGCACCTTTACGAAGCACAACTATGACTTTTCACAGGATGTCTATCACCTCGCGTCGCTGGGCTTTGACCAGATTTCGATTGAACCGGTCGTGTCGGACGAAAAACTCCCCTATTCCATCAAGGAGGAGGATCTGCCGCGCGTCTTTAAGGAATATGAGACGCTGGCGCGGCGCATGATTGAAAGCCGCAAAAGGGGGGAGTGGTTTAACTTCTTCCATTTCATGCTTGATCTCGAGCAGGGCCCCTGTGCCGTAAAGCGGCTCCGCGGGTGCGGGTGTGGCAACGAGTATGTCGCGGTGACGCCCGAAGGGGACATCTACCCTTGTCACCAGTTTGTCGGCGACAAGAGCTGGAAGATGGGCAGTGTGCTGAACGATACCCTGGACGTAGAAACCAAGGCGCGGTTTGCGCGTGCCAATGTGTATGCGAAAGAGGGTTGCAAAGGCTGTTGGGCAAAGTTTTATTGCAGCGGCGGTTGCAACGCCAACAACAACCAGTACGAAGGGGATATCCTGAGACCGCATCATTTGTCCTGTGAGCTCGAAAAAAAGCGGCTGGAATGCGCCTTGATGATACAGGCGGCTCTAGCTGAATAGAAGTAAGGGGTAGAGGCTGAATTTTTCTGTGCCCCCACATCTGGTAGTTCACATAATATAATTGACATAACATTTGTGAAGTTAACATAATTTTATTGACATAATCTTTGGCGATTTCCCTAAACTTGCTTTTTCTCCCGGTGATGCCTTGCTATCTTTCTCCAAATGGGGTATAGTATACGTATTCAGAAAGGCAGAGAAAACCATGGATGACTGTAAAATTGGATTTGTCGGCGCCGGCAATATGGCATATGCCATTGCCGGCGGTTGTATCTCTTCGGGAAAAATAAAGGCGTCGGAGATTGGCTTTTTTGATGTCAATGAGGAGCGTTGTGCGCTCTTCTCCGACATGGGCATGAGACGCTTTTCCTCCTCCCGGGCGCTGGCCGGTGAAGTGCCGGTGCTTTTTTTGGCCATAAAGCCACAGACTTGCACGTCGGTGTTGGAGGAGATTTCGGACACGGTGACCGCCGGGACGGTGCTGGTCAGCATCATGGCGGGCATTTCCACGGTGTCGATCGCCGCCCGTCTCAAAACGCCCTGCGGCGTCATCCGTGCGATGCCCAACACGCCGCTTCTGATCGGATGCGGCGCGACGGCATTGTCCCGTTCCGCGCTGGTTTCGGACGAGCAGTACGCGCTGGTCAGTGACATTTTTGAAACGCTCGGCATTGTGGAGCATCTGCCTGAAGAGCGCATGAACGCCGTGATTTCAGTAAACGCCAGCAGCCCCGCCTATGTTTATCTATTCGCCAAGGCGATGATCGACGGGGCCGCGGAGCAGGGCATTGACGCTGAAACTGCCAAAAGGCTTGTGGGGCAGACGCTGCTGGGCAGCGCTCGCATGATCCTTGAAAGCGGGCACGAGCCGCAGGCACTGATTGATATGGTGACCTCCCCGGGGGGGACGACCTTCAAAGCGCTTGAGGGACTTCGTGACCACGGCTTTGAAGAGGGCGTTCAAGACGCGATGCGCCGGTGCACCGAACGGGCGGAAGAGCTCGGTTTCTGATTGTTTTATGAAAACCTTGCCTTCCGAGGAATACATAATCCTCTGCGCTCATATAGATTACCAAGTCTGAAATGAGGAAAGCGGAGGAACGGGCATGACAGGGACAAGGTATAAAAAAAGAAATCCGAAGGACACGGAGGAATGGCTGTACAAAAACTGGCAAAACATCATTCTGTACCTGTTTTTGTGCGGCGGCGTTGCGGTCGGCGCGGTTTTGCTGCGCGACGGGGCAGCGGACGCCCTTGGGGGATTGGACGGGTATTTTTCCGGTTTCCTGGAAACGCGCAGAGACGCCGATTTTCTCGCCAAGGTGACGTCGGCGTTTACAAGCTGTTTGCCCTTTTACTTAGGCACGGTGCTTCTTTCGCTGTCCTTGCCCGGCACTTTCCTGATTCCCTTTCTCACGCTGTTTCGGGCGATGGGAATCGGGCTGACGGTCGGGTATTTCTATCGCTTTTACGGTGGGCAGGGGATGGGCTATGCCCTGTTGATCCTGCTGCCTCATTTGCTCATTTCTACGCTGGTGCTGTTGTATTCTGCAGGGGAGGGAATGCGATTTTCCCTGAGGATCTCCCGGCAGATCTTGAGCGCGGAGGGGAAGAGCGAGTCCGGTGGGACTCTTCTGCGGCCATTTTTACTCAGGCAGGGGCTTCTGCTTCTGTTCCTTATGCTGTCTTCCTTGCTCGACGCGTGTATTGGTTTATGCTTTGACCGACTTTTTGTATTATGAGGGGTAATACCATGGGTGACTACCTACAACTGTTTCATACATATCTCACAGAGGTAAAACACGCGTCACAGAGCACGCAGCAGTCCTATTTGCGTGACCTGTCCGGATTCCTCTCCTATACGGAGGGGCATGGGGCAACCCCCCAGAGCGCGAGCCCGGACCTGATTCGGGACTATGTCAACGACATGCTTCGCCGGGGGCGCACACCGTCCACCGCGACGAGGAATGTGGCGACACTGCGTTGTTTTTACCAGTGTCTGATACAAAATAAAATGGCGTCGGGCAATCCCGCACGTGAAGTCAAGCTGGAAAAAACGGAGAAAACCCTGCCGCAGTTTCTGACCAGCGCGGAAATCGACCTGTTGCTGTCCCAGCCTGCCACGGGGGATGTGAAGGGCTGCCGCGACAAAGCGATGATTGAGCTGTTATATGCGACCGGCATCCGGGTGTCCGAGCTGATCGCCCTCAACGTGGAGGATGTCAGCCTCCGGGGCGGCTACCTGATTTGTCAGCGCGGCAAGGCTGACCGCACCATTCCGATCTATGCGTCGGCCGTGCACGCCATTCAGGAGTATGTCACCCGCTACCGCTCCTTGCTGGTCAGCCCCGAAACCGGGCAGGCGCTTTTTCTCAACCTGTACGGAAAGCGGATGACCCGCCAGGGCTTCTGGAAGATTATTAAAAGCTATGCCGAGCAGGCGGGTATCCAGAAGGAGATCACGCCGCATACGCTGCGGCATTCCTTTGCGCTGCATCTTCTGGAAAACGGCGCCGATCTCAAGGACATACAGGAAATGCTCGGGCACTCGGACATTTCCTCCACCCAGGTGTACGTACAGTTGCTCAACAGCCGTTTCAAGGACGTCTACAACAACTGCCACCCGCGCGCCAAAAAAAGCATGGCGTAGGGGGCAGGACGGGAATACAGAAAAGCCAGCGTTTTATGTGACGCTGGCTTTTGCAATTGTACCGAACATTTTTTCAGCAAATCTTGATGTGGCATTGTACGTATGCTATAATAGCTTGTATTATGTATGTTAAGCCTCATCGGGGACAATCTATTCCTTGTAGAGTGAAGGAGGCTTACTGCATGAAAAAATTCTATGACCAGACCATCCCCGGAACACAGCCCGAAGAACCGGAAAAGAAAAAAGAGGATGATGCGGTACTGGATGAGAACACACGCGAGCAAATCACTGATTTTGGTTCGGTGACGGCGGCGCGCGGGAAACATCTGATTCATTGCCTGACCGTGATCGGGCAGGTGGAAGGGCATTACGCCCTGGCTCCGCAGAACAAGACCACCAAGTATGAGCATGTGATCCCCCATCTGGTGGCGGTGGAAGAGGCCGCCGATGTAGAGGGGCTTTTGATCATACTCAATACAGTAGGGGGCGATGTGGAGGCGGGTTTGGCCATTGCCGAGCTGATCTCCGGGATGAAAACGCCCACCGTGTCGTTGGTGCTGGGCGGCGGGCACTCGATCGGGGTTCCGCTTGCCGTGTCGGCGCAGAAGTCCTTTATTGTCCCGTCGGCGTCCATGACCATCCATCCGGTACGCATGAGCGGGCTGGTGCTTGGAGTGCCGCAGACATTGGAGTATTTCCAGCGCATGACCGACCGGATCATCCGGTTTGTCACCACCAATTCGCGCATTACGGCCGAGCGGTTTAAAGAGCTGTCCATGAACATCGGCGAGCTTGTGATGGACGTGGGGAGCATTCTCGATGGGCAGCAGGCGGTAGAGGAAGGGTTGATTGATTCAATCGGTTCTCTGTCCGACGCCGTAGAGGCGCTCTATCAGCTGATTGAGGAAAAAGAAGCCAAAGAGAAAAAGAAAAAATCACCCGCCAAAGCGGCGGGAAAGGCAAAGCAGCCGCAGAACAGCAATCAGCCAAAGAAGCGGGGACGCCCCAAAAAAGCGGCGTCGACCGATACCCCCACTGAGGGTATCGCGGCGACCGAATAAACTTGTATTCTTGCGTCCGAAAGGGATTCTTGTTCGGACGCTACATATCAGGGAGGATTATTTATGAACATACTGGAAGCAATTATTCAGGGCATTATCCAGGGCATCACCGAATTTCTGCCCATCTCGAGCGACGGACATCTCTCACTGGCACAGCACATGATGGGCATTCAGCTGGACAACAACCTGATGTTCACGGTCATGCTTCATCTGGGCACGCTGATTGCAGTGTTCGCCGTCTTTTATAAGCTGATCTGGTCGCTCATCAAGGAGCTCTTTGTCATGATCGCCGACATTTTCCGCGGGCGCTTCCGCTGGCGCGAAATGTCCCACGAGCGCCGCATGGTGGTCATGCTGATCCTCGGGCTGCTGCCGCTCTTTTTGTTCTTCCTGCCCGTGCCGGGGACTGATTTGAAAATCAAGGACTACTTTACCTTTTGGTCAACTGACAGCGACATCATGATTGAGGCCTTTTGCTTCCTGCTCACCGGCGTGATCCTGCTGCTCGGGCATCGCGCCAGTATCCTTGCCGAGCGCAGGGGCATCCCCACAAGAGAAAATCTGAACACAGTGGACGCGCTGATCATCGGTCTGTTTCAGGGGCTTGCCGCGCTGCCCGGCGTGTCGCGCTCCGGCTCAACCATTTCCGTAGGCATGATGCGCGGCATCAACCGTCAGGTCGCGCTTGACTACTCCTTTGTGCTGGGCGTTCCGGCCATCCTGGCGGCCAATGTGCTGGAGGTCAACGAAGCCCTCGATACCGGCGCAGCCTTTGATATGCTGCCTATCCTGGTGGGTATTGTCGTCGCGGCGGTGGTGGGCTTCTTTGCGATCAAGCTTTTAAAGCTTCTCGTGACCAAAAACCGGCTGAATATCTTCGCGTACTACTGCCTGATTCTGGGCGGCATCGTGCTGATTGTCAGCATCGTCGAGCGCATTAAGGGTATCAATATTTTTTCGGGAAATCCTCTTTAATGAATTATAAAATATACGCAGGGAGGTGAACATCCGTGGCAACCGCAAACAAACGAAAGACCACTTCTGGGAAACGTCCTGCCTCCAAATCGGGGACGGCGCGTAAGCCCGCCGCAAAGCCGTCGGGGCGTTCTCCGTCCTCGTCCAAAAGCCCGGCGGCAAAGAAACCCTCAACGAGGGCTGCCGCCCCGCAGAAGCCGGGTGCAAAGCCTATCAAGCCGGGCCAACGCAAGCAAACCCGCGCCGAAACAGGAAGGGCTCGTCAGGAGAGCTTTGAGAGGCAGAAATCGCGTCATCAGATCTCCTCGATCCTGCTGTTTTGCTCGACCGTCCTGCTTTTGTTTTTGGTGATCATACCCGGACAGAGCGTCTGGAGTGCGCTACATAACGTCATATTAGGCTTGTTCGGAAGCTGTGCAATCCTGTGGCCGCTGCTGCTGTTCTATGTCTGCGGACTGGTCATCTGGGACAAAGCGGCTGGGCGCGCGGGCGGAAAGGTGCTGCAAAGCTCCATTTTAATCTGTTTGATTGCCGCCGCCGTGTACATCTTTCGTGAAACCGCACCGCTTGATACCATCCAGTTCGGCACCACGGTGTCCGAGCAGTACGGCCTGGGGATGGCGCACAGCGGCGCGGGCGCGTTCAGCGGAATCCTCGGCGTCCCGATCCTCAAGCTCATGGGCAGTGTGGCCGCCAAAATCTTTATTTGCATCGCTGTGTTCGCGGGCTTCATGCTGCTGACCGGTACGACGCTTTTACAGCTATTCACCTTCCTGTTTCGCCCTGTACGCAAGGTGGGTCAAAGCATGGGACGGCGCAGAGACTATGACGGGGACGATGACCGTGAAACTGACGCAGGATATGCCGAGGACGGCATGCCCGAGCATCCTGTGCGCGTATTGCCCTCTTCCTCAGCACGTCCCGAAAAAGGCCGCCGCAGAAGGACAGAGAAACCGGAATCTCAATCTGTCTTGGAAGCGGAGGAATCGGAAAACCGGAAGCTGACCCGTCTGGAGCGCTTTCGGCGCGCCCTGCTGGATGAACCGGAGGATGAACAGGGACAAACCGGTTCTGACGCTCCTCCCTTTGACATTTCCAATGACGGGAATGTGCGCGGCTTTGGCTACAGCGAGGCCGCCGGAGAGGAGGAAGAGATTCCCCCTCCGCCCGAAGGGACGGAGGAACCCCTGCCGCCCGACATCCAGTCGGTGATCCGGAAGGCCACCCTGAAAAAGACGGCCGCCGACGTCGAAAATAACGCGGCCACCCAGACAACCCTCTTTCCTGATGAGGAGGGGCGTGACGCCGATTACCGCTATCCGCCCATTTCACTGCTGGACAAGCCCAAGGCGGTCAGCGAGATGGATGCCACAACCGAGCTGCAAACCAATGCGGAGCTGCTGGTGTCCACCCTCAAGAGCTTCGGCGTGCACACGCGTATCGTGGACATCAGCCGTGGCCCCGCCGTGACGCGCTATGAGCTGCAGCCGCTGGCGGGTGTCAAAATCAGTAAGATCACAAACCTGTCCGACGACATCGCCCTCAATCTCGCGGCCTCGGGCGTGCGTATTGAAGCGCCCATCCCCGGCAAGCAGGCGGTGGGCATTGAGGTGCCCAACAAGGTGGTGGGCATGGTGAAAATGAGGGAGCTGGTGGACTCCAATTCCTTCGCTGTGGCGAAAAGCAAACTGACGGTGGCGCTGGGCAAGGACATCGCCGGATCGGTTACTTTGGCGGATCTGGCAAAAATGCCCCATCTGCTGATTGCGGGCGCGACCGGCTCAGGTAAATCGGTGTGTATCAATTCGCTGATCTGCTCACTGCTCTACAAATCCTCGCCGAACGATGTGCGCCTTTTGATGATCGACCCCAAATACGTGGAACTCAGCGTCTACAACGGCATCCCGCACCTGTTGGTGCCGGTGGTCAACGACCCGCGCAAGGCGGCAGGCGCGCTTAACTGGGCGGTCAACGAGATGCTCAACCGTTACAATATTTTCAAGGACAACGGGGCCCGCGACCTGGGCTCTTACAACAAATATGTAGAAAAGCGCCGTGCGGAGAATCCCGAGTGCACGCTTGAGCGTATGCCTCAGATCGTCATCATTGTGGACGAGCTCGCCGACCTGATGATGGCCGCGCCCAAGGAGGTGGAAGACTCCATCTGCCGCCTCGCCCAGATGGCGCGCGCCGCCGGGATGCATCTGGTCATCGCGACCCAGCGCCCGTCGGTTGACGTGATCACCGGTCTGATCAAGGCCAACATCCCGTCGCGCATCGCCTTCTACGTTTCCTCACAGGTGGATTCCCGCACGATCCTTGATACGAGCGGCGCGGAGAAGCTTCTTGGACGGGGCGACATGCTCTTCTCGCCGGTCGGCTCGATGAAACCCACCCGTATCCAGGGCTGTTATCTGAGCGACAGTGAGATCCGCGAGATCACCGATTATGTCAAGGATTCCTCTAATTCCAACTACGACGTCGGAATCAGCGACGAGATCGATAAACAGGCAGTGCCTGAGCCGGGAAAAAAGGGCAAGAAAGAGGACGACGATGAGGACGACCCCGTCTTTTTGGAGGCCATCCGTGTGGTGGTGGAGGCGGGACAGGCGTCAACCTCCCTGCTTCAGCGCCGTCTGAGCTTGGGCTACGCCCGGGCGGGACGCATGATCGACAAACTCGAGGAAAAGGGCATCATCGGCCCGCATGAGGGCTCCAAGCCGCGTAAGGTGCTCATCTCCCACCAGCAGTGGATGGAGATGAACATGTCGGCCGAGAACGTTATCAACAACACAGAAGGAATATGAATTATGCCCTTTTTACCGACCACAAAAAAAGAAATGGATGCGCTTTGTTGGGATGTCCCCGACTTCGTGCTCATCACGGGGGACGCCTATGTGGATCATCCCGGCTTTGGCGTCGCGATCATTTCCCGCGTGCTGGAAGCGGAAGGATTCAAGGTGGCGGTGCTTGCACAGCCCGACTGGAAATGCGACGCTGATTTTAAATGCTTCGGTGCGCCGCGGCTTGCCTTTATGGTGACCTCGGGCAACATTGACTCCATGGTGGCGCATTACACGGCTGCGCTGAAACCGCGCAGTGACGATGCCTATTCTCCCGGCGGGAAGCCGGGCAGACGACCCGACCGCGCGGTGGTCGTCTACACAAAAAAAGTGAAGGCGCTTTTTCCCGATACGCCGGTGATTCTGGGTGGGCTTGAGGCGTCCCTGCGCCGGTTTGCGCATTACGATTACTGGGACGACCACATTCGCCCGTCCATTCTGCTTGACGCGGGGGCGGATTTACTAACATACGGCATGGGGGAGAAGCAGACCATAGAAATTGCCCGCCGTCTGTCGGCAGGCGAGCCCGTTTCGGCGCTGACCGGCATTCGCGGCACCTGTTATGCGGTGGACACGGCTCTCTATCAGGCGGGCCGTGCGTCCGAGTGCCCGAGCTTCGAGCGGGTGTGCGCCTCTAAAAAGGAATACGCAGTTTCCTGCCGCAAACAACAGGATGAGCAGGACGCAGTGCGCGGCCGGACGCTCATTCAGAGACACGGCGGCAAGATTCTGATACAAAACCCGCCCATGACGCCGCTGTCGACAGAGGAGCTCGATAAAGTGTACGCACTGCCCTTTGAACGCCGCCCTCACCCGATGTACGACGCGCAGGGGGGTGTGCCTGCGATCGAGGAGGTGGAGTTTTCCATCACCCACAACCGCGGCTGCTTTGGCGCGTGCAATTTTTGTTCACTGGCTTTTCATCAGGGACGCTATGTCACGGCGCGCAGCGAACAGTCGGTGCTCGCCGAAGCGCGCGCCCTGACACAGAACCCCCGTTTCAAAGGCTATATCCACGACGTGGGCGGCCCCACCGCCAACTTTCGCGCGCCCTCCTGTGACAAGCAGAAGCAGGTGGGGCTGTGCAAGGGGAAAAAGTGTCTTGCACCGACACCCTGCCCGGCGCTTCATGCGGATCATTCGGAGTATCTTGGGATGCTGCGCAGGCTGCGCGCCCTGCCCAAAGTCAAGCGGGTGTTCATCCGTTCGGGCATCCGGTTTGATTACCTGATGGAGGATCGTGACGACGCCTTTTTTAGGGAGCTGGTCGCCCATCATGTCAGCGGACAGCTCAAGGTTGCGCCTGAGCACTGCTCCGCGGCCGTGCTCGACCGGATGGGCAAGCCGCATATTGAGAGCTATCTGCGCTTTGCGAAAAAGTTCTATGCGTTGACCGGGCAGGTGGGCAAGGAGCAGTACCTCGTACCCTATCTGATGTCCTCCCATCCGGGCAGTACCCTCAAAGAGGCAATCGAGCTGGCGCTGTTCCTCAAACGGGAAAACATCCGCCCCGAGCAGGTGCAGGACTTTTACCCCACGCCGGGCACAATTTCCACCTGCATGTTTTATACCGGGCTGGATCCCTACACGATGAAAGAGGTCTATGTGCCGCGTACGCCCGAGGACAAGGCCATGCAGCGTGCGCTGCTCCAGTATTTTAAGCCGCAGAACAAGGCGCTGGTGCTTAGGGCACTGAAGAAAGCGGGGCGAACTGATTTGATCGGAAACGGTCAGGGAGCGCTGATCCCGCCAGATCAGCCCGCCGTCAAAGGAGAGAGAAACCCAGGCAAAAATCAAAAAAGGCCGGACAAAAAACCAGTCAAAAGGATGGGTGGAGAGTGGAAGCCAACCAAACGAAAAAGGTGAATAAACGCCCCGTATGGGGCATCGTGCTGGCGGCGGTTCTGCTGCTATCCAGCCTTTCTGTCACCGCGTTTGACCTGTGGCAGCCCGACACCTTCTCCTGGAAACAGGTGTTTCGGGTTGCGGGGCTGGGCGGTGTAGGAGACGTACAGTCGCCCATGAAGGTTCATGTGCTCGACGTGGGTAAGGCAGACTGCATCCTCATTGAATGTGAGGGAAGCACGGTGCTCATTGATTCCGGCTATTACGATTACAGCGACAGGATCATAAACTATCTCCGCCACTTGGGGATACCCTCACTTGACCTTGCCGTGCTGACCCATGCCGACTCCGACCATGCGGGGACAATGGCCAAGCTTCTGGACGCCTTTCCGGCCGACCGTCTGCTCATGGCCGAGCCGCCTGAGAATCTTGAGGGGTATTCCGATTCCTATCGGGCGCTGGCGACCAGAGCAGGGGAGGAGTGTGAGCTGGTCGAGCCCCGTGTGGATGACTGCTATACCTTTGGGAATCTCTATCTGTATGTGCTTTCCCCGGAGCATGTTTTCCCCGATGAAAATGACAACTCCATTGTACTGCGGGCAGAATATAAGGATACCTCATTTCTCTTTATGGGTGACGCCGAAAAGGCGGCCGAACAGGAAATGTGCGAACGTTTTTCCGATTTGCAGTCCGATGTGATCAAAATCGGCCACCACGGCAGCGAGACCTCCACAAGCGAGACGCTGCTGCACGCGGTGAATCCCAAATATGCTATCGTCTCAGTGGGGGAGGACAGAAACAACCTGCCGAGAGAAAGCGTGCTGGAGAGGCTGGAGGCGCGGAAAATACAGGTTTTCCGAACCGATTTTGACGGCACGTGCGTGTTTGCGAGCGACGGCGAAACCATTACAGTATACACACAGGAGGTAACAAAATGAAGCATCTGAGCATTGATCGGTTTGAGGGCGTTTACGCCTATTGCGAGGACAACGAACGGAAAATGTTTGCGATTGAGAAAAACGAACTGCCCGAGGGAGCGGGAGCGGGCGACGTGATCGCGATCTCGGACGACGGGACAATTACGCTCGACAAAGAGGAAACAGCCGCACGCAAAGCGCGTATTGCGAAGCAGTATCAAAAGCTGTGGGAAAAATGACGCAAAAAGCCTCCGTGCCGAAAAACGCACGGAGGCTTTTGAATTATGGATCACAGGATTATGCAAGAATCTCGCCGTAGACCTCGCCCGACAGCCCGGCGGCATTGGATTCGTCGGTATCGATATGCATGGCGGCGGCAAAGTTCACATGGACGCGGATGACCACATCTCCGAAAATCAGGCTACGGTCGGGGGAATCCGCTTTCACGCTGACGATCTGCTTGTCGCTGACACCAAAGGCTTCGGCGTCGGCGGGCGTGAGATGGATGTGGCGCTTGGCGGCGATCACGCCGCAGTCAATCGTGACCTCGCCACAGGGGCCGACGAGCTTACAGCCGGGGGTTCCGTCGATCAGCCCCGATTCACGGATGAGGGCGGGGACGCCGATTTTGCGCGCATCGGTCAGTGAAAGCTCAATCTGCGTATCCGGACGTACAGGACCTAGAATGGTCACACCGGGAAGTTCCCCCTTGGGACCGACCACGGTAACGCGCTCATTTGTGGCAAACTGTCCGGGTTGGCTGAGGTCCTTTTTGTGGGAAAGCTTTGAGCCCTTGCCGAACAGGATCGCAAGATCTTTTTCCGACACATGAAGGTGACGGGCTGATGTTTCAATCAGGACTTTTTTCAAAATTAACATCTCCTATTTTTTTCTCTGTTTTCTAAGTTTATTTTACATGATGTCTGCGAAAAGATCAACAGGTAAAGGGTAAAAAACAGGACAGAGTGGTTGACAGAAGGATAAAATGCGGATATAATATAGATTACATTTTGCGGATGTAGCTCATCTGGTAGAGCGCCACCTTCCCAAGGTGGATGTGGCGAGTTCGAGTCTCGTCATCCGCTCCATGCAGTCTAACGGACTGCTTTTGTGTAAGCGGTATGGCCTTTTTTCTCTGTCCCTTGCACAGACGGAAAAAATAAGGTCACACGATTTCTATTTTCTCTTTCACGCGGTAGGTCTTTCCTGTGTCCGGACTGTTCTGTTCATTGGCGCACGTTGCCACTGTCAGACCCGCGCTTCGCTGGTCATTGTGCAAGAACAGCCAACACCTGCTGTGAACAGGTCTTGGCACGATTGTCTGACATTGTATTGCCCTACCAAAAGAGTGTGAAGTTGTCAAGGTGCAAAAAAGACACAAGAGCTTCATTTCTGAAAACCCTTGTGCCGACTGTATCGTTAAGCGCATAAAAGCGCTAAACGGCATCAATAAGTTTTTCAGATACGTTGATTATCTGAATTGCGCAAGCCTTAGTACCTCGTGGGGGGGTGCTAGGGCTATTGGTGTTTGTTGCTATGTTAAATTATAATTCACAATTCAAGAAAAAGCAATATGAAAATAGAAAAATTTCTTTTTATTAGTTACTATTCCCAATAGCGACAAAAAAGTAAGTATATAATGGACAAAGGCTTATCAGAAATATCTCTGATAAGCCTTTGTCGTTGACCCTGTACCATCGGTAAGATATAATCTTTTTGCGGTATAATTACCGTATATGATATTAAGTAAAATATAAAGTAGTTCATGCCGATCAAAATATTTTCCTTACTGATCACCGTCAGTGTTTTTAAGGATGCCTAGAGCGTAATGTAATGTTTTGCTTCCGCATACATCGCAAAATTTCGCACCAGAATCACACGCAATTGCGTCATTTTCATTTCTTATACAGTAAATATTGCTACAATAATTATCATACATAACAAAGCCACATTTGTCACAAGTCTTCTGGTTCTCATTCAAACTATCGGGTTTGCCACACTGAACACATTTCATAATTTTCCCTCAAATCAGTATAAATTGTTGCCATTTTTATTTAATATTATAAATCATCTGCATATTTAAAAAACCAAGACTAAATCGTTGTTTTTCGTTGGTTTTTGTAGTAGAATGTAGGAAACTGGAATGTTAAAAATTGAAATGTATCAAACATGTTAAGAATGGTGAAAAACATTATGGAAAAAGAACTGACTATCTTACTCGTAGAAGATCAACCAAGCGAACGTCAGGCAATTTCAGATTACATCGATACGTTGAACGATGTCCGTCTAATCGGCTCAGAAAATAATTCATTCCGAGCTTTGGAATTCGTAAAAGCAAACCTGCCTGATGCAATCATCCTAGATTTGGAATTGCACAAAGGTGGAGGAAACGGGCTTCTCCTTTTGCTACAACTGAAGGAGAGCAATCTTTCTTATGTCCCATACATTTTGGTAACGACGCACAATACGAGTGTTGTTACCTATGAGCAAGCCCGCCAATGGGGGGCAGATTTTATTATGTGTAAGCTTCAGGAGGACTACAGTGCTAAGAGTGTTGTTGAATTTCTGCGTTCAATCAAAAGTAGCATTCATAGTAGCACTAGACAACGAGGAATTCCGCTAGAGCGTACCACTGTGGAATCTTTAAAGGAGTATAAGCGACGGATTAGAAAGCGGATTGACGCTGAAATGGATCTCATCGGCATCAATCCAAAGGTCTTGGGACGGAAATATCTGCTAGAGGCAATTCTGATTTTGATTGAGAAGGATGAAACAAGCATTTGCACCGTTCTGGGACAAAAATTTGGCGTAACCGACGCCAGCGTGGAGCGAGCCATGCAAAATGCAATTGATAAAGCTTGGCGAAGTTCTGACATCGATGATCTAGCTAAGTACTATACCGCTCGCATTAACTCCTTGAAGGGTGCACCGACGATTACTGAGTTTATTTATTACTATGCCAACAAAATCAAAAATGACCTATAAAAAAACAGCCGACGATTGCTCGCCGACTGCCTTCATGCCTATGTTTTACAGTGCCATTGATCTGCAAACTGCTTCCCAAACTCTCATGAGACGTGCCCACATAATTGCTCCCTCCTTGTATGCTTTCTTGCATACAAGGGTACGGGAAATGAGCCTACAAACTGGATTTGTCTATTGGGTAGATTATTGTAAGAAATTGTAGATTTTTGCGAATCAGGAGAAGATTTCTATGTTGATCACTCTCATTAAATATTTTGCACTGATCTTTTATAGCCTTATTTTATATGTCAAGATCCTGAACTATAAAAATGTGACTGTCTGGAAAATTATATCTACAACATTATTCTCTTTTTTCCTTTCTTTTATTGTATATGAGATAAGGCTTTGGAGTCCTGACGTTGGGATTGTTATAATGGTAATTTTAGTGAGTTTGTTTATCGTCATTATAACTAAAACACAAATTGAAATGGCAATAACTGTAGCGTCCATCTCGCTGTCAATAAGCTATATTACATATTTGTTATCTAATTTTTTGGCTGGTTTCTTTCTTGATATTGCTTTTATGACAATCAACGATTCAGCAATGATTGTAATATCCATTATTTTGCAACCTGTCTTGATTTTACTTCCCTTCCGCTTAAAACGGTTCAGAAAGGGCTTTTCGTTTTTCCAAAAAAAAGGAGCAGGCCGATTAGGTGTGCTCATCAGTATTATTGTTTTTTTATCAGTTTTAATTTTCAATCCGAAAAGCCATTTTTATGATATTCGTATTTTCGCATTAAGCGGCATTCTTCTGTGTCTGATTGGGATTATCATTTGGTGGAGAAATGGCATCAAAAATTTATATTTGGAAAGACAGAGGAAAAAAGAACTTGATGATCTGAATCAAATCATAGCGGACAAAGATGAGCAGATCAAACAGCTACAAAATCAGAATGAGTTTTCCTCTAGCCTAATCCATAGAGACAGCAAAATCATACCTGCTATGGAAGATGCCGTAAGGGATTTTATAGTAAAAGCGGGGACAGGAAATATAGAATACTTGCAGAGTGCAGGAAAAACAATTCTGGACATGCTTACTAGTTTTCGCAAAGAACGGTTTCATGCCATTAAAAACCAACAAAGAAAAAACACAACATTGGCATCAACAGGTGTGCCAATCATTGACAGCGTTCTTCGATACATGAGAGAAAAAGCTTTTGAATATGATATTGATTTGGAACTGCTTATTACCGGGGACATAAAATATTTAACACAGCACATCATAAATGAGATAGAACTTTCGACCTTAATCGCCGATCATACTGAAAATGCCATTATTGCAACGAAAAGTGCGGAAAGTAGACGCATTTTAATTTCAATTGGAATTTTTGAGAATTGCTTTGAATTGGTATTTGAGGACAGTGGAATTCCTTTCGAGATTGACACATTGCGAAATCTTGGTATTAGGAAGATAACCACCTATGCTGAGAGAGGCGGTAGTGGAACTGGCTTTATGACAACTTTTGAAATATTAAGGAAGTATAGTGCCAGCCTATTTATAACAGAGTATATGTCGGATTATCGCTTTACCAAGAAGATATGTATTCGATTTAATAATAAAAATAATTACAACATCGTTTCATATCGAAGCGATGAAATTAATCAACTTAATTCAGGTGTTTTAGTTTCCGTGATATGAAAATCAATAAATTAAAGCGAAGGGAATTTTTCTCGATGGAATTGAACGAAGGCAATCTTACGTACAACTTAAAACTGCTTCGACACATATTTGAACTTTCGCAGAGTAAAGTGGCCGAAATGCTTGGGCTCGAAAGGTCTACATATTCCTATTATGAGGTGGGCAAAACTCAGCCCTCAGCACGCACGTTAATCAAATTAGCGAAAATATATAATGTTCCACTTGATTACTTATTATCATCAAAAATTAACTTGGAATTTCTTTCAAAGCCTTTATGTCAACTCTCGTCAAAAGAACAGGAGGTACTACTCCTTGTTCGCTTATTAAATAGCACAAATCAGGATGCCACAATTAAATTTTTACAGAATCTATTGAAATCACCGGAAGATTCATGAGTTATGTACCTGTATTGTAAAGTAAATCAAGATATTCAAACGGGTAAGCTAA
Organism: Oscillospiraceae bacterium; assembly: GCA_031551875.1. Classification (GTDB taxonomy): domain Bacteria; phylum Bacillota; class Clostridia; order Oscillospirales; family Acutalibacteraceae; genus JAVBNA01. The sequence continues at coordinate 40,578 of JAVBNA010000030.1, read as the reverse complement.
ACGAACTTTAACTCTTTTAGCATAAAGATGAAGAAATAATAGTTTCCGAGTGCTCTATGGGGTTGCTTGATATACCAGAAAAAACGCTCGTTCAACTCAATCGTAGTCAAACAGGATTTCTAGGTCAAGTGGAAAAATACCCCATTTATTTGTGTGTGAGCAAAAACCCAATTGCCTTACCGGTCACAATAAAATAGGCTAATATCCATCGGATCACACCCATAGTGAGAGCAAAAATAAGCCTAAGCAGCATAAATAGGCAACCGGCGTCATGCATCTGAATGGCCTCAATCAGACGTTCTGTATCCGACCGGTTACGGTCGCCCCGGATAAATGCCGAGACAATTCCCCAGGGTGACGTGACAATAAAAGCGACAATGACGGATTCCAGCAGTGAACCGCGCACGGCGAATTGCAAACCGAATATTAGCCAAAGAATAATCGGAATGGGTGACACGATTAACAGAAAAAAAGATCGTTTTCGGCGACGGGCGTAACGTCGCAGCCCATCTTCCTCCGCTTGGACTGCATAGTAGCAATTCTCACAATATCCGTCTGAATCCAAACAGGCCGCACAAAAGGGTTGGCCGCAACGAACGCAAAATCTATTGGCTGTGATGTCAGTGTGATGGTAACAATTCATGTTCTTTCTCCTTCTCACTTTGTCCCATCGTGGGACAAAGTGGTTATTTTACATAGACAAAGCTGCGGATCGTTTTTTCAAAGCCATATTCATTAAGCTGGCGAGGCTGCCCGTAAGAAATGGGGTTGTCCAGCAGATAGGCCGCAGCTCGCTTTGAAGATTTATACTGCCGGTCAAATTCCTGTCTTGACAGCCCTGATCGGTAGCCATACTGCTGCCATATGTACGACGGTTCGGCCTCCACGATGTCCACAACCATCACTTCTCCAAGGATTTGGTGATAGAGTGGATCCGGGTGCAAGTATCGAAACGGAGGCGCGACGTACAGCAGAATATTTCCCACCGGGCTGCGAGGCCGGTATTTTTTAAGCAGACAGGTTTTCTCACCAATTAAAATTTGCCTGACCTCCTTTGGGCTGACCGGCATAATAATTTTTCTCATAACATTTCACATCCTATTCCACTTTGTACCACGATGGGACAAAGTGCCTTTTGTTTTATAACACCTCTCCGGGCATGGGCATATCCCATGTATTTTCCGCACTGGTACACGAATCGATGATCAGGCTGGACAGGTACCCACTGACGTTGAGTATGTCCCTTTCACGCGCTGCATTGTCAAAGCGTTCTAGCACCCACTGGATATGACGCCAGGTCAGATGAGAGAGCAGTCCCCGGATTTCTTTCTTATACAGTGTTTCATCCTTGACAAACAGGCGCTTCTTCCCCCAAAGTCTCCGGATGAGTAGCTTGATTTCTTCCAATCGGGGATTCACGCTGTCGTCCATGGGTTCGAGATAGGCGTATTCAATTTCCGGGAATTTCACAGAATCTCCGTCAATTCCTCTTTCGTTCTCTTCCTTCTCCAAATCGAGGTCAGGAGAAGGAATGAAGGAAGAGTTTGGAGAGAAGTTATTCTTCTTTTTATTAAACTCATTATTACTATACTCATTCTTATTAAGAGTCGGGTTTCCCCGATCCGGAAAGTCCGTATCCGGAAAACCAGTTTGTGGAAACTCAACAACTGAATACACTGGATCTGGTCGTACCTCTTGTATGGTTTCCACAAACTGGAAATCCGTTTCTGGAGTGGTTTCGATTGAATTTTCTTTCTTATCCAGTGGTGTACTTTTTTTGCTGGGTTTTGCCTCAACCAGCTCTTCCAGGAGAGTTTCCGTGCCGTCGTTCATGCGCATGAAGACACGACCACCTTCCAGCGGCGTGTCGAGGGGCATTTCATAAGCCCTGTACCGGCTACAAACGATCCGCCGTTTTTCGTCAATGACTTTTTCGAGCACCAAATATCCATGTTTTTTGAGTTCTCTAAGCGTAGATAAAACCGCATCCCGACCGTTCGCCATCTGTTTGACGACGTCGTTCACACGGACAATCCAATTCTCCGGTTTGCTGAAAATATACAGCAGCAGCCCTTTGGCTTGCATTGACAGGCTGGGGTTATCGGCTATATTTTTATCCAACTGGACAAACGGGTTCTCTCTTCTACATCTCATAATCTGCTGATCGTTCATTTCTTTCGTTTCCTTTCGTCTGTATAAGAATGGGCGCAAAAAACCGGCCTCTGGTGATTGATTCATCAAAGGCCGGTTTCGCGTTGTATGCAGTTTTAATCGAGTAAGATTTGCCCGACCGGTACCATGGCTTTGTCGCGGAATTCACTGACAATGGTACGCAGGAGCATGGATTCGGGCTGGCTGATTTTTTTGCGGAATAGATACCCGTCGATCATCTTTTTGCACTGATCGAATTCCCCGGTTTGGAGGGCGCTGCCGAACCGGCCCTCTGTGAGTGTGTTCATCTTGGACAGATGGGCGTTTTGTGTGTGGTCGTCGGCTTCCCTGATCTCATCGGAAACTGGTGCGGGCGGGACGTATACGGGCGCTGTATTCAGCAGCGCAAAGGGAAACAGAGTGTCTTTGTAGCTGACCGTTGATCGCGGAATCTCCATTTCAAAGATAGGTATGATGGGTACGTCGAGCTTGAAAAAGGGGTCAATTTTGGTGCGGATGGGATAGCAGCGCTGCCGAATCACAACGGCCTCTCCAAATTCCATCCGGCCCAGCTCGTCGGGGGTCATCAGCTCACGGCCTTTGAGGTGGGTGTTGAGCCGGTTTTCCACAACGTCGGTCAGGTCGCCCATGTAGGTCTGATATTCCACGGTCTGTTTGCCGAGGATCGCGGAGGTGTGTTCATTGGTTTCCTTGGACAGCGAATTGATGTAAATATAGTTTCCGCAGTTGCCGATGATGGTCTTGGCGGTGCTTTTGTCATATTTTCCTTCAAGCTGCTCGATGTCCTGAATAAACAGGTTAAACAGAATATTGCGGCCCAGGGATACGGAAATTTTCGTTTCAAAATCAGGTATCCGTGTCATATTGCTAAACTCATCGAGCAGTACCATAACACGTTGTTTGAGCTTTTGCCGGGGCGCATGGGATGCGATGTCCACCAGGCGGGAATAACACTGCGTGATGAACAGCGACGCCAGCACGTGGCGGTTGGTCTTTTCATCCGGCACGACCATGAAGATGGCGCAGGGACGGTCAGGATTCACCAGGTCGTCAATGGTTATGTCGTTGGCGGCGGTCAGGGACGCAATGCCGGTGTCGGTGAAGATTTGCAGATTGGACGCCAGGGTGGAGAAAATGGAGCTGCGCATTTCGCCTTTGGCAAAATTTGAGGTGGTGTAGGCAAGCTTGGCCGGGTTGCCGATTGGAAGGTTTTCAAAGAAGATGTCGAGTTGCGTGGTTTCCCGTTTGTTGACCACCACGATTTTGGAGCCGAATTCGCACAGGAAGGTATTGACTGAGTACATATTGAGCCTATCGAGACAATTGTGTTTATACCCTTCTTCCAGGAGATACAGAATAATGGCAGACAAGAGAGATTTGGCGCTTTCCGGCCAGATGGGATCGGAGTGCTTGTTCTGTGTGAGCGTCAGCGCCAGCTCACCGACCAGCTCACAGGCTTTGGAGATGTCCCCATCCTCGCTGTTTATACCGTCAATGTATTCCTGAATGATGATGGACAGCGGATTCCAACGGGATGAATTTTTGGGTTCACGAAAGTTGAGGATGACGACCTTGTACCCGGCATTTTTGAGAAGATAGTAGGAGTTTTCGGCCAATTCTCCCTTGGGGTCGTTGAGCAGCATACTATGTTTGTTGCCGCTCAGCGCAATAAAGCGGATTGTGGGGAGTACAAAAAATTGTCCCTTGCCGCTGCGGGTCGCACCGACGGTCAGGCTGTTGACCGTCTCGCTGTCAATGTAGTAGTTTTTTTCGTCAGCGGCTAAAATGATACCGGACTTTGTAGCGGAGGCCAGGTCGTTTTTGGGGACGGGAAACAGGTATTTGCGTATTTCCTTTTTCGTCGCCCACCGGGAGCTGCCCTCTACCATGGTTTTGGGTTTGATGATTCGCAGGGCAAAGTTGGAAACCCGGATGAAGCCCAGCAGCGACACCATGAGTGTGATGAGTACGACCGGCAAGGGGCTGATTCCATACGGGACGACCAGGTACCGCCAGAGAAACAGCGGCGGGGGTTCTGTGCCGGAATTTTTTAAGGTAGCGTTCAGATTGGCTATGCCGGTGAGTAGGAGGGACAGGACGGCGCTGAACACCACATACAGGAGAATAGACAGAATAAGAAAAGAAAAAAGACGGACGAGCCGTCTTTGCTTATGGAAACCATGGTCTATGGCATTGTTCGTTTTCATGCCCGTCGCCCCCTCATGACCGGTCTGGACACCGGTGTTTCCATGGCCAGTTCAGCGTGGGAGCTTAGATTGTCGGCGGTTTTTGAGAGGACATTTTTCATCTCCCGGCTGTACGCAAAGACATTTTCATCACCGATGGAGAGATCCGGATCGGCCCCATGGGTGATGAGGGTATCGGCCATTTGAACGTCGTTGCTCTGGATGGCGAGATCGAGGGCGCTTTTGAGACTCCAGTTCAGAGCGTTGACATTGGCCCCATGGGCAAGCAACTCATGGGCTGACCGCTTTGCATGAAAGGTGGCGGCGGCGTGAAGCGGCTGGTTGTCCATGCCCTCCGGATTGGGCGTGACGCCGCTGTCCAGCAATCGCTTGACCTCCTGATGGTCGTCCTGCTTGATGCTGTGGTAAAGGCTTCGTTGGCCAAGCAGCTGCGCTTCCATGTGCTGGATTGGCTTTTCCTGCGTGTAGCCGCGCTGTTCATAGATATCACGGTAGGTGTCGAAGAGGCGTTGTTCATCTGAAGACAGCTCACCGACCGAAGAGACGAGTTCATCATCACGTAGGGTAAAGCGCGACTGGAAGGATATATAATGATTTCCTTCCAGGTCGTTTTCACGGGAGGGCGCCAGGGGCATATGGGTGACATAGGCCCGCTGCCCGTCATCCAGGGTTTCAGCGACGGTGATGTTGTGGCCGGGATAGATGGGGTATGCGGTGTTACCGTCGTCAATGACGAAGAGGCGAGGGATGGCGGTGCGGGTTTCTGAGAGATAGAGGTTATCGGAGAGGATGGTGCCGTGGGGGTAGGATTTCATGGGGTGGCTCCTTTCGGGTTAGATTTGGATAGAAAAAAGCGCCAACCGAAACGGTTAGCGCAGAAAAAATACGTATTATTCTGTATTGTTGCAACAGAATCCAGAATAAAGGCACGCCAGAAAATCTTGTGTAAAAGCAGTTTCCCCCAAACAAGAGAACAGCATAAAAGGTTCAGCTTTGTCCATCAAATCAGAGATAGGGAAATGGGCATGTCGGCCGTTCTCCCGACGAATAGCAGCAGTATGCGCGGCGCACCGTGAATGCTGCTGCTATTCGTCGGGAAGCCTAAGTGACAGTCCGATTATCCGGCCTGCCTGTCACCAAGCAGGACTTCCAACTGGCTAATGACCTGATCTCAGTTTCGACACCGGGACGTCCAATGTTGGACAATGTTTTTTAGTATGCGCTTCAGATAGAATCGTCAGCATTTCTTCAAATGTTGTTCGTTTGACACCCGTTATCCGCCGAAACTGCGCGTTGGAATAGTTTGCGATTTGCTCATACTTCATTTGATACACCCCAATCTCTTTGAGTATATCTGTTTTTCCTTAATTTCGAAAGAGGTCTAATGTGCAAATGCGTGAGGAAATGGCGTAGTTAAAGGTGATGATGAAATGTCCGGAAAGGCTGGTACTTTTAGTGGTAACGGTTTGATAAAAGGTTGAGAAACTGGCCTAGCTACCGTAACAGCATCGTACTTATAATGTGAGCTTCAAAAACAAAAACACACAAATTTCCTTCAATATCAATACCATTGGCAGGATTATTCGCACAATATGCAAATAGGTGTAGCGGACGCGCAGCTCGCCTCCACCGCTGTAGATCGCTTCCACGTCGCCGCGCATGTTGCAGATGGGATAGTAGGTATACTCCGTTCCGTTCAGATAATATATGATTCTGCTGAGTGCGCCGAAGCTGTTGTAGGAGGTGACTATTCTTCGGAATCGACTTCCCCTTCCCAGTCACTACTCCATTCCTTGCCATCCCATTTAACATTCATTCCATTTATGGTTAATTCATAACCATCCGTACCAGCCGGGATAACAACATACATGTATTTTCTGTATCCCTTAACCGTTGGTAACTCAATAAATTCTGATTGAACATTGTCCTCGATGGTGACCTGAGGGTTTGGATAATCCCCAAGTGGATAACTAACTACTATGAGTTGCTCTCCGGCCTCGTTTAAAATCGTCTCAAGAGAGTAAGACATATTGTTATTTTCACTAATGTAAACTGAATCCCATACTGTTCTTGTAAAAGGTGTTTTGCAATAGAAGCGATTATCCTTTTTATTTACATATGCCCTTGGCCAGTATCCATGCCTATAGAGAATAAAAGCCCCCTGTTCTGTCTCGATGGTTTTATAAATTTTTTCATCCAAATATTGATACTGAAATGCGGCCTCAGGCGTTTCAAAGGATAAAAAATAGGATTCAATCGGAAAAGAGATGGAAAGTGAAAAAATGATCAAGAAATTTAAAATACAGATCACCTTTTTTCTTACCTCTAACTTAAGAAACTTCTTTCCGAAAAATATGAGGAGAAGAATGCAAAGCAGTGAAAAGGAAATAACTCGGACAATATAAAACATAAACACACTTCCCAATTTGTTATGTGGCAAGGGGGGCGCAACCATCAGACTGTGCCCCCTTAACGGCTGCTCAACTGTCTATTGCATCTTTTCCTTTCGATTATCTCTATGCCAAATAATGAGAGCAAAAAAGTAGAATGCACATAAAACGCTTCTTGTGAAAGTTAGAATTCTGCCAACCGGGGTATCTAAGTATTCATTTAATAAGTCCAGATAGGCGCTTAAAAACATTGCGGCTAATGGGAGTAAACGATATAGCCTGAGTTTATTTTTGCGCATAGTATGACTCTCCTCTTACATATTAATCCCAGAACGTATAATCGTTTTCAACACGACATGATGCACCGCCCCCGCTCCACTGACGAATTAGTTGTCCGCCGACCATGATCATGCCTGCATCGTTTTCTTGTGCAGTTTTCAGCGTGTTATACCTATTCGGTTTGGCTATTTTTTGATCGAACGCAGATATAATACTATCAGCAATAAGCAGGGTGCTTATAAGACCACCAGATACAACCAGTCCAAGACCTATTTTTGCTAAGTCCCCATAAAATCCGAGTTCGTTCACATTCCTGAACTCGTCTTCAAGCAGTTTTATTTCTGCTTCAAGCGCGTCCCCCCTGATAAAGGTATACGTTCCGCCACTTTTCCCATCAAGCCCCGATCGAATCTTAACTTTATTTTTCCCTTTCTGAACTCTGACCCTCCGGGTATATGTCACCGAACCATCTGCATGTTTCTTTTTTTCCGTCGTCGTCACATATGATTTTTTATTGGTCTGATAAGAGTTATGGTTTCCATAGTAATGTTCATGATCGGGACAGACATAGTACACATTGTTTTTCTTGTCTTCGTAGCAATGCCCACTTGGGTCACTCGCATTGACCGGATTATTGCTGCAATAGGCAAATAGATTAAAGACACTATTACTCGTGTTTCCCGCAACACTATCCGCACTGATAAACCTCCCCACCTGCGGGTCATAATACCTGCTTTGCAGATAATACATCCCCGTCTCCGCGTCATAGTAATACCCGCGATACCGTATGGGGTTGACAAGGCCGATGTGGGTGGATGAGGTAATGTCCGCGCCGTTGCCGTCAGTCACCGACACCACGTTGCCCCACGTGTCATAGGTGTAGCGGACGCGCAGCTCACCTCCACCGCTGTAGATCGCTTCCACGTCGCCGCGCATGTTGCAGACGGGATAGTAGGTATACTCCGTTCCGTTCAGATAATATATGATTCTGCTGAGTGCGCCGAAGCTGTTGTAAGCGTAATAAAACTCGATGTCGCCGCGCTTTTCATAGCGCAGCTGCCCGCCCACGTACTGGTACTGGCTGGTGACGCCGTTCACGGTCTTCCGGGTGCGCAGGCCGCCCGCGTCGTATTGATAGCTGGCGGTCAGGCCGTTTCCCGAAAGCGTTTTCAGCTGACGGCCCTCCCAGCCCATCGTGTAACCGCGGTAGCTTTCCGGGTTGCCGATCTCGTCATAGGTGATCGCCGTACCGTTGTAGCTGGTCAGCAGATCTTTCCAGTTCGTGTTGCCGTAGGTGTAGGGAACCGTATTGGTCGGCGTACCCAGTGTGCCGGTCGTGTAGGGGTATTCCTCTTTTTTGAGAATGTTTCCCCCCGCATCATAAGTATACACCGTGGTTTTGTTGGTGTAAAGGTTGTTTTCACGGGTAAGCTGGTTGTGAACGTCGTAGGTATAGCTGAGCTTCTCTGCCCAGCTCCCGCCGCTCGCGTCACCGTTGCGGACACCCTGCTCGATCTTCGTGATGTTGCCCAGATCATCATAGCTGTACCGATAGGCATCATTACCCAGAATCTCCTGCCGAACCTTTGTCGTCCGATATAAGCCGCTGCCCTGGTCTCTTTCGGACAGCAGGTATACATAATTGAGGTCAAAAGGCGTGTCGGTGCTCATGGTCGTCTTGGTCAGCCGGTTGATGCTGTCAAAGGTATAGGTCTGGTACCGGGCGGGGGACATGGTATAGGTCGTGGGCAAATTGTCCTGTCCATAGGCGTAGTTTTCACCTTTTCTGCGCCCGCCCGCAATGTGACAGAACCGCGTGATATTGCCCAGCACGTCATACGCGAATTCGGTTTCGTATACCATGCGATCCACGTTGGTACTCTTGGTTCGGTCGGAGGTGCGCTGATGCACAAGACGCCCCAGGTTGTCATGGCCATAGACGTGAATCAGTCCGTTTTCCAGGTCATCGTGTATGTAGGGCAGCATACTTTGGTTATACGACCATGTGAATTTTTTGGAGCCGTTTTTGTACAGGGCGGAGAGGTAGCCGAAATTTGAGTTGTACCCGTAGCTTTCCGTATAGCCGTTCTCATAGACTACGCTCTGCAGGTTTCCGTTGTTCGCGCCATAGGTACTGGTGGAGAGAACCTGACTTCCCACTTTGGTTTGCGTACGATTGCCGTAGGTGTCATAAACAAAGCTATAGGAAAAGCCGTTGTGGGTGATGGTGTCCAGACGGTTATTGTCATAGGTAAAGCTGTTGGACACGCCAGCCTTGCTCACCTTGGTCAGGTCGTCGGTGTTGGCGTTGTACTCATAGGTGGTCGTGGAGCCCTTGGGATCCTTGACCGATGTGAGCGTGCCCTTTTGCAGATTGTATGTATATTCCGTGCTGTGTCCGTCTGCGTCATATGAGTTTTTCAGATATGCGCCCTCGGCAATTCCTCCGGATGCAGCGGTGTATGAGCTGCCGGTCTCCAGCCTCATGGTTCCGCCGGTATTCTCTATAGCCACCGTAGTCGCCTGCCCTTTGCTGTTGCGGGTATACTGTGTTTGCACGTTCCTCTGACTTTTGGATAGCGTCAGATTGTGCTTGGAATCATACTCGTAACGGTCAATATATCCCTTTGCGTTTGTGACTGAGGTCAGATCTGCGCCATCATATATCATGGAAGAGCTGCTTTCAGTATTCTCTGTCATGGAGATCAGTTTTCCGTCACTGTTATATTTATAAGTCTGCGCAACCTCTTTGACCAATTGCATGTTGTCAAAATATGCGATGTTTGCCTGGTTGAAAAAGCGGGGATAGACGGTGATTTTTACCGGTGTTTTGACCGTGCTCGTTCCATCGTCCAGATTAAACGACTGGGCGCTATACTGCCAATCAGCGATCGTAGTATTGAATTCCGCCGCCGTTTTCCACACTGTGCTTCCGTCACTGTAGGTCACCAGCACTGATATTTTAAACTTACGGTCACTATTGGTCGCCATAACCGCGCTGCCCTTTGCCCAGCCGCTGACGATATAGGTGTCACTTTCGCTCCCGGAAACAGAAACCTCCTGATAAAGCTGTTTGGGAGTGTCTGCTTTGCCGATGATTTTGAAAGATTGGGCGCCCTCGTGCTTTTCTGACGTCGTTACAACATCCGAGGAGGTCAGATTAAAGCCCTGCCAGCGCGTGGGCAATCCACCGGAAACCTCTTCAAATCCTGCGTTTTCGAGCATATTGTATTTGTTGGCTGACGTGGCATTCTCCACCTGGATGGCATCAAAATAGGCGGTTCCAGTTGCGTTGCGGATGGCAAGATTGGCACGCATATATACAACATCTGTGGGCAGAGTCACGGTGACTGAAATCCGCCGCCATCCGTTGTCCATGGCGGTATCAGTCGTGCCGGTCACATATTCGGAGAAAACTGTGTTTGTCGTCGGTGCATTGACATAAATGGCAAGGCATGCGCCGTACCCGCCGGACAGAGGATTCGCCTGGGTGATCCCACTTGTTTTTACATAAGCGGAGAAGGTATATGTCCCGCCCGGCTTAATGCCGGCGGCTTGGAAATCCTGATAGGCTCTGGCCCGGGCATCACCATTTACCGCGGTAGAAACCATTTTAAATGAGTTGGCTCCAATGTATTTTTGTTCGGTGCTTCTCGTGAAGGTAAACGTACAATCGTCGATCCATTGCAATGCCCGCCAGTCGCCATCCCGTTCGGCGCTGTGGTTCTTCGCAAGGTTTGTAATGTTTTTTCCGGTCGAGCCCGAACTGCTTACCCGGTTGAGCTGCTTGATGTTGGAGCCCGTGCTGTCAACCGTGGCGGCGGTAAAGGTGTACATGGAAGCGTCCATTTGATAACCGTTTGCCGCTTGAGACTGTGTAGAAACTGTCCGTCCGGCGTTGTCAAACTGAAGCGTGGTTAAAACATCGTCACTGTTATTAAAAACGCCGTCGGTTCCGGCGGTTCGAATGACCGTCGTGTTGTATTTGCTGCGGTCAAACGTCATGGTCTGCCCGACTGAAGAGCCTCCGTATTCAACGACCTTGGATACCCGCTTGCCTTTCGCCAATGTCGTGTATTCAAACTCAAGTTTGTATCCATCGGACGATTTGGCGCTGGTCATTGCGCCGTCGCTGTCATAAGTATAGTAGCTGGAGGTGCCGTCGGGATATTCAACGCGTGTGAGCAGGGAATCCGAATACAGATAAGTTGTTTCCCGTCCGGCGGGGTCCTTGACTTTTTGCAGATAACCCGAACCGTTGGGGTTGGGGGTAATGGTTACCACATGCCCTGCGCCGTCCTTAACACTCTGAATGGTTTCATTGTCGCTGGCATATTGGACTGTGGCGGTGTTGCCGTTGGCATCTTTGATGCTGATTATGTTTCCTTTAGCATTAAATTTCATTATATTGTCTTTGTCGTCGGATATTTCATAACAACCCGCTGGAGCGACAAGAGTATTTAATTTAATATTAAGTCCATCTTCATCGTCATATTTAAAAGGATAAGGATTAATAGTTCCCTCCGGTACCGGTTTTTCGTAAAAAAAGTGATTGGTTCCATCCCCGTCCGTGTACACATAGGGATATCGTTCCGCCTCTTCGCCTGACAACCCAAAATCTGTAGAGGGTTTTACCGTTTGCATCATATTCAGCCGCCAGCCCTTGCCAACCTTGGGCTTCACCGTACTATAAATATCTCCCGCCATATACCCATTATATACATGGTTGAGAGAAATTGGCATCAAAAGGCCGGTGGTGGATACATCGTTATGGATGAATACAAGGTTTCCGGTGTAATCGTTGATGTGGGCGACGCCGGCTGTTCCGGCACCGAGGGAGGTATATGACCAATAGTCCTCCAGGCCCTTGTTGTTTCGGTATACAATGCTAATGACCGGGTAAGCGTTGGCTTGATCATTATACCGTTCCGGCCAAAGATATCCTTTGACACCAACCTCCGCATTGCTGCCCGATTCATTGAAGGATTTGAGTATAATACCATAATTAGCTGCCTCGTTCTCATACCATTTTTTAACCGCTTTTGTAATGTTGAAGTTTTTCCATACCGGTTTGGTTCCATCCGCACGCTTCAGATAATCAAAGTCCAAAGCGGTAGATTCAAAAGACGTATTTGAGTTCCATGTTACGCTGGTATGAGACCAGGAAGAGGTAATCATGTGGGCGTTGATCTGCAAATCCGGGGTAGTGGATGCATAGAACTCCCGCCAATAGTTGGCAATGTGCATGGTCGCGTCCACGACCATGTCTCCCTTTTGCAGACCGGGCATGACAAATTTGACCAGGGTACGGCAGTTGCCGTATTCCGAGCTTTCCTTTCCCACCAAGAGCTCCAGTTTGTTCGAATGATTGGTAGTCGCCTTGCTGGAAGTGATAAAGGTGGTGTCGATGTTGGCTCTGGCGGTTTTTGTCGTAATCACAGGGTCAATTGTGACAGGAAAAGCTCGATCCGGAGATTTAATCCAATCAGGGTCTGCTGTCAATGTCAGCTGGTATTCGTCGTCGCCATTTTTCTCTAAATCATAGTAGACATCATAGGAGGACTGCCCGTCCGCATCAAACATAAAGGGCGCGTTGATTACAAAGATTTCCCGCCCTGTATCCTCCGCTTTGAGCGAAATAGAGCCGTCGTCCAGCTTTTCCGCGTTCAAATGATTGGCGGTGAAGGCAAAGGTATACACGTGCCCTCCTTCACTGTTTGCCAGTATAATATTTTCCTTGAGGCCTGTGCCAGTCAGGATGTACTCAAAGTCTACGCCCGCCTGCACGCCGGGGTAGAGAACCTTTTGTGTGACCAATTCTGTCGCTTCTTCCGCTACATCTTTTTCCAAAGCTATCGCCTGCGACTGAAGCGATTTTATTTCCAGTTGATCTTTGCGGTCAATCATGATCTGGGACGCGTTGATCTCGCTAGTTGCACTACTGTGGAGGCCCCAGGAAACTGAATATTGATCCTGTACAACGGTGGCCATTTCTTTACTGTCCGCCTTTGACGCCAGTTCAACCGAAAAGCTGTTAGCCTTATTGACGTAAACCTCGTCACTGGCTTTATACTCCAGCGTGTTGTCAATGTCTTTCCATTCGCCGTCCTCCTGATAATGCACGGGCTGTGAATAAATGACCGCTTTGGTTGTATGGTCGCTCATTAAAAATTTCTTGACCGCCGGTTCACGGCCTTCAACGATCTCAGAGACCGCAACTGCTTCCTCAGCAGTATTTTGGTAGTCACTGTTCAAAATGTCGTCTGAGACCGGAGTTCCAACCTGTTCCGGTTCAAAGACTTCTGTAATATTTTCTCCCTCTGGAATGGTGTCTGTCTGTGCAGAGGCCGCAAAACCCTGTGCTGTAGTAAAAATTAAACAGGCGCTGAGAAGATATGCGATGAGTTTTTTCGCCGCTTTTTTACGTCTAAACATGGTCTTACCTTCCTTGAATTATTATATTTACTATAATTTTACTCCTGTTGTTGAAATTATAGTCTATATATAGTATATCACATGTAGTGATAATAATCAACCTGCTTTCTTATTTGTAATTAAATTGTAACTATAGGTCACCACCAAAAAGCTATTGGAAAGAAGGATGGAGTTCAGAAAACAATCCCGATGAACGGCTTAACGGCAATTTGAAACGGGAACTTGCCCATAAAGGATTTTCTAAAAACGAGGATGAAATCGAATCAAAAGCAAGAGGCACTATGAAATCTTTTCAGAAAAAACCAGATCATGTTGCCTCTTTTTTTCATGACAAAAGCGTTTTATATGCCGCATGATTTCGGTTTGACTTAAGTTGCGGATTATTAATTAAACCGCTGGATCACTTCAATGGCCGGCCGGTTTTCTATTTGAACCTCCCGAAGCCTTTCAACGGTGAAGGCGACCCGCTCCGGTAAACGGATCCAGTTCCGGACGGCATAGGCGGCTTCGCGCCCCTGCACATCGTTTTTCCAGCCTGGCTTACGACCCGCTGTCCGGAAACCGTGACCTTGCCAACATCGAACTAAAAATTTTCGAGCCTGTTCAACGGGATTGTCTGCAGGAGAAAAGGCGTCGTCATACTCCTGCCGGGCATAGGGCGTGTACCCGACGGCGCGTATCAGCTCGTCAGGAGAGTTTCGGATTGTCTGAAACAGGTTCACAACGTCGCCGTCCAGGTCGTTAACGGTTTCTATGTTTGATTTGCTTTTGCTAAAAAACACCGCACCGCTTCCGAAAAACGGCTCTACATAGCTATGATGGACGGGCATATGACTGATGATCCAGTTTGCCAAACGCCATTTTGCGCCGGGGTATTTGAGAACCATGTGTGAGGTGTTTGCGGTGTTCAATTGTGATCCTCCTTAACTTTGTTACAATAAATATGTGGATAAGATAACCGCCCATCAAAAACAACCCGATATCGGATTTTGTCCCACAGGGTATACCCACCCTCGCCGTTGTTTTCGACCGCGCACACCTTCCCCAGCAGCCCATAAGGCCAGCTTGCTAGGAACATTTCAAATCTGCCGAGGCGTTTTTCTTTGGGTTTCATTTTTATGAACACACCTCTTTTTTCTCTTATTTAGTTGCGGCCAATTTTCCGTTCCTGCTCCCGTTCATATTCGGCCAGGAGCTGTCGGACGTGCCGCTGCGTATCCCGCAACGACCGCCGCACCACCCCGTCAGCTGTCCGCGAAAGACCTGTAAAGGCCCGGCGCTGAGACTGATAATCGTCAAAGGATTGCGCTTTGATTTTGCGCGGATAGTGGAAGCCGGGTGATTCGGGAGAAGCCCCGGCAGGGGGATATTGGCGTTTGTACTCGCTGTACTGCTCCCGCAGGCCGGAATCCTTTATCGCCGATAAAACAGCGTTCCCGGCACGGGCATAAAAGTCCTTTTCCTTGTTTCCCTTGTAATTCTGCCACAGGTGCCGCTGCCCGTCACCGTACACCTGACGGTATACCTCCTGCTGCTCATCGAGCAGATTCGAGACTTCATCAAAGGAAGTTTTCAGTTCGGGGTTTCGGTCGATCATCTTCCGTATAAAGGCGTTGACGTGGCGCTGGTAGGGCTGAAACTTTTCCCGCTTGTACTGTAGCGGAATGTCCTCCGGGATGCTATCGAGCAGCACAAATACTTCCTTTACATGATCCGGAACGATATCTTTCAGGCCGGGGATGATGTGTTTGCGGTAGACATCGGAAATGCGGCAAATGTTTTCATCCCCGATAATTTGGTTCGCCACGACGGATTTGAGCTTGTCAAACGCCGGGACTTCAATCCGGTCAAACCGGCGCTGAACCTTCTCTCGTTCGACGAACGCTAAGTGAACATGAACGTTGTCGGTGTTGGTATGGATAGCACCGTTCCAGATGACGTTATCAATGTCCAGGTGGGATTCCTGTAACATGGAAACGGCTCCCTTCCGCGCGACGTCTTTGAGACGCCGCAGGTCAAGGGAGCCGTCCGGTTTTATCATGCGGTGTTCTTTTAGAAAATCATTATCAAAGGAAATAACCCCTTGATATAAGGGACAATCCTTTTTCCAGCTTTCGTTGAACAAATCCGCTTGTTCAAGGACGTCCGATTCGGAAAGGTGGTCGTGCATGAGGGAAAACAGGCCGTCCGATTTATCGTCGTCCCGCATATAGTCAAGGAAGCCGTTCGCATACATGGGGTCGCTTTGATGATCAGAGGACACGAACGCTTCTGGACGGTTCATGTAGTTGGTGTAACCGCCGTAACCGTTTGGGGAATCGCAGGACTGAACGAATTGCATAGCAAAGACGACGCCGGGGGAACGAGAAATCATTCTTCATCCCCCCGGTAGTCCGAATAAAGGGCTTCTGTTTTTCTTTGCGTATCACAGGAAAAATAGTTTTTGAAAATACTGATTCCATACTCCCCGTAATCAATATCAATTCGCATTGTTGTTGATCCTTTCAAACGAAAAAGTTTTTTAATCAGACAAACTGTCTCATGATCATCGATAAGGCCATAGGACTTTAATTTCGTCACGATTTGTGGTACACTCATACCGGTTAGATTAATCATATAGTTAAGTTGAGGCGAGCGGCAATGTGCCCCCAATCCTGTCCGCGTATTTCCGATGCGAACGCTGTCTTTCAACTCCATGTTCGTTAAAACGGGTTTATCTCGTTCTGAGTTGGCGCGGTTGATTTGCACGCTTTTATGCGTTGGAATAAACCGATTACACATAGTTTAAATGTCCTTTCAAAATGTATATGGAGGCAATAAAGATGGTTACGACGTCCGAAACCGAAAGGGAATGCCCGGTAAAATCCGCCGGGTGATTGATATTAAACTTTGTATAAATACTGTCCAGCGTTTCATGTGCCGAAAGCGGCGCAGTGTATACAAGATCGTAGTTGGCACGGACTATCGGAAGGCCAGCGGTGCGCAGCTGGTTGAGGGATGTAAAACGAAGATCTCTTGTGATTTCATTATGCTTGAGCTGATAGATAGAAAAGTTGTTAACTGGAAAGCTGGATGCCTGAGAAAGTTCTTCTTTTTGCGCCTGGGACTGTGATAGATGTTTTTCGATACCGGTGATGATCTGGCTGGATTCCTTTTGGATGACGGTCAGTGAATCCCGCAGCTCCGTAATGTCCCGGCCACTACTCCAATTGGCAACATAGGGAAAAGAATAGTCGCCAGTGTCGAGGCCAAAATGTTTACTCACGACAAAGGCGACGCTTTCGGCCTGAATCTCCGCCGTTTCACGGGTAAGGTCGCTGGCTTTGGCGTCACCTACATGAAGCCGAGAGTGGACAAGCTCATGGATGGCAGTTTTCATGGTCTGCTCTTCACTCATGTCAATATTTATGGCAATTCGGTTATCCGATGGGCTGCAATAGCCTTTTGTGTTGCCGGGAATATCCTCATACGCAATGGTAAAGCCGTTCTGACCGGCAAGCTCTTTGATGCCGTCCATGACGGCGGGAAATTCTTCGACCGAGCCGGTCAGCTCTGATGTTAATGTGGGCAGCGGTTTTCCCTCTGTTTGTGAAATGTCGAATATGGGAACGAGCTTAAAAAACGTGTGCTCCACCTGGGTCTTTTGGGTTTTGGGCTGGCCGGTTGCGGGATCCATGACCGGTTGTTTGGTTTTGGGGTCGAGAACCCCCGATTCTACCTCCACCTTCTTTTGGTAGGGGGCAAAAATCTGAATGGCTGTCTCTCCCTTTTTGACATGCCGGTCAAATTCGTTCTGCCATTTGTTGTACCCGGCGACCAAGGACGCATCAGATTTTTGCGCGAAAATCATGATGGAATTGTTATAGGAGTAATTGTGAAACTTGGACATGGTGGACAGGTAATCGGCGTACTGTTCGCTTGTGAATACATTCAGGACACCCTGTTCCAGCTGCTTAAAGGCATTGTCCAGCTTTTCCTGTTTCCCCGCCCGCCACTGTTCATAGGGGATTTCACGATTTGAATTTGCAGCCATGCCGTCACCCCTTTTCACAAAGGAGGAAAGCGCGGGCTTCGTCTTCGCGGGCACTGGCGACCTCTTCCAGAAGGTCAAACCGCTTGGAGGCTTCTAAAACAACGTTTGGGGATGGAACCATGGCTGACAGGGAAACGAATACTTCACCGTCAACTTTGACGGCGTGAAGGGTGGGGCTATAGAGGCCCAGGGCGCGGAGTGCGTCGGTGATGTCGCCAGTGGCCGGGACGGTGAACCGGGTGCCGTCGTCGCCCACGGACATTTCGGAGAGCTTACCGAGTTGAATGTTTTGGTTCATGGAGAACAATCCTTTCATAATTTGATATGGTTGACTTTCTTTGTCATTCAGATGTAGAATGTTGCTGAATGGAGTTGACGTAATGGATTATAATTGGTTTCAATATCTGCCGATGATATTAACGGCTGTTGTGGCTGTGCTACAAGCGATATTCATACATAATCTTACGACAAAAAGGCTTACCCAAAAAGATATTAACACTGACATTCTCTTTAAGGTCTTTGCTCCGCTTCATAAGATAATCTTTTATGAGTGTGAGGATGATAATGCGAAGCTATTTGAAAGTATCGATAAGGTTATCCAAAGCAATTACACGTTTGTTTCCCCTGAACTAATTATTCTATTTAACACTGCGAAGCACTATGGAGAGAAGCAAACGATTGAGTTTAATAAGTTCAAACAAGCTATAAATATTAACTATAATTACTATCGCAAGGTGTTGGGTTATCCTAATCAAAGAATAGAAAGCAGATGGAGTTACTTAGAAAATGGTGCCAAAAGATATATTATTAGGCTGTGGGTAACCCGCACATTATGTGTTTTTGAATTTTTTGCTGTAATCTATTTTGCTGTGTCTTATAACAAATTTATAAATTCTCAATATGCAACCGTTATAGACCTTTCAATAAGTTTTATCATTGCTGCCACACTTTTATTAGCAATACAATTGATAAGACCAAAATAATATAAATGCCGATCCAAGTCAGGAGTTGGATTTCGTCGTTTACGATGATATTCAAAGGTTACCCTCCTATGTCAAAGGCAAAATATTTTTCGAGCGCCCTCACAACCGTATCCTCAACTTCATCTTCCGGAATGTGAAAGCGCTCAATAGCGTCATATGAAATTTTACAATGTGTGGGCCGCTTAGATGTTTCATTTGTCATGACGGTTTCAATGATGTCTGTTGTCAATTTTCCATCCTTTGCGTGTACTTTAAGCGTTGTGAGTTTTGGGGCGGTCAGCTTGTTACCTTCCTGGATAAGAGAAAAAATCATGCTTTGATGTACGGAGTTGAGGTAGGAGAGATCGACGCCAAAGACCAGGGAAAGACTGCTGTCATCGACCATTTCCAAAAGTTCGGGAATCAGGAAAGTAAGACGTAAATAGCGGTGGATTTGATTCCGGGAGGTATCGTTGCTTTTTGCGACCTCTTCATAGCTGTTCCACTTTTTCCCATCATGGGAAAAAGTGAGATCCGTGCGTGTTCCCTGACGTGTAAGAGCTTCAACCTGCATTTTGTAGGCGTAGGCCCGTTCGCTGGGAAGAATCGTTTCACGTTGCATGAAATTGGTTTCAATCATCATGAGAGTAGCGGTGTCATCATCAACTTGAGCGATAGACACCGGGACTTCGGTGAGGCCCGCCAGCTTTGCGCAGCGGGTACGATTATGACCGGCAATGATTTCATAGCGTCCATGGTATGGACGGACAATGACCGGGGTCAGGATGCCGTGGGTTTTGATGCTCTCTATCATTTGAGCGGTCTTTTCAGCGTCATAGGATTTGAAGGGATGCGATGCAAACTCCACCAGCTGATCAATGGGAAGGGTGGTCTCTTTCTTAGTCAGTGAGCTGTCGGTTGATTTGAAAAAGCTGGCGACGGGATTCTTGCCGAGGTTGATTACATTATTTGCCACCCTGCAAGACCTCCTTTACCAGTTCGTCGTAGGCCAGGGCAACCTTTCCCCGCTTATCAAACGTGAAGATGCTCTGACCAAAGGCAGTGGATTCGGCGGTTTTGACCGATGCGGGGATGACACTTTCAAAGACACGGATGTTTTCATCGTAAGCGCTGCGTACCGTTTCCATCATCTGTTTGTAATGATTGCCGCGTCGGTCAACCATCGTGAACAGAATCCCGTCAACGGTCAGCTCCGGGTTGAGTTCTTCTCTGACACTGATTAAGGAAGAAAAGAGCTGCTGCATTCCCTTGGCCGACAAATAGCTTGCCTGAACCGGAATGATGACACTGTGGGAAGCGACCATAGCATTGACGGTGAGCATGGAAAGCGAAGGGGCGCAATCTATAATAATATAGTCATACTCTTCCGACAGCGTATCAAGGTATCGTTTGAGCTTGCGTTCGCGGCTCATGACGGTACCCAGGGCGAGTTCCATTCCGGCCAGCTGGATACTCGAAGGAATGAAGTCAACGCTTTCGGTGGAGTGGAATAGCGTCGACCGATCGGGAAGCGGTTCATTGTGAATGAGGGCGTGAAATACGTCGCTAATGGTAACGGGCAGTTCATCCGGTTCGGCTAGCCCTAAGCAAATGGAAAGGCTGGCCTGTGGATCGAGGTCAACGAGCAGGACACGGTAGCCCTGACGGGCCAGGCCAATGCCGAGGTTTACCGTGGTTACTGTTTTTCCAACGCCGCCCTTCTGGTTGACACATCCAATAATCTTGCTCATAATGAAAAATCCTCCTTCAAAGTAGCAGCGCATAAAGCGCTTGCGTTTTTGTGATTTAAGATGTTTATGACCATATATTTCTTGACCGAGAACCTTTTCCCACGATGGGAAAAGGTTGATATGTTTTTTATCAGGAGATCCTAACGCGCAGACCGTCCAAGGAGGCAGTGCGAATCGCCACCAGAAACCAGTCTGTTCCCTTTTCAATTCGGGTGGGTGTCCATATCCCTTTGACGAACACGTCAAAACATTCACCACAATGAAGCCCACCGTAGTAATCGGACAGATCAAATCGAATGTCATATCTATCGTTTTCGCTGTCGTAAACCAATGCGCCTTGTTTCATGGTCATTTTCAGTTCCCCCATTTAGTTGTCAGCATGTGTGTGCTGCGTTTTCGTAATTCTATATGAAAGAGCGCCCCTATCGTTTTACGGATGAGGGGCGCTCTGGTTGCGCAACTTTATACCATAATGGGATAAAGCGATGCTTTGCATGAAAAAGCCTTGTCTTTTTATAAGACAAGGTATAAAAAGCTGTCTAAAAGCTGTCATTTGTGAATGCATTTAGTTTTTTTGCTGTTTCACGTTTCTGTCGTTCAGAGATATGAGTATAAATATCTCTTGTGGTAGATATTTGAGCATGACCAAGCAAATCTTGAGCGTCTTTATCTGGAATGCCTGCTTCGTATAGAATAGTTGCATAAGCATGCCTAAGTTGATGAGCCGTAATTTTCAATCCGGTTTTCTGGCAATAGGACTTAATAAGCTGGTTATATTGACTGCTTGTTAACCATTTATTCTGAGCGTTTGAAAATATGATTCCTGTTTTCTTGTCTGGCAAAATATTTTTAAGACAATCAAGTAAAATAATTTTACGATACGCATTCTCAGTTTTCGGCTTTTTTAAAATGGGCGTATTCCCATCATGATAAATTGATTTTGAGACATTAATCATATTGTTTTCTTTATCTATATCTTCATATTTCAGTGCGAGAGCTTCTCCACGTCTTAAACCAGTATATAAAATAAGAAAGAAAAACAATCCAAAAGGTTGATTTATACTCTTGGATACTATTTCCATTTCACCTGCGGTTGGTAACTTTCGGGATGTTTTTATTAGATTTTTAGGAATTGGAATTCCATTGACGGGATTATTTTCAATTTCATTTCTTATCAGTGCATATCTAAATATTAGATTTACTACAATTTTTTGAGTTATCACAGTTTTTTTAGCTACCCCGGAATTTGCAAAGCTGAGAATAAATGAATATATCTGCTGAGCTTTTATTGAACGAATTGGCATAGAACCAAAATGTTCCTTTGCTCGACGTAACGCTGGTCGATATGTCTTAATAGTACCTAAAGCCAATGCTGGAAAACATTCGGTTTCCCATTCTTCTGAAATTTGCTCAAATGATTTTCCAATGGATTCCGATTCTTTATAATGATAGATTTTTTGATTTATTTCTCTTTTCGATCTGCCATAAAAGTACTTTCTTTTTTTCAAACCTGAGTCTATAATAGTAACGGATTTTTGAAACCTACCATCAGAACGCTTTTTGGACATACTTTTACCTCCTTCATTTCCAATTTGTTATTATATCAAAAAAGACTTATTATGTCTACTTGATAGAGTGAAAATGATGAGATAAGCTGTCAAAATGCTGTATGAATCACTTAAAAAGCATGAAATCTGGGATAAGTGGCGAGTTCGAGTCTCGTCATCCGCTCCATTGTCAACACCTGCCGAAAAAAGCTGCGATTGCTTTTACGGCAGGTGTTTATTATAATAAAGCCGACGTGAATAATTAATGGGAGACAGTCAATGAGTTTTTTTAACTTTTTCAATAAAAATAGGAAGAATGATAGCAGGAATCCAAAAGTAAGAATTGAAGAACAACTCAGTATTTTAGACGGCCTGGGAATTAAGCCCAATTTTGATGGATTTGTTGACTGGATTTGCTATGAGTGGGGCCGTGAAGAGGTTGAATCTGATCCCTATAATTTATTGCTTTATTCACTGGGCGGTGAGCGTGAAGTAGATGGGGAATGGTTGACTTCATCCGACAGTATTTACTGTTTTGATACTGAATGTGTCGAAGATGATGATACATATACCCGAATCATAAAAAGTTTTGCCCGAATAACAAAAGGGATTTTTGAAATATCAAATATTTCCAGCTATGCAAATCACGATCAACATACAGTAGGTGTATCGTTTACTTATGACGGCAAAAATTATGATTTTCCGTTAAAATACCAAGATGATTGGTTTGATTTTCAAGTTGTCAGAGAAATTAACGCGTTACTTACGTCCAATGATTCTGATCAGTATTTTTACACAAGTTTTTCTGACCAAAATTTATTTGTTATTTTTGGAACGGAAACCATTATAAATGAAATCAACAAACTGGTCTCTGTTCCGTTTGAATTCAACTAATAATTTGATTGATAGAATTTTCCTAATAAATCTGTGCGGGTTTAAAATCTGACGCCCAAAAGCACAATAGATCTTTTTCGTCTGCCATAAACAAAAGTATAGTCGAACCACTTGAAAGACGAGGCAGGATTTTTGAGGGTGTTTTTTGTTTTGCGAGACGGACGACGCCGGCAGGCTGACGCCTGCCAAGGAGGACAACGATACAAAACGGAAAACAGACCAATAAGGCAACTTGTATTTCAAGTGGTTCGACTATAAATCCCGTGCCATGCTCTTTTTGCATGAGACGAATATATTTGCAAATCCTATTGAAAATCGCCTTAAATGTGTATATAATATGTTCTGTGTTTTATGCGGTACGATACAGAAATTCATCAAAGCAGAGGGGAAGGATTTCATTTGAACCAAATTCGCAAAAGGAAGTTCGGAGACCGATATGACGGGTGGAAGGTGAGAAGCCTTGACCTGTTTTTCCCGCTCATCCCTCATGTGATGCGCTCACGGCTTGACAGCCAGATTCAGTTTGAGGAGATCATCGAGATTGCTGGGCTCGAAAAATTTGTGCGCAGACTGCGCAAAGAAACCGAAATGAACGATTTATCGCTGTTTCATGTGCTTGTAGCCGCCGTTACACGTATGCTCGCTCTCTGGCCGGGCGTCAACCGGTTTGTTTCCGGCCGTAAGATTTATGCCCGCAATGATCTGTCCATGGTGATGTCGGTCAAAAAGGAGATGACGGTCGAGGGGGCGGAAACCTCGGTCAAAACATATTTCGAACCGGACGACACACTGTATGACATCTGGGAAAAGCTTTCAGCGGGGATTGCAGAGAGCAAAAGGGGAGAAGAGAATTCGACTGACACGGCGGCGAAAATTGTCGGAAGCCTGCCCGGCTTCCTGATGAAATTTGCGGTTTGGCTCTTCCGCAACATGGATCACCTCGGCATCATGCCCAAGGCCATCAACGAGGTCAGCCCCTTCCATTGCAGCATCGTTCTGACCGACATGGGCTCCACCGGGATTGATTCGGTCTATCATCACCTGTATGAATTCGGAACCTGCTCGCTTTTCATGGCGCTTGGGAAGAAGAAAACCATAATTAAGACCCTGGATGATGGCAGCATCGGCAGTGTTCGGGTGGTCAGCCTCAAATTTACCGTGGACGAACGCATCTGCGACGGTTATTATTACGCCAGCGCGATTCGGCAGTTTAAAAAGCTGCTGCGCAAGCCAGAGCTTCTGCTCGAGCCGCCCGAGAATATCCCCGAAGACCCGGGACTTCGGAAATAATTCCACATTTTTTGCACAGCCGCACGTTTTTGCGCGCGTCTGTGCATTTTTTCGGAAAAACGCACAATAAAACTCATATAATTTGTAATCATTACAACGTTGACACCACCATATATATGGGGTATAATAGGGATGCTCTCAAAAAAGAGATACAATATATTGTGTGATTCTGTAGGAGATTATATTTTAGGCTACAATGGGAAAGAAGGAAAACATATGGTGCAGAGTATTATTAAGAGGGACGGCCGGGAAGTACCCTTTGACATGGATAAGATTGCCAACGCGATTTATAAGGCCACCAAAACCACCGGAAATCATGGATACGAGGCAGCCTCCAAGCTTGCGGATCAGGTTTGCAGGCATTTTGAGGCGGAGAACATCACAAAACCGAGCGTCGAGCAGATTCAGGATACGGTGGAGCGTGTGCTGATCGAAAACGGTCATGCGCGCACAGCCAAGGAGTTCATTTTGTACCGGGCCGAGCGCACCCGCATCCGTGAGATGAACACCCGCCTGATGAAAACCTTTGAAGAGTTGACATTTAAGGCGGCCAAGGACAACGACGTCAAGCGTGAAAATGCCAACATAGACGGCGACACCGCAATGGGCACCATGCTCAAATACGGCTCGGAGAGCGCCAAGCAGTTCTATGAGATGTTCATCCTGCACCCCGAGCATGCCCGCGCCCACCGGGAGGGTGACATCCACATCCACGACCTGGACTTCCTGACACTGACCACCACCTGCTGTCAGATTGACCTGATCAAACTGTTCGAGGGAGGCTTCTCCACCGGACACGGCTTCCTGCGCGAACCCAATGATATCTACAGCTATTCGGCGCTTGCCTGTATCGCGATCCAGAGCAATCAGAACGACCAGCACGGCGGGCAGAGCGTCCCGAATTTTGACTATGCCATGGCCAAAGGCGTCGCAAAAACCTTCCAGCGTCTCTATCGTCAGAATCTCGGCCGCGCGCTTGAGCTGCTGGCCGATGAAGACGAGGGCGAAGTGCTCGCCAAGGATCTTTTTACCAAAGCTGCCGAGACGTCAGGCAACGTGCCCAAGCTGGAGGACGGCGAGGAATATATGGCCTCAGAAAAGGAATTTCTGTCCCAAAAATACGGGGAGGAGCTTGCGGAAAAATTGCAGGCTTTCGCCTTCCGCCGCGCAAGCAAGGAGACCGACCGAGGCACCTTCCAGGCCATGGAGGCATTTGTGCACAACCTCAACACCATGCACTCCCGCGCGGGCGCGCAGATCCCTTTCAGTTCCATCAACTACGGCATGGACACCACGCCGGAGGGCCGCATGGTCATTAAGAATGTCCTGCTGGCAACCGAAGCGGGGCTGGGCAACGGCGAAACGCCCATTTTTCCCATCCACATTTTCAAGGTCAAGGAGGGCGTCAACTACAACAGCGAGGATCCCAACTACGACCTCTTTAAATTGGCCTGCCGGGTGAGCGCCAAACGCCTTTTCCCGAACTTCTCCTTCCTGGACGCACCCTTTAACGCTTCGTACTATGTCCACGGACGTCCGGAAACCGAGGTGGCCTACATGGGCTGCCGCACCCGTGTCATGGCCAATTCCTATGACAAAAACAACGAGATTGTCAATGGGCGCGGAAACCTGAGTTTTACCTCGATCAACCTGCCGCGCATCGCAATTAAAAGCGGACGGCAGAATATGGACTTTTTCTTTGAAGAGCTCGACCGCAAGATTGATCTGGTCATCGCACAGCTGTTGGAGCGTTATAAAATTCAGGCCAAGAAAAGAGTGCGTAACTTCCCCTTCCTGATGGGGGAGGGCATCTGGATGGATTCCGACAAGCTTGGCCCCGACGACGAAATCGGCGAGGTGCTCAAGCACGGTACGCTGACCATGGGCTTCATTGGCTTGGCCGAAGCGCTGAAGGCGCTGACCGGCGCCCATCACGGCGAAAGCCGCGAAGCGCAGAACCTGGGGCTTGAGATCGTCGCCTATATGCGCAAGCGCATGGACGAAGCCTCCAAAAAATACGGCATGAACTTCTCCCTGATTGCCACGCCCGCCGAAGGGCTGTCCGGCCGCTTTGTGCGTATGGATGCCGAACGCTTCGGTGTGATTGAGGGCGTGACCGACAAGGAATATTATACAAACTCCTTCCATGTTCCGGTTTATTATTCCATTCCCGCCCATGAAAAGATCCGGCTTGAAGCACCCTACCACACGCTGACCAACGGCGGGCACATCACCTATGTCGAGTTGGACGGCGATCCGGTGGACAATCTGGAAGCCTTTGAGCGGGTGATCCGCGCCATGAAGGAGGCGGGCATCGGTTATGGGTCGGTCAACCATCCGGTCGACCGTGATCCCGTATGCGGCTATACCGGCGTGATCGGCGATGTCTGTCCGCAATGCGGCCGCCGCGAGGATGAGGGTGAGGTTGGCTTTGAGCGCATTCGCCGCATCACCGGCTATCTGGTGGGCACGCTTGACCGTTTCAACAATGCCAAGCAGGCCGAGGTGCGCGACCGTGTCAAGCAGTCCCTCTCGGTATCGGAGTGCGGACCGGCGGCGATGAACTGATGCCGGAAATTCGTTTGGCGGGCGTGGTGCGTGAGTCCATCGTGGATGGGCCGGGCATCCGGTTTGTGGTGTTTGCCCAAGGGTGCCCGCACGGCTGTGACGGATGCCACAACCCCAAATCCCACGACCCGGAGGGCGGGTATTCCATAGAAACCGAAAAACTTCTGGAAGAAATAGAGAAAAACCCGCTGCTGTCAGGTGTAACGCTCAGCGGCGGGGAACCTTTTTTACAGGCCGGGGCACTGGCGTCGCTGGCGGCCGCCATACGGGCCCGCGGCCTTTCGGTCGTCACCTACACCGGCTATACCCTCGAAGAGTTGCTGGAAGGGCTGAACAAGCCCGGCTGGCGTGATCTGCTGCTGAACACCGACACACTGGTTGACGGGCGGTTTGTGCTGTCCGAGCGCGACCTGACGCTGCGCTTCCGCGGCTCTAAAAATCAGCGGGTGATTGATCCGGCCGCGTCTGTGCGCGAAGGGCGCACGGTGGAGAAAGCGTTTTAATAAAAAACAGTAAAAAAAGATCTCCCGCATAGGGAGATCTTTTTTAGTTCTTCGTATTCTGAGCGGTATCCAATTAAACCGCGCGGGTAACCTTGCCCGAACGCAAGCAACGGGTGCAGGCATGAATACGCTTGGGGGTTCCGTCAACGACGGCCTTGACCCTCTTCACGTTGGGCTTCCAGGTACGGTTGGAACGTCTATGGGAATGGGAAACCTTAATACCGAACACAACACTCTTTCCACATACATCACACTTTGCCATGTATCTGCACCTCCTTTTTGTGCCGTAAATCACGGGAGAAAGTTTCATAACAGCGATATTCTACCAGATCCCCGAACTAAAAGCAAGTGTTTTTTCGGATTAAACCTGAAAAATATGAACAAACCTATAAATTGAGGGCAGACACTTGTAATTTTTTCCTATTTTCTTTATAATATGTGCTGAAGGAGTTGACTTTACTATGATTTGGATGTTAGGGCAGCCCATTTCCGCGGTTCTGATGAGATTGGCTGTCAGTGTTTTTATCATTGCGCTCATTCTGCCGCTGCATGAGATGGCGCACGGCCTGGTAGCGTATTGGCTGGGGGACCCCACCGCGAAACGGAGCGGACGTCTTACCCTCAACCCGCTGGCGCACATTGATCCAATGGGCGCATTGGCAATCATCTTCTTAGGCTTCGGCTGGGCCAAGCCCGTGTCGGTCAACCCCTATAACTTCAAAAATCCTAAGGTGGGGATGGCGATTACGGCGATTGCCGGGCCGGTGTCCAACATCCTGGCGGCGTTTGTGGGCGCGCTGATTTTTTATATTATCCTGCCGCAGAGTCAAATCGTTTCCAATGCTCTCTTCTACTATGTCTACATCAATATTACGCTCGCGGTGTTTAACCTGATTCCGGTGCCGCCGCTGGACGGTTCCCGGGTGGCGGCGCTTCTGATTCCCAACAAATATCAGGATTTGCTCTATCGCTATGAGCGCTATTCGTTGATCATTGTAGTGGTGCTGATCGTAACCGGCGTGCTCGACGGCCCGATTGGTTTTATCAGCGACGGCCTGTTTGACGGCGTGGAGTTTCTCGCACAGGCAATTACAGGCATATTCCGATAAAAAAGGACGGTATTCATGGAGGCAATATCCTGTAAGCTGCCAATGTATGAAGGGCCGCTTGATTTACTGCTGACACTGATCAGCAAGAAAAAGCTCAATATTTTTGACATTGAAATCTCCGTGCTTCTGGAGCAGTATATGGAGCACATCAGCGCCATGCGCGAAATGGATCTGGACATTGCCAGCGAGTTTCTGGAGATGGCGTCGCGGCTGGTGTACATCAAAACGGTGTCACTGCTGCCCCGTCACGAGGAAGTGGAGGAGCTCAAAAGGGAGTTGACCGGTCAGCTGCTCGAATACCGTGAGTGTCAGGAGATGGCGCGCAAGCTGGGCGAACGCTTCAGCTTTGACAGCCTGCGAGGTGTCCCGGAGGACATTGAATTCGATCATACCTATCGCCGCAAGCATGACCCGGCTGAGCTCTTGCAGGCCTATCTGACAGCGCTCGGAAAGGGCAAGCGGCGTCTGCCGCCCCCACAGGAGGCCTTTTCGCCCATCATTGCGCGCACGGTGGTGTCGGTGTCCTCGAAGATCATGTACATCCTGCGCAAGGTGTGGCAGGGGACAAGCGTTCGCTTTGCAAGCCTCTTTGAACGGGCACAGTCCAAATCCGACCTGGTGGCGACCTTTCTGGCTGTGCTCGAGTTGGTCAAGGCCAAGCGCCTGTATATTGAAGAAAACGGTGAAGATGAGGTCTCTGTCAAACTGATCGGTGAAGGACGGACAAAGAAATGGAAATCAAAGAGCATGAAGCTGTCATAGAGGCGATTTTATTCGCCAGCGGTGAGCCGGTGCCCGCCGAACGCATTGCGGAAGTGATCGGTGTGGATCTCGAAACCACGCTGCTGCTGATTGAACGGCTCGCTGACAATCTGATTGAGGATGGGCGGGGCGTGCGCATCAAACGGATGGATAATCGTTTTCAGATGTGCTCCGACCCGGAGCACGGGGAACAGGTGCGAAAAGCGCTCGACATGAGAAAAAATGTGCCGCTCTCTCAGGCGGCGCTCGAAATATTGGCCATTGTCGCCTACAACCAGCCGGTGACCAAGGCGTTTGTGGAGCAGATCCGCGGTGTGGATTGCTCGGGCACGATCAGCAGCCTGATTGTCAAGGGGCTTGTGGAGGAAAAAGGACGTCTGGAGCTTCCCGGGCGGCCGCTGCTGTATGGCACGACGGCGGAATTTTTGCGCTGTCTGGACATCGCCTCCTTAAACGGGCTTCCGCCCCTGCCCAGCATGGCCGAGCAGGAGGAGCAGGTCTCGATTTTTACCGGGGAAGGCCGGACAGCGTTTACCGAAGAGGAGGCGTAACACAGAAGGAGGGGTGACGTATGACTTTTTGGCAAGTGCTGCTTCTCCTGATCTGTGTGATTTTGCTGTTGCTGGCAATTCCGGTGCGCGTGGTATTCAACTACAGGGACAGCGCCCGGGTGCGCCTGTGTTATCTTTTCTTTCGCTGTATCCTGCCCTCTGAGCGCAAACCCCGCGAAAAAAAGCCCAAAAAAGAAGAGGCGGAAAAAAAGGGAAAAAAGCCCCACAAAAAGTCCGCAATTGGTGGTATACTAAAGGAAAAGGGGCTCGGCGGGTTTTTGTCCATGCTCAAGGATATCATGAGCCTGGCCGGTCGCGCGGTCAGGTCGGTTCTGCGCCGTTCGGTGGTCACCCTTCTGCGGGTGCATGTGGCGGTTGCAGGGGAGGACGATGCCGCACAGGCGGCCATCACCTGCGGCTACTGCTGTGCAGTGATCTATCCCGTCGTGACGTTTCTTACGGGTCTGACAACGGTCAAAAAAACCGACGTGATCATCCGGCCTGACTACCGGTCAAAGGAAAACCATGTGGACTGCACGGTCAGGGCGTTTGTGTTTCCCATTGTTGTCCTTTGGGCGGCAGCGGCCGCTTTTTTCAGATATATTACCCTGATTGTCAAACGGCGTGTCCATGAAAGAATAAAGCAAGGCGGTGCGGTAAAATGAACGAACATCCCATTGAAGGCATGATGAATACAACCATGGAAAACATCAAACAGATGGTGGACGTCAACACAATTATCGGCGACCCCATAACCTCTCCTGACGGCACGGTGATTATCCCCGTGTCCAAGGTCAGCTACGGCTTTGTGTCGGGCGGCAGCGAATTCCCCACCAAGAACCCTGAGAAGCCTGACCTTTTCGGCGGCGGCAGTGGTGCGGGCATCACGATCAATCCCGTCGCTTTCATCACAATCAAGGACGGCGAAAGCAAGCTGCTCCAGATCAATCCCTATTCGAACACGGCTGACCGTGTGGTCGATCTTGTTCCCGATGCGATTGATAAAATCACCGGTCTTTTCAAAAAAGACAAAAAAACGACAATAGTCGAGTAAAAAAGAATCAATAAAAGGGCAACCTCCTGCATACATTGAGTTGAGGCAGGTGGTTGCTTTGTTGAAAAGAACATTGTGTGTAATTTTGGTGATAATACTGCTGTCACCGGTTGTCTATGCGCAGGGACGTCCGAGCGTTTCGGCCAAGGGCGCGGTTTTGATGGAGGCGGGAAGCGGGGAAGTGCTTTATGCCGTCAACCCCGACGCGAAGCTTCCCATGGCGAGTACAACAAAAATCATGACCGCCCTTCTGGTGCTGGAAAAGGCCGAGGAGGAGAATATTCATGTGACCGTCACCAAGGAGATGGTCGCGGTGGAGGGTACCTCCATGGGGCTTTTGCCCGGCGATATCATTTCACTCACCGAGCTTGCGGCCGGGATGCTGCTGGCCTCGGGCAACGACGCCGCCAATACGGGGGCGATTGCAATGGCCGGCTCGCTGGACAAATTCGCCGAACTTATGAATGAGAAGGCGCAGGAGCTCGGCATGAAAAACAGCCATTTTGTCACACCTTCGGGACTGGATGCCGATGAGCATTACTCCACCGCGCGCGACATGGCAATCCTGACGCGCGCCGCGCTTAACAATGAAAAATTCCGGGAGATCGCCGCACTCAAAAGCAAGCGGGTGGAGTTGGACAACAACCGGGTGCTGTCAGTGTCCAACCACAACAAGCTGCTCAGCCGCTATGAGGGCTGTACCGGCGTTAAAACCGGCTTTACCAAGAAAAGCGGGCGCTGCCTTGTGTCCAGTGCCGTGCGAAACGGTGTGACCATGATTGCGGTCACGCTCAGCGCATCCGACGACTGGAACGCGCATGAATCGATGCTCGACTACGGCTTTTCACAGATGATGAGCCATAACGGAACCGCCGAAATGTCGGCCACCTATACGCTGCCGATCGTGGGCGGCATGATGGACACGGTCGCTGTCCGTCCGACCAAGTTTGACGGAGCGATCCTCAAAAAGGGCAGCGATTCTGAGTTTGAATATTGTATCCACCTGCCCCGGTTTTTGTATGCGCCGGTTATGAAAAACCAGGTGGTGGGAGAGATTGTCTGCCTGCTGGACGGGCAGGAGGTGGGGCGGCTTGACCTGCTCACGGTCGAGGACTGCCCCTACGTAGAAACTGAAAAGAAACCAGGCTTCTTTGAACGCCTGTTTGGAATTTTTACATCTGAAACGGAAAAGTCTGGAGGAACATAAAAGTGGCAACTGAGAGAACTGTGCGCCTGCAAAAGGCGATGGCTGACGCGGGACTGACCTCCCGCCGCAAGGCAGAGGAGATGATCGTGAAAGGCCTCGTCAAGGTCAACGGACATGTGGCGGTCATCGGCGAAAAGGTCGACCCGGGCAAAGACAAGATTGTGGTTTCGGGGAAAAAGCTGACCATCAAGGTACAGCTACACTATATCATGCTGCACAAGCCGCGCGGGTACATCACCACCATGCATGACGAGCAGGGGCGGCGCAGCGTCGCCGAACTTATTGATGACATTGACGCGCGGCTATATCCCGTCGGCCGGCTGGACCGAGAGTCGGAAGGCCTGCTCCTGATGACCAACGACGGCGCCTTTTCCAACGCGCTGACACATCCGGCCCACCATGTCCCTAAAACATATCGCGTGACCGTGCGTCCGGCCGTGACCGAAGAAATGCTGACCCAAATCACGGTGGGCATGGTGATTGACGGGCAGAAGTCCGCACCGGCCGATGTACGGATCCTGCAAGGCGGTGAAGGGCGGGTTGTCCTGCAAATCACGCTCTACGAGGGCCGCAATCGCCAGATCCGAAAAATGTGTGAGAAGCTGGGACTTGAAGTGGCGCGGCTCAAGCGCGTTTCGCTCGGAACGCTCCGGCTGGGGATGCTTCCGGTCGGCAAATGGCGGCGGCTGGAGAAGGAAGAGGTGCAAAAGCTGCTGAAATTGGCAGGCGCCAAGAAACAGGAGGATGAAAAGCAATGATTACCATTTTTCCCATGCCGTCAGGCATTGAGCTGGATCGGGCAGTTCAGACACTCGGCGGTGCGCCTCAGGCTGTGCTGGAGGCCCGGGACGGGGACGAACGCTTGGGGCTCATTGGCTTTTCCATTCTCGGAGACAGTGTGCACATCGACGCGCTGAAAGCGTATGTGCCCTTTATTGCGGACGGGCTGATCAAATCGGTGATGTCCTATGCTGCGCAGCGGGAACTTCCGTGGTGTACCGCGGAGGACGGGCTCGACGCGCAGTCTTTTTTGTCCATCGGGTTTGTCAGGGAGGACGGGCTTTTACGCCTGCAGCTGGACACGCATACAGGGATGTGCAATTTTTAGGATAAATCTTCGTATTACCACTTGTCAATCGTTTGATTATATACTATAATAGTACTAATTTGTCATATTTTTCTAAGACCAAATCGAACCGGTTCTGTTAGGGCTTGCTCCGAAGCACGCTGGTGATGGGAGGAAAGGAAATGAGCATAGAAAATACACACCAACAATTGGGGGACAAGCATGCGGAGACAAAAAGCACGAAGGCCTACAAACGGCTGACCGGGCTTTTTGACAGCGGCACATTCTTTGAATTGGATCCCCTGGCGCGCGCACATGACGGCGCGGTGGAGGTTCTGGCGGGCTATGGCTCGGTGGACGGCTGCCCTGCTTATGCGTTTTCCCAGAATGTCGAGAGCGGGGGAGGCGCCATGTCGGTGGCTCAGGCCGCCAAAATCAAAAGGCTTTACGAGATGGCCGTCAAGACCGGAGCCCCGGTTGTCGGCCTGTTTGACTCATGCGGCGCGCGGCTGAGCGAAGGCAATGAGATGATGGCCTCGTTCGGCGAAATTCTTGCGTTGTCCAACAACCTGTCGGGCGTCGTCCCGCAGATTTCTCTTGTTGTGGGCGCTTGTCAGGGCACGGCGGCTCTGATGGCCGCGAGCGCCGATGTCGTTGTCATGACCAGGGACGCAAAGCTTTCCCTGTCGGTGGACGGTACAGGCGGAGACGCAAGTGAGGCGCTTGAAAAGGACGGCACGGCGCACATCGTCGTCGCAGATGAGGGCGCAGCCCTTGCCGCGGCGCGTTCGCTGATCATGCTGCTGCCCGCCAACAACCTTGCTGCGCCTGACTTTTCCGAGAGTGCGGAGGATGCTTCCGCCGCAGCAAAGCTTCAGCAGGTGGCCAATGCCATTACGGCGGGTGAAGCCTCCGGGGCGCTGCTGCTTTCCGCAGTGGGCGATGCAGGCTCCTGCATCGAGCTGCAAAGCGGTTACGGCACGATTGCCATCACGGCGCTGTGTAAAATCGGCGGCATGGCCGCCGGACTGATTGTGTTGGATGGCGGTACGCTGGATGCGGACGCCGCCGCTAAGATTGCCCGTTTTGTGCGTTTCTGTGACGCTTTTTCGCTGCCGGCGGTCACCTTTGTCCATGTGAAGGGCATTGCCTCCCTCAAACAGGCTTCCATGCTGGTCCACGCCTATGCGGAAGCGACCACGGTCAAAATCTCCGTGGTGACCGGTGAAGCGGTGGGTGCGGCCTATATTGCGCTGGCCGGTCGCGGCACAGGGGCCGATTTGACGCTTGCGTGGCCGACCGCTGTGATTTCGGCGCTTGCGCCCGAAGCGGCTGTTTCGGTGCTGTGGGCCGACAGGCTTAAGGAGATGAAGGATCCCCTGACCGACCGGGCAAAGCTCGTGGAGGAATACAAGGCCACCGAGGCGTCGCCGTTGCTTCCGGCGGCCGAAGGGCTTATCAGCGATGTCATTGACCCCGCCCGGACAAGAGCCGCATTGATCGGCGCGCTTGACATGCTTTCGGGCAAGCGGGTTTCTCGTCTCCCCAAAAAGCATTCCAATATTCAATTATAATTTGAGCGTCAGGAGGATAATGATATGAAGAACCTTAGAATTACCGTCAATGGAAATGCCTACGATGTCCAGGTCGAGGAATTGGGCGGCGACGCTACGCCTACTGTTTCAGCTGCTCCCGCCCCGATGGCTGCGCCTGTTGCCGCGCCCGTTACCGCCCCGGCTCCTGCGGCGGCGCCCAAGGCCGTTGCTCCAGCTGCCGGCGCCAACGCGATCAACGCACCCATGCCCGGTACGATCGTTTCGGTCAATGTCACAGCCGGACAGTCGGTGAAAAAAGGCGACACGCTGGTCGTGCTCGAAGCCATGAAGATGGAAAACGAAATTATGGCCCCTGATGACTGCGTTGTGGCGGCGGTTCATGTCAACAAGGGTGACAATGTGGATTCGGGTACGCCGCTCGTTTCCCTCCAGTAAGGGAGGCATGTGAAGATGGCCAAAAAGATATTAATCACCGAAACCGTTCTGCGTGACGCGCATCAGTCGCTGATCGCCACCCGCATGACGACCGAGGAAATGCTTCCCATGCTGGAAAACCTCGACAAAATCGGCTACCATTCCCTCGAATGCTGGGGCGGTGCGACATTTGACGCCTGCCTGCGCTTTTTGGGAGAGGATCCGTGGGATCGTCTGCGCATCATCCGCGATAAGTGCAAAAATACCAAACTGCAAATGCTTTTCCGCGGACAGAACATGCTCGGATACCGCCATTATGCCGACGACGTGGTGGAATACTTTGTCCAGAAGTCGGTGGCAAACGGCATTGACGTAATCCGTATCTTTGACGCACTCAATGACATTCGCAACCTCGAGACCTCCATCAAGGCGGCAAAAAAAGAGAACTGTCATGTGCAGGGCGCGGTTTCCTATACCACCGGCCCTGTGTTTGACATGGATTACTATATCAGATATGCCAAGCAGCTCGAAGCCCTGGGTGCGGATTCTATCTGCATCAAGGACATGGCGGCGCTGCTGACACCCTATAAGACGTATGAGCTGGTCAAGGCGCTCAAGGACAACGTGAAGATGCCGGTTCAGCTGCACACCCACTACACCTCCGGCCTGGCCTCCATGTGCGCCATGAAAGCGATTGAGGCGGGCGCGGATGTCATCGATACGGCGATGTCGCCCCTCGCTCTGGGCACCTCCCATCCGGCGACCGAGTCCATGGTTGCGGCGCTTGAGGGAACCGAATACGACACCGGACTAAGCCTGGCCGCCCTCAATGAGGTGCGCGCCTATGTGGATACCCTGCGCGTAAAGTATCTGGAAAGCGGCCTGCTCGATCCCAAAATGCTCGGTGTGGACGCCAACGCCCTGCTCTACCAGGTGCCGGGCGGTATGCTGTCCAACCTGGTCTCCCAACTCAAGGAGGCGGGCAAATCGGACAAGCTTGAAGAAGTGCTGAATGAAGTGCCCCGAGTGCGCGCCGATTCAGGATTTCCGCCGCTTGTCACGCCTTCATCCCAGATCGTCGGCACTCAGGCGGTGTTCAACATCATCACGGGAGAGCGGTATAAGATGTGCACCAACGAATTCAAAGGCGTGGTCGCCGGGCGTTACGGGCAGACACCCATGCCCATTGACGCGGAATTCCGTAAAAAGATCATCGGCGACGAGGAGGCCATTACCTGCCGTCCCGCCGACCTGCTACAGCCCGAGCTGGATACACTGCGGGCGGAGATTGCCGAATTTATC
Organism: Oscillospiraceae bacterium; assembly: GCA_031551875.1. GTDB lineage: Bacteria > Bacillota > Clostridia > Oscillospirales > Acutalibacteraceae > JAVBNA01. The sequence continues at coordinate 4,526 of JAVBNA010000030.1, read as the reverse complement.
GAGCAGGATGAGGACGTGCTGACCTATGCCCAGTTCCCGCAGGTCGCAAAGAAATTCTTTGAAGCCCGCCGGAACAAAAAATACGGTCTGGACGGTGTCCATCTGGACGTGGAAAAACAGATCCATCCGGTTTAAACGGTATAAAATCATATAAAAAATCCCGGCTCGAAGAGCCGGGATTTTTGTTCTTGTAACAGTTAGTCCAGGGTATGGCTGAGCTGATCAATGCAGGATTTGCAGATGTTTTTTCCGTTGTAGGTTACCACATCTTCTACATGATTGCAGAATACACACGCAGGGGTATACTTTTTGAGGATGATGGTCGATTCGTCCACATAGATTTCCAGAGGGTCATTTTCCTGGATGTCCAGCGTGTGACGAAGTTCCATGGGCAGAACAATGCGCCCCAGTCGGTCGATTTTGCGTACGATTCCTGTTGATTTCATTGCAGTCTCTCCTTTTACGTCGTTTTGTGTGTTTTGGGTGTTGAATTCCTACGTTATCAGCGATTGTTCCAAGTATACCAAATAATACCTAAATTGTCAATAATTGTTAAAAGATTGTAATCTAAGTTACAAGTAGAATTTTTTCGACAAATAGTATCAGTTCTGTATAGAAAAAGGGAGGAATATAGTGTAAGGAAGAATAAGAACCTGTTTTTGGCGGGTCAAATCGACGAAAGGTGTGCGTTGCCGTCATGATGAATTACATATGGTCGGGGCTTTTGATCGTCAGTATTCTCTGTGCTCTCTGTACCGGACGCATGGATGCGCTGTCGGGCGCGATTCTGACCGGCGCGGGCAGCGGTGTGGAGCTTGCCCTGAATCTTCTGGGGGGGATGTGCCTCTGGGGGGGAATCATGAAAATTGCTGAGGAGGGCGGTGTGACGCGTCTAATTGCGCGGGCGCTGTCTCCGATTCTCACATTTTTGTTTCCGGGGATTCAAAAGGGCGGGGAAGCGGCGGGCGCTATCTCCATGAATATTTCGGCCAATCTCCTCGGTATGGGAAACGCGGCCACGCCACTGGGCATCAAGGCCATGCAGGCGCTCAAAAAAGAGGGAGGCGTCACCGATACGGCGGACAACCGCATGGTGATGTTTGTGGTGATCAACACCGCCTCCATCCAGCTGATCCCTGCAACCATCGCATTGCTGCGCGCACAGGCGGGCTGTGCAACACCGCTGGACATCTTGCCCGCCACCTGGATTTCATCGGTCATCGCGCTCATGGCGGGAATTATCATGGCAAAGATTTTGGAAAGGCGGGGCATTCATGGATAAAATTGGCAGTTACGCGATTCCCGTCGTAATAGTCCTGATTATAGCATATGCTCTTATAAAAAAAGTGTCGGTTTTCGACGCATTTCTAAAGGGTGCGGCGGAAGGTATAAAAAGCACCATTTCGATTCTTCCCGCGCTGGTGGCGCTGGTCACAGCGGTGGAAATGCTCAAGGCCTCGGGCGCACTCGATATGCTTACGGGTTTTCTGGCGCCGCTCACAAGTACGCTGGGGATTCCGGCCGAGGTAGTGCCGCTCGGCCTGATCCGCCCCATTTCGGGCAGCGGCGCGACTGCGGTCTACCGCGGAATTCTAGAGTCCTTCCCGGTGGACAGCCAGATCAACCGCATGGCGTCGGTGATGATGGGCTCCAGTGAAACCACCTTTTACACGATCGCAGTTTATTTCGGCGCTGCTGGCATCAAAAAGGTTCGGCACACGATTCCGGCGGCTCTCAGTGCGGATCTGACCGCCTTTTTTGTGTCAGCCGCAGCCGTAACGCTGCTCTTTCAAAAGGGGTTGTAGCCGATGAAGATACCGACGCTGGCGCTGGTCGGTAACCCCAACGCAGGCAAGACCACACTGTTCAATGCCCTGACCCACAGCAGTCAGTATGTCGGGAACTGGCCGGGCGTTACGGTGGAGCGCAAGGAAGGGACGCTGCGCGGAGAGAGCTTTATTTGCAATGTGATCGATCTGCCGGGCATCTATTCGCTGTCGCCCTTTTCGCCGGAAGAGCTGATCACACGTACCGCCCTGCTGGAACAGTCCCCTGACCTGATCGTCAACATCCTGGATGCAACCAACTTGGAGCGCAGCCTCTACCTGACCACACAGCTGATGGAGCTGGGGCGGCCCATGATTCTTGCGCTTAATATGATGGATGAGATGCGGGGGCGGGGGAGGATTCTGGATGCGGCAGGGCTGCGGGAAGATATTTCTGTGCCGGTGGTGTGCATATCGGCGGGGAAGGGGGAAGGGATGGACGCGCTCCTTCGGGAAATCTCCGATTTTTTCCGAGAGAAAAAGACGACAACCCTGCCGCCTGTGCACCGATACCCTGACAACATAGAAAAGAGACTGAGCGCAATTGAAATACGGATCTCCGCATCCTGCAAAAAGGCAAACGTACCGGTTCGGTTCGCGGCGGTCAAGCTCTTTGAGGGGGACAGCGCCATGGAAGCGCTTTTCGCCCAGAAGCATGAAAAACCGGACAGTGCCGAATCGGACGACTATCGGGCGGTGATGATCGCCGACGGACGGTATGCCTGGATCGGCGGGATTGTGCGTAGACATGTCTATTTCGCTGCGGACGACCGCACGGAGCGAATCACAAAAGCCATTGACCGGGTGGTCACCCACCGTGTGCTCGCCCTGCCGATTTACGCCGCTCTCATGCTGCTGATCTTATTTTTTACGTTTGGGCCGCCGGGGAACGCCCTGACCGACTTTTTTCAAACCGCCGCCGTACAGCCGACATTACGGCTCATGGACACACTTTTGGAAGCACTCGGCACTGCGGACTGGCTGCACAGCCTGGTCACCGGGGGGATTCTTTCGGGCGTGGGCGGCGTGCTGTCTTTTTTGCCGCAGATTGCCCTGCTGTTCTTCTTTCTTTCGGTGCTGGAGGACAGCGGATACATGGCGCGCGCGACATTTATCATGGATCAGCTTCTGCGGAAAATCGGCCTGTCGGGCAAGGCGTTCGCGCCGCTCATGATGGGCTTCGGCTGTTCGACGCCGGCGATTTTGGCCACGCGCACACTGGAGAGCGAGGCGGAAAAAAAGCTGACCATCCTGCTGACACCCTTCTTCTCGTGCAGCGCAAAAATGCCCGTATATGCCCTGTTCGTGCTGGTGTTTTTCAGAAATCACGCGCTGCCGGTGATCCTGTCGCTCTACCTGATGGGGGTTTTGCTGGGGGTGCTGTCGGCGCTGCTCTTCAGAAAAACGATTCTGCCGGGACAATCCTCGGCCTATGTGATGGAGCTTCCGCCCTACCGGAGGCCTAATGCGGCGGGGATCGCCCGGCAGGTGTGGAACCGGGTGCGTGACTTTATCATTAAGGTGACCACGGTCATGCTACTGTGCAGTGTTGTGATCTGGTTCCTGCAAAACTTTACGCCCGCTTTTCAAAAAATCGACCCAGCCGCGGACATGGAACTAAGCCTCCTCGTCCGGATAGGACAGTGGATCGCGCCGATTTTTGCGCCGCTTGGCTTTGACTCCTGGCAGGCGGCGGTCGCCCTGCTGGCCGGATTTGCCGCCAAGGAAACGGTGGTCACGTCACTGCAAATCCTCTATCACGGCGGGGATTTTCACGCGGGGCTCGCGGGCGCGTTCACCCCGCTCGCCGCATACAGCTATCTGGTTTTTATTCTGCTGTACACGCCCTGCGTCTCGGCGGTGACGACCGCCTGGAAGGAGTTCAGAAGCGCGTCCTGGACCGTGTTCATGGTGCTGTATCAGTGCCTGCTCGCGTGGCTGGCCTCCTGCGCGGTCTATCAGCTGGGACGGTGGATGGGGTTATAACAAAGGCTACCCTTAAGCGGGGCTTTCCATAAGGAAGTATTTCTAATGCAATAGTTTCGCAAGCATCGCGGTTGTGTCCCCAATCTGTGACGCACGGGGAACAACCACAAATCAGGGAAATCCCTGAAACCCTTATAAACAACTTCACCAGCCGAAAAGAGACTGATTTGTCTTTTCGGCTGGTGTTTTTATTTATAATATGTTATTATGTCGTTATGAACAAAATTCATATTTTATGTGGAGGTAAGAAATGTAATGAAGGCATTATTAGTTATAGATATGCAGGAAGATTATATAGGGGAAAACAGAAATAAAAAAAGGTATTCTTATGATACGAAAGCGCTAATCTCAAAAGTAAATGCACGTATTTTTGAGTACCAAAAGGACAAAAACATTGTTATATACGTTAGAAACAAAAGAATATTTACAAGGGGTGGTGTGTCTGTATCTGACTTGATTAAAGAACTTATTATTGCTTCAAACTTGATATTTGATAAAAGTGCCGCCAGTTGTTTTTCAAATTATTCTTTGGTCATCTTTCTCAAAGAAAATAATGTTACAGAGATTGAAACTATTGGAGTAGATGGAAACTATTGCGTTGGAATGTCAGCATTGGCAGCAAGAAACTTAGATTATTCTGTGGTTTTTCCTTGCTCGTGTGTTGGCGTATCAAATCAAGAAAAATTTATAAAAACAAAACAACGACTTTTGAAA
>JAVBNA010000020.1:0-78434 GCA_031551875.1 Oscillospiraceae bacterium | reverse complement strand
ACATCGGGCTCTATGCCCGTGCCCGCGGGATCTGGCCAAAACCTCCCCGCCCTCCGGCGCCCCCGGCGGGCTTCTCTATAACTCACAACTCAATGGAACCAGTTCCACTTATGCCAGAAGGGCTCGAAGTTTGCATAGGCCATCAGGATAAAAAGGGCGGAGGTTAGGGAGATCCCAAACACCAGTGCCGAAAGAAGCGCGGCCTTGCGCAGGCGGCGGCGAAAAACAGGGCTCAGTGCAGGCTGGAGTGAGAGAGGAGGCAGCTTCTGCGGAGAGAGGGTGTTTTTATGCCAGCGCAGATAGACCTTGCATAGCTGCACAAGATAGAGGTGCAGGTAGATGGTCGCGATGGCGGTCAGCACGCATAGCGCGAGCAGGGCGATGCCGAGCACAAGCCCGCCCAAATAGGGCGTATAGGGGATGATCATCTCGTTCCAGCGGATGCCCAGCACAAGGGAAAGCCCTCCGCCCAGACAGGCGATTGACACGCCGCCGAACACGATCACCCATGCGTATAAAACAATGTACACCATGCCCAGAACCAAGTCGAGAAATCCCAGCCCGAGGCTGAGGACAAGCTTGTTTCCACTGCTGACGGTCTGCCCCGACGAGGCGGGCCCAAACTGCTGTGCGACAGAGGTGGGGGAATCAAGTCGGGCGGCGATCTCTTCTTCGGTATAGCCGTCAGCCCGCTTCATGGAAAAATGCTGATCATATTCCTCCAGAATCTCGTCGATGTCGCCGACACCCTGCAGCTCCAGCGCCTTTTTCAGCTGCTCCATATATGTGTTCTTGTTCACTTCGTCTCCTCCTCAGTTAAAATGTTCTCCACGGTTTTGGCAAAGGAAAGCCATTCCTCCTTGGCGGCCATATAGCTTTCCCGCCCGGTTTTGGTCAGGGAATAATACTTGCGCGGCGGGCCTCCGCTCTCCTCCGAGAGATAAGTGGTCACAAGCCCGTCACTTTTGAGCTTGCGCAGAATGGGGTAGACGGTGCCGTCGGACATGTCGATGTGGCGCAGGAGGTATTCGGAAACGTCGTATCCATAACAGTCGTTCCGATTTAACAGGGATAGCACACACAGCTCGATCACACCTTTTTTGTACTGGACATTCATGAATCTTCTCCTCTCTTCTTTGATTTAATTTTGTTTTCAGTAGAAGATATCTTACACTATTGTATTATATGCACTAGCAAATGAAATGTCAACCCCTTTTACAAAAACTCCTGCATATGAAAAAGGATATGGGCTCGGTGTAAACCGGACCCATATCCTTTTGTGAGCAATATTTGGTTTGTTCAGGCTTCCCACTTTTCGAGTGCGGTAAAATCAATTTTTCCCATGCGGGTCTGGGGAAGCTTGTCGATGAACACAATTTCCCGGGGGAGCGAATAACTGGCAATGTGTTCGGCGCAGTGGGCATGAATGATGTTTTTTATCTCCCCGGAGGGTGATACGTCGGGCTCAAGCACGACAAAGGCCTTGACAGCCTGTCCCCTCTTGGGGTCGGGGACGCCGATCACGCAGGTGCTCGCCACCCCGTCACAGGCGGCAAAAATCGCCTCAAGCTGCGCGGGATAAATGTTGTAGCCAGAGGAGATAATCATGCGCTTGATGCGTTGCCGGAAGTAAAAGAAACCGTCTGCGTCCATCATTCCCACGTCGCCGGTGTGCAGCCAGATGTTGCCGTCACCGTGGATTTTAAGCGCATCGCGCGTTTCCGCTTCATTGTTCAGATAGCCCATCATGACCGTCGGGCCGCTGACACAGATCTCCCCTTCCTCCCCGCAGGGAAGCGTTTCGGTGGTGCCCGGACGCACGATCGAGAGAGACATGCCCGGCAGGGGGAGGCCGATGCTGCCCTCGCGGTAGAGGTGGGGCGGCATCAGGCAGTTTACAGTGACGCTTTCGGTCAGCCCGTAGCCCTCGCGCAGCGGGACGCTTGCCCCGTGCGCAGCAAGAAAGGCGTCCATCCGTTTCTTGAGCCCGGCGGGCATGGTGTCACCGCCGCAAAACACGCCGGCCATAAAACTCAGGTCGGCCTTTTGCAGCTTGGGCGCCACCATCATGGCCTCGAAAAGGGTAGGCACGCCAGCGATTACGCCGGCTTTTTGCTTCACAAGGCGCTGGGCGATTGCTTTGAGGCTGAAGCGGGGCACCAACACACATCGCTGGTTGTACATCAGCGCCATGTGCACGCCGACACCCAGCCCGAAGCCATGGAACATGGGAAGGGCGGCCAGTACGCCCCCGCACGGTTTCAGGCAGCCCGCCATGGCGGCGGCGCCCGCCGCCATGGCGTTTAAGTTCGTGTTGCTCAGCAGGATGCCTTTCAGTGTGCCGGTGGTTCCGCCGCTGAACAGGATGGCCGCGAGATCTTCTCCGTTACCTAAGGGCGGGAGCGCACAGTTGTCCTGACAGCGCTGTAGAAATGACCGCCAGGGAAGCAGGAGGGGACTGTCAGTCAGCCTCGGATTCTTCTGGGTCAGGGCGTACAGCATCGCTTTCAGGGGCGGCAAAGCGTCCGCAATACCCGTGACAATCAGGGTGTCCACGGAGAGTGGTTCGGGCGACAAAAATTTGCCGCACAGCGCGTCCAGGGTGACCACGTGCCGGCAGCCGGTGAGCGCAAGCTGTTGCCGCAGCTCGCCGCGGCTGCACAGGGGGTGCACCATACAGGGAACAGCCCCGATGCGGTTGAGCGCATAGAGGCTGAGCACATTTTGCGGAATGTTGGGCATACACAGCAGCACGCGGTCTCCGCTTCGTATGCCGCTGTTCAGGAACGCCCGGGCGCATTGGAGGACGTCCTCCTCAAGCTTGGCATAAGAAAGAGATGCGCCCTCAAAAAACAAGGCTTCTTCGTCCGGCGTTCGCCTGGCGGAGGCAGCAAGCTGCTCGAACATTGTTCCGCCGGGCACTTCAAGAGTGTGAGGCACATCGCCGTAAAAGGCCAGCCAGGGCGCGGAAGAGTTCATGTCTGTCATAGGCGGTGATTACATGGAGTAGCCGATGACGGCAATAAAGGCGAATAAATACGCAAGCGAATAAATGGCGCCGAGGAAAATGCCGATGATCGCAAGAATCAGGCCGGCGATCGAAAAACCTTTTTTGTTGGTGTCTTTTCCGCGGCCGAATTTGACGAAGGAAATGATGCTCATCACGACGGGCGCAATGGGAAACCAGAAGAAGATCAAAGAAAGCAGACCCAGCACAAAGCAGGTGACCGCACTTTTTTCACCCTCGGGGTTGGGGGGGTACTGCATACCCGGCCCATAGTATGGCTGTCCATAGCCCGGCTGGGGGTACATCGGAATCTGGGGCGGTGCGATCTGGAGGGGTGCGGCGGGTGCAGAGGACTGTTGCGGTATGGGCGGCGCAATAGGCGCTGCAACAGGCGCTTCGGGTAAGACCGGCGCGGCTGGTTCAGCGACAACCGGCTGCGGCTCGGACTGTGCGGGCACTTCAGGGAACACCGGTTCTTCATTTTTTGTCATGGGCGCTCCGCATTTGCTGCAAAAAGAGGCGCCGGGAAAGGGCTCGGCTCCACATAGTGTACATCTGTCCATAATCGTGCTCCTTTTCGTTATTTAAATTGATAATCGAACCACTTGCAATACAAGTATTCAATATGACCTTGATTCAGAATATCATATTTTTTATGAAAGATCAATGAAAAAATCTGCAAGCCGGTTACGGGCGAGCAAAAACCCGGCTCAGTCATGTGAGCCGGGTTTTTACCTTTAGGAGTATTATAGATCAGGGGGACAATCCCTTATACACGCGCGAGGAACGGCGTCTTCCTGTGGAGAATCAAAGGCTCTCCACAGGAAGACCGCCGCCTTCTTCTAAAAACAATCCCCTGGTAAAAGCAAGTTCATGGTTAGTGAAGAATATTCGCCTCTTTCTCCTGCATTATATCTGAAAAAAATGACCAATGTCAATGAATTGGAGACCAATGGTTCTTATGTGAAACCAATGGTAAATTTTGGTGTCAGGATTTAGTTTTATTGTTCAGATTGCAAAAGTGGATGTTGCAAGTTATGAGAAAAAATGGTATAATTTTCGCGTAAATTATCGATTATTGCTTATATTGCTCCCCTGATTAAATCTTAAAACATCTTTGCGGAAAATTCCCTTGCTAATCAGAATTCAAAATTGATTCGGTGGAGCAATAATTTGTTTTTGGAGAAGAGAGTTTGAGATGACGTACATTGCCATTTGTGACGACAATCCCGAAGTGCTCCAGTTGGTTTCCTCCCGCATTGAGCAGGAGTTTGAGCTTGAGCGTCAGCGCTGCAAAATTGTATGCTTCCCGAGCGCCAAAAAACTGGAGGAGGACATTGCCGGGGGACATGCTTATGACGTGTTTTTTCTGGACATTGATATGCCGGGCGGGGACGGGATCTCGCTGTCCAAACGCCTGAAAGCCCGGTTTTCGTCCGCGCTCATTGTTTTTGTGACCAGTCATAAGGAATATGTGTTCACCTCCTTTCAGGTTGAGCCCTTCCGGTTTATCCGAAAATCGCGCTTTTCACAGGAGATCCGGGAGACTGTCCAGGCTCTGTGCAAGCGTCTGTCGGTGTGTGAGGAAGATTTTTTTGTCATCGACGACGGACGTTCCATCCTGCGTCTGAAAGTGAGCGATCTGCTTTACGTGGAGGGTTCCCGGCAGCTGATCCTGCTCGTCACCGAAAAGGAAACACTGTCGGCCAAATACAAAATGATGGATGCCGAAAGGGAGCTTGTACCCTTGGGGTTCATTCGGATTCACAGAAGCTATCTGGTCAATTTTCACTACGTGCATTCGATCGAGGAGGACAGTCTGCGTCTGGACAACGGGGAACGTCTGCCCATCAGCCGGTATCGGATGAACGAGGTGAAAGAGGAATTTCTGAGGCTGAGCCGGGATAGCCGGAAGGCCTGAACGAAAGGAGAGGGAGACAGGGATGACGGGGGATCAACTCTGGTATATCGCGATTTTTGGGGGACAATATTTTGTGGCGCTTTTTCTGCTGTTTCTGGTGCTCTACCGTGTGTTCGGGCTGGGGGAGCGTGTGAAGAGGCCGATGCTGTGCGTGGCATTGGCGACTGTGGTTGCGGGGCTTCTTCTGAATTTGCTGTTTTATCTGTTCCCAAGCGGGATGGGGGAGCTGGTGGAGATTTTTGCCCTCTTTTCCATTCCCGTGTCCGCGGTGTTTGTCTGTCTTTTTATCAAAGAGAATAAACTGTCCGCCATCGCCGCGGCGCTAAACTATATCATGATGTGCACGACCATTCACTATCTGGTTGGCTATGCCAATATAGCTCTTTGGCAAAACCCGCCGGGCTGGGTGGTGGCCATTATAAACATTCCTTTTACATGGCTGTATTCCATATTATCCACACTGGTTTGCCTGTCACTGCATGCGCTGGTCGCCTGGTTTTTGATCCAGTGCCCGATCAAAGTGCAGTTTCCCAGAACCGGATACATGGTATTTATCCTGGTGGAGCCGGTGGTTTATTGCGGGTTGCTGTTTCTTTTGAAGAAAAATATGTCGGGGCTTCCGACCACCTTTGCGCCGGTTCTTCTGATGTCCTGTCTGCTCGTGACCCTGGCGACCTACTTTATCAATACGCGCCTGATGAAGGAGCATCAGGAGCGCGTCAGTTCCCAGCTGCTCAACCGCCAGATGCAGCTTCAGCTCCAGCATGTCAACGACATCCAGGATTCCTACCAGCAGCTGCGCAAGCTTAGGCATGACATGCACAACCACATGCTGTATATGGAGCTGCTGCTGGAGGAGGGGAAGTATGATAAGCTCCGGCGCTATTTTGAAAAGACCAATGAACAATACATGGTCGGAGAAAACGCCGTGAACAGCGACAACCAGCTGGTCAATGCGGTGCTGGGGGCAAAGCTGTCCACCGCGGCGGCCAAAAATATCACGGTCAACACCTATACCGCTGTGCCCGAAAAGCTGGCGATTGAGGATTATCACCTGTGCGCCCTGATGCTCAACCTGCTGGATAACGCGATCGAGGCGGCGCAGGAGCTCCCCGACGCGCGCATCGACATTGATATGCGCATGCAGAAGTCCTACCTGAGCATCGAAATCGCAAACACCGCACCCTATGACGTTTTGCAGAAAAATCCGAGCCTGCTGACCACAAAGCCCAACAGGGAGGAGCACGGCATGGGGGTGCAGATCGTCAAGGAGATCGTCAACCGGTACAACGGCATCCTTTCGTTTAAAACCGAGGGGGGGATGTTTGTCGTGAGCATCCTGCTGAGCAATGAGAATGCGATGGTACTGCCTGCATGAAAGCGGAAAAACCGTCCCGGACATCTGTCAGGGACGGTTTTTTACTTGTATAAAAAGCGGTTAATTTTCAGATAGAGAACGATAAAAGGAAAAAGCATAAAATGCGGTTGTCATGTAGCAGGAAAAGCTTGACACAAAGGAAAAATACTACTAATATAGATAGTATTATAAAGGGAAAACATAAAAAACTATTCGGAAAAACAAGGGGGCGAGCGAGAGACAACTGAAATGAGGGAGATAAACAGAGGATATTTTATGGCGCGAACCCAAGGAGTAGAGAGCATTAAAACGTTTAATAAAAAGGGAGTAGAAAAATGAAAAGGCAGAGTAAACTGATTGTATCCATAATACTTTGTATCGCATTGCTGACCGGGATGTTCTCCCTGTCGGTATTTACCGCATCGGCGGCGAATGATCCGGTTCAATCGCGGGTCACCGTCCAGAAAATTACCAATATGCCCGACGAGTTTATGAACGGCGTTGACCTTTCGAGCGTCCTGTCGCTCGAGGAGAGCGGCGTGAAGTTCTATGACAAAATGGGCAATGAGGGCGATCTGTTCCAGATTATGGCCGACTCGGGCGTCAACTACGTGCGTATCCGCATCTGGAACGATCCGTGGGACGCGCAGGGCAGAGGCTACGGCGGCGGAAACTGTGATGTGCCCCGCGCGGCCGTCATGGCCAGGCGCGCGGCTGACGCCGGCATGAAGGTTCTTCTGAACTTCCACTATTCCGACTTCTGGGCGGATCCCGGCAAGCAAATGGTTCCCAAGGCCTGGACCGGCTTCACCGTCGACCAGAAAGCGGACGCCATCTACGCGTTCACCAAACAGAGCGTGCAGTACATCATTGACCAGGGCGGCGACGTTGGCATGGTGCAGATCGGCAACGAGACCAACGGCAGCATGTGCGGCGTCAGCGCTTCGGGCGCGTCCGGCCAGGTCAACTTCTCCAAGCTGATCCAGGCGGGCTCGAGAGCGGTTCGCGAGATTGACCCGGACATCTTGGTTGCCGTGCATATTTCCGACCCGCAGCGCGGCATAGCGGCGTATCGGAGTTTTAACCAGATGCTTGTGAACAACGGCGTAGACTACGATGTGTTCGGTTCGTCCTACTATCCGTTCTGGCATGGCACCATTGCCAGCCTGACCAGCATCCTTAACCAGATCCGCACCGAATTTGGCAAAAAGGTAGCTGTGTTTGAGACCTCTTACATGTGGACGACACAGAACGGAGACGGTTGGAACAACACCGGCGCCGCAGTGGCTCCCTGGACACCGGCCACCATTCAGAACCAGTGTAACTTTATGCGCGACATCATCCAGGGAACGGTCGACGCCGGCGGCGTAGGCGTGTTTGTATGGGAGCCGGCATGGCTTCCGGTGGGCGCAAACAACAGGACACAGAACCAGCCCATCTGGGAAAAATACGGAAGCGGCTGGGCGGCCAGCTATGCGGCGGAGTATGATCCCGCTGACGCCGGCCAGTGGTACGGCGGATGTGACTGCGAGCACCGCTCATTCTTTGATTACAAGGGCCGTCCGCTGCCGTCTCTGGACATTTTCAACCTTGTGAGAACCGGCACCACACTGGTCAAACTGAACAGTGCTCCGGCGATAACCGCCACTGCGGTGCAGGGCGACGTCAAGCTGCCCGCCATGGTCAACGGCATCTTTGACGACGGCGAGACCAGGCCTGTGTTTGCCACATGGAACCAGACGGCGATGAACAACGCGATCAATGGCGCTCCGGGCGTATATACCATCGCGGGCTTTGCCGGACGTGCCTATGACCGCGCCTCCGGCAATCCCACCGACACCATCGCGGCGGGCGTGGCGACCACGCTGACTCTCCGTGTTGTGCCCAAGGATGTCGCGGCGGAAGCTGCGGCGGACACCGGATCGACCGCAGTCCTGCCCATCACCTTCAATGGCTGTGTGAAGATTTCGGGTGCGCGGGGAGAAATCGAGTATGACGACGCCCTGCTTACCCTCCAGTCGATTACCGCTAAAAAGGGCTTTTCACTGGTTTCCGAGGGCAACGCCTTTGTGGCGGTCACCCAGAATGGTGCGGGCCTCAGCGGTGACGTGACAGTTGGTTACGCCGTATTTTCGGTCAAGGATGGACTTCTTGACGACGTGACCACTAACGTGCGCATCCCGTGGGAGACCCTGTCTGCCTATGATGAGACGCTCGCGGCAATCTATCCCGCGCGCACAGCCACAACCCTGACCATTGTCGGGATTTCGCCTTTGATCGGTGACGTAAGCCTCGATGGAAACGTCAGTGTGGCCGACGCGATTCAGCTCATGCAGTACCTCGCGGGCAGCCGGGAGCTGACCGCCCGTCAGCTTAAAGCGGCCGACGCCAACAAAGACGGCAACATCAATGTTGGTGACGTGAGTATCATCATGCAGATGTGCCTGTAGTTAGAGTACAGATTGCAGACTACAGATTACAGATTTCAGAAAGGGGGACTTACCGCTCGGCGGTAAGTCCCTTTTGAATTGGAACAATTTTGTAAGAAGGATTACAGATTAATCACAAATCAGGCAAAAGCATTGATAAAAACCATGAATCAAGTATACTATGGTCGAAGGAGAAATTCTTTTTCAAAATGAAAGGAGCCCATCATGAAAAAATGCCTGCTTGCGATTTTGTTTCTTGTCCTGATTTTCTCGTCGGCCTGTACAAGAAAAATTGATCCTGCCTCCGAAAACAGCGCCTCACCCGTAAGCGTCCCGGTGGACAGCAGTGTGACCTCTTCAAGCAATCCGCCCAGTAGTATCTCTCCTAGCAGTACCCCAAAACAGGTCAGCACAAGCCCCTTCTGCCTGGGGGAGGAACGTTTTTTAGGTAAGGCTGAAAGAAAATATGAAGGTGAATTTGAAGAGCATACAGAATGGCAATATGAAGTGGATATTGGCACATATCCGCGTATGGACGGTTCCACAGTCTGTGTGGGAATGGCGAGGGCGTTTGCCCAGGAACATCTTTGGATTTCCGGGCATGCGGATATGGAAGTCATTTTTGGTAAGACGCATCAAGCCTATGTAAATCTGATCACGAAGAAAAAACTTGACTTTGAAGATCAATGGTTTAATCGGAAATCGGATATGAATCCTGAGACGGGGGCAGAAGAAAATATTAAGAGTTATTACTTCAGCAGTGGCCCTATCAACCTGATTTTGGCGACCGCCCCCTCCAAAGAGGAAAAAAACCTAGCGAAAAAACACAAAGTGAAACTCTACATGAAGCCGATCTGTCTGGATTCCTTTATATTGATCACCTATAAGAGTAATCCGGTGGACAGCCTGACCGTGGAGCAAATCCAGAAGATTTATACCGGAAAAATCACAAACTGGAAGCAGGTGGGCGGGGAAGACCGGCCCATCAAAGCCTATCAGCGCAACAAAAACTCTGGCAGCCAGACGGCGATGGAGGAGACGGTGATGAAGGGCAAAAAAATGATGAAATCCAAAACCGAGCTGATAGACACCATGGAAGGGCTTGTGCGGGTCATCGCGGAATATGACAATGAGGCGGGCAGCCTGGGGTATACCTACCGGTATTACCTGGATAACCAACCCTACGACGAGGATTCGGTTGGCTTCGAATCCAGTGACGTCAAAATCCTCGCGGTGGACGGCGTCACCCCCGATCCCGCCCACATGCGCGACAACAGCTATCCCTTTACCGTGTCCTACTACGCCGTCATCCGCGCCGAGGACAGGGGTAAAATACCGGGAAAATTTCTCGGCTGGATGCTGTCGGCCGACGGGCAGGCGTGCATCAAAAAAGCGGGTTACTGCACGGTGAAGGAATAGCACATCGATACGCAAGCCTTGACTTTCGGTTTCCGTATGATAAAATACAAAGGATAAAAAACGACGGAAACGGGGGAGAAAGGCGTGAAAAAGCCAAAGGAAATAAGCTGGAAAAAGCGCCTGAAGCGAACCCTGATCACGCTGACTGTGCTTTTCGTGCTCGTGAGCCTCATTGGGGGCACCTGTGTGTTCTACATCGGCATGGGTCGGAAGGCGAAACTCCCCGCTGCGGACGCGACGGTGGCCGCCTCGACGTCAGTGACCCTCAAAGGCAGCAAGTCGTGGATGAACAAGCTGGGTGTGGAGCGCATGGTGTTGACCGTTCGTGACGGCGTAGTGCTGACCGGTTACTATCTTCCGGCGAAAAAGCCCTCGAAAAAGCTGGCGGTGCTGGTGCACAGCCACGGCACAAGCGCCGGACGGATGCAGAATTACGCCAAGATGTACCGGGCGGACGGCTACCATGTCTTTGCCGCGGACAACCGCGGGCACGGGGAAAGCGGCGGAGCGTATATGGGCATGGGCTGGCTGGATCGGCTCGACTATCTGGAGTGGCTCGAACTTCTGATTCCAAAGCTGGGCGAGGACTGTGAGATTGTGCTGCACGGGCTTTCGATGGGCGCGTCGGCGGTGATGATGATGAGCGGGGAGGAGGCGCTTCCCGCACAGGTCAAATGCATTGTGGAGGACTGCGGCTACACCTCGGTGGAGGACGAGTTCTGCCATCAAATCAACAACAGGGCTCATCTGCCCGCCTTTCCGTTTCTGCTGGTTGGAAATATCGAATCGAAACTTTTTGCGGGCTACGCCTTTGAAGAGGCAAGCGCGCTTGAGCAGATCAAAAAAGCGCGGGTTCCCCTCTTTTTCATCCACGGCGGCGCGGATGACTTTGTGCCGACGGCCATGGTACACACACTGTACGAGGCGGCCGGCGTGGAGAAGGACTTGTGGGTGGTGGAGGGTGCGAAGCACGCCCAGGCCTACTCGAAGCAGCCGGACGAATACAAGCGCCGGGTCAAAGCCTTCTGCAAAAAATATATAACGCATTAAAATGAGCCCGCCGGGGTTTCCCGGCGGGCTCTTCGCATATTCAGTCAGGAGCTCAGCGTACGACGCGCACGCGTACAATGCCGTCAACTGCAGCAAGCTTCTGCGCGACCGCATCGGAAATGTCACTGGTGACATCCAGGATGGTGTAGGCGTAGTCCTTCTTGGACTGACTCTGCATGTTCTCAATGTTGACGCCGATGCCCGCAATCTCCGACGAGATGGTGGACAGCATGTTGGGGATATTCTTGTGAATGATGCACACGCGGGTGCCGGTTGCCCGGGGCATGCTGACCGAGGGGAAGTTGACCGAGTTTTTGATGTTGCCGTTCTCCAGGAAGTCGGCAATTTGGTCGACCGCCATCACGGCGCAGTTGTCCTCCGATTCGGGCGTGGAAGCGCCCAGATGGGGGATGGCGATGACGCCCCCGACGCCGATCACGTCGTCGGTCGGGAAGTCGGTGACATAGGCTGCCAGCTTGCCGCCTTCAAGGCCCGCGATGAGGTCGGCTGAATTGACCAGGTCGGCGCGCGCAAAGTTCAGAATGCGGGCATCCTGCTTCATGGTTGCAATGGTTTCCGCGTTGATCATGCCCTTGGTGTCAGGGGTCAGCGGCACATGCAGGGAGATGTAGTCGCAGTTCTCATAGATTTCCGACAGCGACACGGCGTGCTTGACGGCGCGGGAAAGCCCCCACGCGGCGTCTACAGACAGGAAGGGGTCATAACCGTACACCTCCATGCCGAAGGAGCGGGCGGCGTTGGCCACCAGGATGCCGATCGCGCCCAGGCCGATGACGCCCAGCTTTTTGCCTTTAATTTCGGGGCCGACGTAAGCGCCCTTGCCCTTTTCGACCAGCTTGCCCACCTCGTCGCCCTTGCCCTTGAGGGTCTTGGCCCACTCGATGGCGGGGATGACCTTGCGTGAGCACATGAGCATGGCCGCCAGAACCAGCTCCTTCACGGCGTTGGCGTTGGCGCCCGGCGTGTTGAACACGACGATGCCCTGCTCGGCGCATTTGTCACAGGGGATGTTGTTGGTTCCGGCGCCCGCGCGGGCGATGGCGAGCAGGTTGTCATTCATCACGGTTTCGTGCATGGAAGCACTGCGCACCAGCACGGCGTCGGGATTTTCAATGTCGTTGCCGCAGGTGTAGTTATCGCCCAGCTTATCAAGCCCCAGCGGGGAAATTTTATTGAGAGTTTGAATTTTGTACACGTTTCTTGCACCCTTTCTCCTGTTCAGTGTCAGGCGTTCGCGGCTTCAAATTCCTTCATGAAGGCCACGAGCTTTTCCACGCCCTCAATCGGCATGGCGTTGTAGATGGAGGCGCGCATGCCGCCCACCGAGCGGTGACCCTTGAGATTGATAAAGCCCGCCGCAACCGCTTCCTTGACAAACTTCTTGTCAAGCTCCTCGTTGCCGGTGATGAAGGGGATGTTCATGAGCGAACGGTCTGCGCCCTGTACGGTGGCCTTGAAGAGCTTGGAGCTGTCCAGGAAATTGTACAGAAGCCCCGCTTTTTTCTCGTTGAGCTCCTTCATTTTTACGAGACCGCCGATCTCGTCACGAATCCATTCAAGTACAAGCTTCGCCATGTAGATGGTGTAGCAGGGGGGCGTGTTGTACATCGAGCCGTTGTCGGCGTGAATCTGGTAGTTGAACATGGTGGGGGTGATGTCACGGGCGTTGCCGATCAGATCCTCGCGGATGATGACCACGGTAAGCCCCGCCGGCGCCATGTTTTTCTGCGCGCCCGCATAGAGCACGCCGAATTTGGAGACGTCGATCGGCTCACTGAGGATGCAGGAGGAGATGTCCGCGACGAGCGGCACATTGCCAGTCTGGGGCAGCTTCGTATAGCGGGTGCCGTAGATTGTGTTGTTGAGGCAGATGTGGAAATAGTCGGCGTCGGGGGTAAAGGTAGCGGGATCCAGTTCGGGAATATAGGAGAAGGTTTTGTCCTTCGAAGAGGCGACCGCCTTGACATCGCCGTACCGCGCGGCCTCCTGATAGGCCTTGCTGGCCCACTGGCCGGTCAGCACATAGTCGGCCTTGCCGCTCCTGTTCATCAGGTTGAGAGGGATCATGGCAAACTGCGAGGAGGCGCCGCCCTGTAAAAAGAGAACCTTATAGTTGTCCGGGACGCCCATCGTCTCGCGCAGCAGGGTCTCACACCCGCCAATAATCGCTTCGTATTCCTTGGAACGGTGGGACATTTCCATGACCGACTGGCCGCTGTCCCCATAGCACAGCAGTTCGTCCGCCGCACGTTTCAGAACCGACTCCGGCAATACGGAAGGGCCCGCAGAGAAGTTATACACTCGACTCATAACGCTAAATACCTCCAAAATTAAGTTTTGATTCTGCCTGTGTCACAGGACAATGCCCGTGCGTCGCAGAGTTCCTTTACTCATTATTATAGTTTTTTCTGTCAGCCAAGTCAATCTCATTTCGATGTTTTTTTCACAAAGAGGTCGTTGTATCATGCATGATGTAAAAACATTTGCCTTTTACAGAAAAACCAATCAATTTACGATAGAAAAATCTTGACAAAAAATGACAATATGATAAGATGATTTAAGCAAAACATCCAATTGAAATGAAGCGATTATTGCAAAAAGGAGTTGATTCAAATGGACAATCAAAACACAGAACTCAACCAGCAAAACACATCGGACACAAAAGCTATATCCAAAAAAATTCAAACGCACTTTTCTGCGTTTTCGTCCTTATTCATTACTGCGGGCATCATCTATATTTTGCTCGCACTTCTCCCTTGGCCCGGAGAAATTTTATTGAAGAATTATGATTTTTCATTAGGTGATGAATTTATATACCATTGTTTAATACTCATTGCCGAGCTTTTAAAAATCATTCTTTTGGTTGCATTTTTCTGGATTCGGCGTACCGTAAAAACTTCAAACCAGAAGGTTGCCCTTGCTTTTTATGATGTGTTGGGCTTTGCTTTTTTCTTTTATCCCATTATAACAAAGGTGATAAGCATAAATTACCTACGGACTTCGGGCAGCGCAAGGCATGGGGACTATATGAGCATATCAGATTGGTATAATATGCTGGTCAATTCTCATTTTGCGAATTGGACTATAGTCGCATTAACCCTAACCATGGGACTGTATATAATCGCCTTGCTTTTGAACAAAGGGATTTTGAGGTGGTGTGCAGTTCTCGTTTTTGGCATATCCATGGCAGCAGTCACATGGAGGTCGCTGGATAACGTATTGATCATCAATTGTATCTTTGCTTTAATCATACTCATCATTGGGATTTGTCTAAAAATAGTAGCGGGTAAACAAGAGCGGAAAAAAAGAAAGTCAATTGGAGTTTATCTGGGACATAGAATGATTCAGCAAGAGGGAGACCAATGAATCGGAGGGAAGATATGGAAGTCGAAGAGAGCACAAAAGGAAAAAAGATTTGGCGCAAAGTCATTGCAATTGTCGCCGCATTGCTGGTGTTTCTTGCCTTTGTATATTTTTTGTGCGGCAATTACCTAACTGATGAGCGGATCAACGGGTTTACGGGTCTCAACGCGATTATCCGAATGTGGTTTGACGATGAGTATGTTAAGCTGAACGATCAGCCGCTTCAGTATTTGATTCCCGGCGGAGAACATGAAAAGTTTGCAGAGGAGTATTTCGACATCAAAGATCCCACTACATATGATGAAGAGCATTTAGTCGAAATCTCCGGGACCAAAGATGGTGTCCACTATTCTTTTACATTCAGTGTATTTACACGAACCTATCTGATTGCGACGAGGCACAGTGGGGCGATGCCAAGCGAGTAAACACTTTTGCCGGAAAGAATCCTTTCTTTCCGGCTTTTTTGCGCCCGCATTCTTTTCCAAAAATCCCTGCTGTTTTTTTGTGTCAAACTATGCTATAATACGCATACTACTATGCCGACACTTCATCGGACACCTATTTGTGGGAGGAATCATTCATTATGAAGGTCAAGGACATCATTGAAATTCTGGAGTGCTCCATTATCTCTGCGGCCAACCTGGAGGACGAGCTGCACACCGCGTGCGGCAGCGATATGATGAGCGACGTGCTCGCCTATGTGAAGGATCAGTCGGTGCTGCTGACCGGGCTGATCAACCCTCAGGTCGTGCGCACGGCCGAGATGATGGACATGCGCTGTATCGTATTTGTGCGGGGCAAGGAGCCCGACGCGTCGGTCATCGAGCTGGCGAAGGAGCGGGAGATCACCCTGCTCAAAACCCGGTACCGCATGTTCACCGCGTGCGGACGGCTCTATTCCAACGGACTGCGGGGAGGCTGTGAAAACGAATGAAACCGCTTTCCTTACATTATGACGTGCCCGGCGACGATTTCACGCGCGCCGGCGAGGCTTCGGGGAGCGTCAAGCGCACACTCAAGCAGCTGGGCTACGACTCCGAGGCCATCCGCAACGTCGCCATCGCCATGTATGAAGGGGAGATCAACATGGTGATCCACGCGGGCGGCGGGCAGGCGGACGTGGAGATCACGCCCGAAAAGGTGGAGATCGTGCTGTCCGACCAGGGCCCCGGAATCCCCGATGTGGATAAAGCGATGCAGGAGGGCTATTCCACCGCGCCCGACAACGTCCGTTCGCTGGGATTCGGCGCGGGCATGGGACTGCCCAACATCAAAAAATACACCGACGACCTGCGGATTGAAACAGAGCTCGGCAAGGGAACCAGGCTTTATTTGACAGTGCGCTCCAAGCAGCCGTCGGAGCAATAAACTGAATCTTTAAGGGAGTGTCCAACGTGAATCGTTTTTTTCACTCGGTAACGCTGGACAGCGAGAAGTGCAGAGGCTGTACAAATTGTCTCAAGCGCTGTCCGACCGAGGCCATCCGCGTGCGCGATGGCAAGGCTAAAATCATCCCCGAACGCTGTATAGACTGCGGAGAGTGCATCCGCGTCTGTCCCTATCACGCCAAAAAAGCGGTGTTCGACCCGCTGAAAAATGCGTTCGAGTGGAAATATACCATTATTCTGCCGGCGCCCGCCCTGTATGGGCAGTTTACCAATCTCGACGACATCGACATTGTGCTGTCGGGGCTGCGGGCGATGGGCTTCGACGAGGTGTTTGAGGTGGCGCGCGCGGCCGAGCTGGTCAGCGAGGCCACCCGCAAGCTGCTCGCCGACCCGGCGGTCAAAAAGCCAATCATCAGCTCGGCCTGCCCCGCCATTGTGCGGCTCATCCGTGTGCGGTTTCCCGACCTGTGCGACCATGTGCTGCCGCTGTCAGCACCCATGGAATACGCCGCCCAGCTTGCCAAGCAGGACGCCGCCGCGCGCACGGGCTATGACCTTTCTGACATCGGCTGTGTATTCATCACACCCTGTCCCGCCAAGGTGACCGACATCAATGTGCCCATCGGAAAGGAGAAGTCCTGGGTGGACTGTGCGGTGTCCATGAGCGAGGTGTTCCCCAAGCTGGTATCCAAGATGGAGCGGCTTGAGACGGTGGAAAGTCTTTCGGGCTCAGGCGTGATCGGAGTCAGCTGGGCGGGCACCGGCGGCGAATCGGCCGCCCTGCTCAATGAAAAATACCTGGCGGCCGACGGCATTGAAAACTGTATCCGTGTGCTCGAGGAGCTGGAGGACGACCGCATCGGCGAGATCGACTTCATCGAGCTGTCCGCCTGTCCGAGCGGCTGTGTGGGCGGCGTGCTGACCGTTGAAAATCCCTATGTGGCGAAAGCACGGCTGCAAAAGCTGCGCAAATACCTGCCCCTGTCCTGCAATCATTTGTCCGGTGACGTACCTGAAGATATGAAATGGATGACGTCACTGGAATTTGCGTCGGTGCTCAAGCTGTCCGACGACATGGAGGAAGCCATGCGCATGCTTGAGCAGATCGACGCCTACACCGCCGATTTCCCGGGGCTCGACTGCGGGTCGTGCGGGGCGCCGAGTTGCCGGGCGCTGGCGGAGGACATTGTCAAAGGCGCCGGCAAGGAGAGTGACTGTATCTTCAAGCTGCGTGAGCAGCTGCAAAGCGTCGCGAGGGCTCTGTCCAGCATGGGCGGTTACATACCTGACGCATTCGTGGCCGACGTGAAAAACACATCCGGGAAGGAGAAGTCCTCATGACCGTACAGGAACTGAAAGAGACCCTAAACCTGTCCCTGCTGGCCGGGGAAGAAGGCCTCGGGCGAGAGGTGACCGGCTGTTATATCGGCGACCTGCTCAGCTGGGTGATGGGGCGCGCCCAAGAGGGGGACGCATGGCTGACCGTGATGGGCAATCTCAATGCGATCGCCGTGGCGACGCTGGCGGACACTGCCTGCATCCTGCTGACCGATTCTGCGCCGCTGGACGACGACGCACGGCAGAAGGCAGACGCACAGAGCGTGGCCGTGCTGCAAACCGAAGCAAACAGCTTCCGCACAGCGCTTAGGGTGGCGCAGCTCCTTTCATGAGAGCGGTACGCTGCGATTTGCATATGCATTCCTGCCTGTCGCCCTGCAGTGACGCGGATATGACGCCCAACAACATTGTGAATATGGCGCTACTGAACGGCATGGACATGATCGCGCTGACCGACCACAATTCCTGCCTCAACTGCCCGGCGGTCATGGAGGCGGCGCAGGGAACGGGGCTGTGCGTCGTGCCGGGCATGGAGCTGTGCACCGCCGAGGAGGCGCATGTGGTCTGCCTGTTTTCCACGCTGGAGAATGCCCTCTCCTTTTCGGAGGACATCCGCCGCCGGCTGCCGCCGGTCAAAAACCGTCCGGAGATTTTCGGAGAGCAGGTCATCCTGAATGCGCAGGATGAAAGGGTCGGCACGGAGGAGCTCCTGCTGGTGACCGCGTCGTCGGTGAGCGCGGACGAGGTTGTCGCGCTGGCCGCACGTTGCGGCGGCTGCGCGTTTCCCGCGCACGTCGACCGTCCATCCTATTCGGTGACCGCCGCGTTGGGCGACATACCGCCCGATGCGGGCTTTACCTGTGCGGAGGTTTCCCGCACGGGTGATGTTGAGGCGATGAAGAAAAAGTATCCCATTCTTGAGCAACTGTTTGTCCTGCGCAATTCCGACGCGCATGCGCTCGGGAACATGACCGAGGAGGGAAACCTTCTTTTGCTTGACGAGCTGTCGCCCGCCTGCCTGGTCAAAGCCATCCGGGAGGGAACGCTGCAAAGGGCATAAAAACGCCCGCCTCCCCGGACAAACCGGAAAAGCGGGCGTGGTAAAGCTGTCATATGACGTTATATTTTGGAATACCCATAGCTATTGACAATGGCGTCAATTTTAATTTTGGCGTTGCAGTAGGGGCATTCAGAGGAACGGTAGGTCTGATAATCGGTGATGTCGTCGTTGCCAAAAATGCGGTTGATATGGATGCCGTTAATGGCGTCAATCGCGCTGAAAATGGCGGAAATGCCGGCGATGTTTCCATTATAGTACCGGATACACTCCATGGCGCGGTTGATGGTTTTGCCGGTTGTGGCCGAGGCGATCAGCAGCACGACGTTTTTGCCCCAGATCATGCGCTGGGTGTTGTCACGGAAGATCATCTGTCCGGTCGAATTGAATTCCGGCGTGATGATGTTCATGTTTTTCCCGGCGTTGATGGAATAGGATTTGTTGTCCGACAGCTCGTCGGCCAGAAAGCCGCCGATCATTTCGGTGGAATCCATGCAAATCATAGAGTCAATGGACACCGAGCCGATATACTGTCTGGCGAGCTCCTGTGCGACCAGCTTTGCCATTTTATGCTGAATCTTTGCGCCGGTCATGTCAATGTAATAGTTGACATGCGAATGAGTGGTGGCAAAATGTCCCGGAATCACCTTGATTTTCACTTCGGGATTGCCCTTGGCGATGATGTCAATAGTTCTGGCTTCCATGCATTTACCTCCTAATCTTTGCTTGGGTATGGTATCATATTACTATATTCTGTGTGCTTTGTCCAGACGGATTTGTTATAAAAAGGATAATTAACAGAAAAATCATTCATGCGGTCCCTTGTTTTTGATAGTCCATTTACAAATTCGGGGTGTTTTTGGTATAAAAAGATAACAAATTGTAAACATTTTCATCATTCTGTAACTTTACAAGCAGGATGGAAATAGGGTAGTATAGTAGTGGCGGATATTGTGTATCCATTTTGCTCAATAGGGAATAGACTTTAAGTGAATTGAGAGGAGGCCCCAATTATGAATAATCAAATTGGTGGAGCCCCGATAAAAAGGCCGGTTGCCCGCGGGACCATTGGCGGCGGACGTCAGGGAAAAGCGGTTCCGGTGACCATTCAGCCGCAGGCGCACGCCAAAGCGATGCCTGCTCCGCCCCCGCGGCCCATGCGTGCACCTCAGCCCCGTCCGGTGGCGCCCCGTGCGCCCATGCCCCAGCCGGTGAAAAAGTCCCGTAAGCTGGGCGGCTTTCTCGTGGCGCTTTTTGTGCTGGTGGCGATTGGCTTCGTGGGCTATCAGGTGCTGAGCGAACAGATGAAGGGCTTGCTTGATACCCCGAACATCTATCAGGGCATTCAGTTTGAAGGCGCGGCGTTCGGCGGCAAATCCAAAAATGATCTGATCGCCTATGCCAAAAAGCAGGAGAAGACCAAGGGCAACAGCGTTCTGTTTAATGTGGTTCTGGAAGGGAAAGACCCGGTTCCGGTCAAACTCAGTGCGCTCAGTCCCGCCTACAACACGGATCAGGCGGTTGAGGAGGCCTACAAGTACGGCCGTGACGGCGACCGCATCAGCCGTTATATTTCGGTGCTCAACTTAGAGTCCGATCCCCAGAATTTTATCATTGACTATCAGGTGAGCGATGAGTCAATTGCGGCGTTTGTGGAAACCCTCAGAGGATGGCTGGAAACCGAGATGTCGAACGCAACGGTGGATTTCCGCCCGGACGAAGAGGTCATGTTTGTGGTGAAGGGCGGCAAAAACGGCGTGGCGATTGACGGCGAAAAGCTTAGGTCGGACATCAAAGCGGCGGTCAACAGCCGCAGCAATCAGGACATCCGCATAACCGCGACAGTCAAAAAGCCGAAGGTCTCTGAAGAGGAAGCGATGGCCAACACTAAGCTGATCTCCCAGTTCTCCACCACCACGACGGGGGAATACAACCGCGACACGAACATCAAGCTCGCGTCCAAGGCGTTTAACGGCGTCATTGTGCAGCCGGGCGAGACATTTTCCATCAATGACTGCACCGGCAAGCGCACGACCGCTAAGGGCTACCGCGCGGCGGGCGCAATCAAAAACGGAAAGCTGATCCAGGAGCCGGGCGGTGGTGTCTGTCAGGTGTCTACCACTCTGTACGGGGCGGTCATCAGGGCGGATCTGGAAATTGTCACCCGTCACAACCATCGTTGGCCGTCTACATATGTGCCGATCGGCCAGGATGCCGCCATCGACTACCCCAGCGCGGACTTTAAGTTTAAAAACAACTCGGATTCTCCGGTTTACCTGCGCTCCACGAAGGTGGGCACTAAGCTAACCGTCTATATTTACGGCAAGCCCATCAAATGGGAAAAGATCGAAGTGGTTTCCCAGAAAACCGGATCGCTGTATCCCGCCAAGACCAAGACCATTGTGGACAAATCACTTGCACCGGGTCAGAGAAAGACTGACACCTCGTCGAAGGTCGGATCAACCGCGGTTGCCTACCGTGTTTATTACCTCAACGGCAAGGAGGATCACCGCGAGAAGCTGCCCGATTCCCGCTATAACCCCGTACAGGGCATCATTCGGGTGGGACCGTCGTCTTAAACTCAATTACAAATAAACCGCGCCCGCACTCATTGGAGTGCGGGCGCGGTTTTCATGCTTCAGACTGTTGACAATATCTCCTCCACGTCTCGGATTGCCTTTTCGGACGTGTCGTAGATCGTCACCGCATATCCATTCGGATCCCACGGTGCCCAGTAGTACGTGTAGGTGTAGTCATCATATGTAAACTTATGGAAAGAATATGTATATGTACCGTCCTTACGCCTCCACACTTCTCCATAAGCTTTTTTATCTCTTGAAAACAGTGTGCACAATGCATCTTCTGAAAGAGTGGGTTCGAAGATGACCGGCTCCGCTGCAGCCGGAGCCGGTTGTTTTTTTTCGAACCATTTGTCAAAAAGTCTCATGCTACATCTTCGTGATGTCCACAAGCTCGACGTCCTCCATGCCCTTGTGCATCTCGAGGCAGGACAGCACGGCCGCGGCAGTGTCCAGCGCGGTCAGGCAGGGGATGGCATGCTCCACCGCGCGGCGGCGCAACTTGACGCTGTCATAGGCGGGGATCCTGCCCTTGGTCGAGGTGGAGATGACGTAGTCCACCTTGCCTTGCTCGAACAGGTCGGCGATGTTGGGGGAGGGCTCGCTGAGCTTTCTGACCGGCTCGGTCTCCAGGCCGTTTTTCCGAAAGTACTCGGTTGTGCCTTGCGTGGCGTACAGGGTGAAGCCCAGATCCGCAAAGCGCCGCGCCAGCATAAGGGTTTCTTCCTTGTCGGTGTCGCGCACCGTGACCAGCACGCCGCCGGTCTTTTTGAGCGTCTGTCCGGCGGCGGTCAGACCCTTGAGCAGCGCGTCGCGGAAGTCGTGCGCGATGCCCAGCACCTCGCCGGTGGACTTCATTTCGGGACCGAGCGCCACATCAAGGTCGTGCAGCTTCTCAAAGGAGAAAACAGGCACCTTGACGCTGACATAGTTGGACTCAGGATAAAGGCCGGTGCCGTAGCCCAGATCGCGCAGCTTCATGCCCAGCATGCATTTGGTCGCGAGGTCGACCATCGGGATGCCGGTCACCTTGCTGATGTAGGGCACAGTGCGGGAGGAGCGCGGGTTGACCTCAATCACGTAGACCTGATCCTTGTGGATCACATACTGGATGTTGACCAGTCCCACCACGCCCAGCGCCTTGGCAAAGCGGGCGGTGTAGTCGACGATGGTATCCTTGTGCTGCTGCCAGATGGTCTGGGTCGGATAAACCGAGATGGAGTCGCCCGAGTGGATGCCCGCCCGCTCAATATGCTCCATGATGCCGGGAATCAGGAAATCCTCCCCGTCGCAGATGGCGTCCACCTCGACCTCGCGCCCTATCATATATTTGTCAATGAGCACAGGGTTCTCAAGCGCGGTCGCCGTGATGATTTTCATGTATTCACGGATGTCCGGTTCCCCGTAGGCGATGATCATGTTCTGCCCGCCCAGCACGTAGGAGGGGCGCATGAGCACGGGATAGCCCAGCTCGTTCGCCGCCCTGACAGCCTCGTCCTCCGTGTACACCGTCTGTCCCGCCGGACGGGGGATGCCCAGTTCCTCCACCAGCGCGTCAAAACGCTCACGGTCCTCGGCGGCGTCCACACCGTCGGCCGAGGTGCCAAGAATCGGGACGCCCAGCTCGCCCAGGTGCTTCGTGAGCTTGATGGCGGTCTGCCCGCCGAACTGCACCACACAGCCCCACGGCTTCTCGGTCGCGATGACCGACCGCACGTCCTCGGGGGTCAGCGGGTCGAAATAAAGGCGGTCGGAGGTGTCAAAGTCGGTGGAGACCGTCTCGGGGTTGTTGTTGGCGATGATCGCCTCATAGCCCAACTTTTTGAGCGTGCTCACACAATGCACCGAGCAGTAGTCAAACTCGATACCCTGTCCGATGCGGATGGGGCCGGAACCGAACACGAGGATGGTTTTTTTGTCGGTGGGGCGCTCTTCGATGTAGAGCTTCGCCTCATTCTCCTCGTCCCAGGTGGAGTAGAAATAGGGTGTTTCGGCGTCAAATTCGCCCGCGCAGGTATCCACCATCTTGTAGGAGGCATTTATGCTGAGCGGCGGCTTCTGCCCTGAGATCGCTTCAATGGTTTTGTCGAGGAAGCCCAGGTGCTTGGCCTGCATATATTTGGTCGCTGTCAAGTCCCCCGACGCAAGCTCATGCTCCATCGTGGACAGCTTTTTCAGCTTTGAGAGGAACCAGCGGTCGATCTTGGTGATGTCGTAGATCGTGTCGGCGGTAATGCCCTTTTTGAGCGCCTGATAGACCACGAAGATACGCTCATCGTCGGTTTGGGGGATAAGCGCGAGTAGTTCCTCCGCCGAAAGCTCGGTCAATTTCGGCAGGTTGAAGGTGTCCAGCCCGAGCTCGATCGAGCGCACCGCCTTCATCAGAGCCAGCTCAAAGCTTGTGCCGATGGACATGACCTCGCCGGTCGCTTTCATCTGGGTTCCAATCGTGCGGTTGGCATAAACAAACTTGTCGAAGGGCCATTTCGGGAACTTGAGCACGCAGTAGTCAACCGCCGGCTCATTGCAGGCGTAGGTGCTTTTGGTCACCGCGTTGACAATCTCATCAAGGCAGTAGCCAATCGCAATCTTGGTTGCGACCTTGGCGATGGGGTAGCCGGTCGCCTTGGACGCCAGCGCCGACGAACGGGACAGGCGGGGGTTGACCTCAATCACGGCGTATTCCATGCTGTTGGGCTTCAGGGCAAACTGCACGTTACAGCCACCCTCGACACCCAGCGCCGTGACGATGTTGAGCGCTGCCGAGCGCATCATGGCAAGCTCGGGCGCGGTCAGCGTCTGCGCCGGGGCGACGACGATCGAGTCGCCCGTGTGTACGCCGACCGGGTCAATGTTTTCCATCGAGCAGACGGTGATGCAGTTGCCCGCACAATCGCGCACGGTCTCAAACTCAATTTCCTTCCACCCTGCGATGCCCTTTTCGATCAGGCACTGGTGGATCATGGAGGCGCGCAGCCCGGTTTCGCAGATTTCGCGCAGCTCGCCCGTGTTGTTCGCAAAGCCGCCGCCCGTACCGCCCAGCGTGTAGGCGGGGCGCACCACCACGGGATAGCCCAGCGTTTCCGCGTAGTCGACCGCATCCTCAATGGTTTCCACCACCTTGGAGGCGATGCAGGGCTCGCCGCACTCGGCCATGGTATCTTTAAATGCCTGGCGATCCTCCGCCTTGCGTATGGTTTCGGGGTTCGCGCCCAGGAGTTTGACATGGAGACGCTCGAGAATGCCGTCCGCCGCCAGCTCCATGCCGAGGTTGAGGCCGGTCTGGCCGCCCAGCGTCGCCAGCACGCTGTCGGGACGCTCCAGCTCAATGATGCGCTTGACCACGTCGAGCCGCAGGGGTTCAATGTAAATCTGGTCGGCCATCACCTTGTCGGTCATGATGGTGGCCGGGTTGGAGTTGACCAGCACAACCTCCATGCCCTCCTCCTTGAGGGCGCGGCAGGCCTGTGTACCCGCGTAGTCAAACTCCGCGGCCTGCCCGATCACGATGGGACCGGAGCCGATAACCAGCACTTTCTTGATGTCGCTTCTCTTAGGCATTGTTCTTGCTCCTTTCCATCATGCGTATAAACTCGTCGAACAGGTAGGCGGTGTCCTGATAGCCCGGGCCGTCACCCGGTTCAAACTGTACGCTCACTGATGGGAAGGCTTTATAGGAGAGCCCTTCCACGGAAAGATCGTTGACATTCTCATGGGTGACAGAGGCAATCTGTTCAGATACTGTATTTCTGGCCACCGTATAGCCGTGATTTTGATTGGTAATCAGCACCCGCCCATCGTCCAGCCTGCGCACGGGCTGATTGGCGCCGCGGTGTCCCACGGAGAGCTTTTCGATGATCATGCCCATGGCGACCGCCAGAAGCTGATGCCCCAGTCCGACGGCAAACACCGGCTTTTTCGAGGCGGTCAGCTCTCGGATGATCGCGATGATCTCGGGGTTGTCCCACGGGTCGCCCGGCCCGTCGGACAGGAAAATCCCGTCGGGGTTTCCGGCGAGGAGCTCTTCACTTTTGGTATAGGCGGGGTAAAGCGTGATGTTACAGCCGCGCTCCTGGAAATGCGCCAGAATGTCGCGGCGGAAACCGTAGTCGGGTACGGCGAGCTCAAATTTCGCGCCGGGCGTTTCCAGGCGCACTCTCTCCCTGACCGAAACCTGTCCCACGGCCGGGGGCACACGGTAGGTCCTGAGCTCTTCCAGGAGAGCTTCTTTTCCGTCAAGCGAGCCGACAATCGCGCCGTTCATCACGCCGTTCTTGCGGATACGGCGGGTGAGCGAGCGGGTGTCAATGCCGCACAGGCCGGTCACGCCGATGCTCTCAAGGTACTGGTCGAGGGTGACAAACTCATTGGCGTCGGTGGGCTCCACACACCATTCGCGCACCACATAGCCGCTCGCCACCAGATTGGTTACCGACTGGGGGTCAACGCCTCGGTTGCCGATCAGTGGGTAGGTCTGTATGACGATCTGGCCCGAATAGGTCGGGTCAGACAAAATGTCCTGATAGGACACGGTCGTGTTAAAAACCACCTCACCGACCGCCTTTTTGACAGCGCCCACCGAGAAGCCCTCGTACACCGTGCCGTCCTCCAGCACGAGATAGGCGGTCGTTACTTTCTTTGATTCCATCTTCGATTTCCTCCGTTCTACAGCTTGATCTCCCCGATGTCCTTGCGCAGTTCCTCTCTCATACGCAGCGCCTCACGCCGCGCCGCGTCGGCGTACTCCTCCTCCGCCGCGCCCTCCTTCTGCCAGGCGCGCAGAATCGCGCGGGAGGAGTTGATCACGGCACCTGAGCCGTTTTTGTCAAAGGCGGGCAGCACGTCCTGCGCGCCGCCGCCCTGTGCGCCGTAGCCCGGCACCAGGAAAAAGGTATGGGGCAGCGCTTCGCGCATCTCGCCGAGCATCCGGGGATAGGTCGCGCCGATCACCGCGCCCACGCCCGAGTAGCCGAACTTGCCCGGCAGGGCTTCGCCCCAGCTTTCACACAGCGCGCCCATCGCGGCATACAGTGTGCGGCCGTCCTCAAATTTTAAATCCTGCAGCTCCCCCGAGGAGGGGTTGGAGGTTTTGACCAGCACAAACAGGCCGGTATCAAAGGATTGGCAGGTGCTCACGAGCGGCTTGATGCCGTCCGAGCCAAGATAACCGTTAACGGTCAGTGCGTCGCCGTCAAAGGGCAGGAAGTGCGCGCCGTCGACGTCGGTGCTGCCCAGATGGGCGGCCGCATAGGCCTCCATGGTCGAGCCGATGTCGTTGCGCTTGCCGTCGGTGATCACGTATAAACCCTTTTCCTTGGCGTATTTGATGGTTTCATAGAGGGTGCGCATGCCCGGCCAGCCGTACATTTCGTAGTAGGCGCACTGCGGCTTGACTGCCGGCACAATGTCGTACAGGGCATCAATCAGCCCCTTGTTGTAGGTCAGGATCGCGTCCGCCGCGCCCTCAAGCGTTTTTCCGTATTTGTCGTAGGCGTTCTGCCTGATGGATTCGGGAATGAAGCTCAGCTTGGGGTCGAGCCCCGCCACAGTGGGATTTTGTTTGTCCGCAATCGCGCGGATCAGCCGGTCAAGAGACATATTGTTCTACTCCTTTCTGTCGTCAAAAATGATCTCGCCGCGGCACAGGGTCACCTTGACCCTGCCGGTCAGCGTCATCTGTTTAAAGGGGGTGTTGCGCGACTTGCCGTGCAGCTTTTCGGGATCCACAACCCATGTTTCCTGCGGGTCAAACAGCATCAGGTCGGCGTTTTCGCCCTTCTCCAGCAAGCCTGCCTGAAAACCTAAAATACGCGCGGGGTTCGTTGCCATCAGACTGATCAGCCCGGCGCAGGACAGTCTGCCGCTCGCCACCAGTGCCGTATACGCGGCGGCAAAGGAGGTTTCCATGCCGACCGCGCCGAAAGGGGCGCTTTCAAAATCGCTCTTTTCGTCCGGGGCGTGGGGAGCGTGGTCGGTGGCGATGCAGTCAATCGTGCCGTCGCACAGCGCCAAAAGAAGCGCCTCGCGGTCGGCCGCGGTGCGCAGAGGCGGGTTCATGCGGTAATCGGCATCCCGTCCGCGCAAGCTCTCCTCGGTCAGCAGCAGGTAGTGGGGGGCGGTTTCGGCGGTGACCGGGACACCCCTGCGTTTTGCGTCACGGATGAGCGCCGCCGAGGTGGCTGTGCTGACGTGGCAGATGTGCACCGGCACGCCGTAGGCCGCCGCAAGCGCAATGTCACGCGCCGTGCCTGCGTCCTCGGCCGCCGCCGGGATGCCCGGCACGCCGAGCGCTGCCGACACTTGCCCCTCGTGCATCAGCCCACCCTTGGCAAGATAGAGATCCTCACAGTGGGACACCACCGGAAGTGAAAGCGCCGCCGCTTCGCACAGCGCCCGCGCCATGATGCGCGTATCAACGACAGGACGCCCGTCGTCGGACAGCGCCGCCGCGCCTGCCGCTTTGAGCGCAGCCCAGTCGGAGGGCTCTTCGCTGCGAAGCCCTTTGGTGATCGCCGCCGCCTGATACATGCGCACCGGCATGGCCTGTGCCCTTGCCAGAATGTTCCGAAGGATGCCGGGGGTATCCACGGTGGGGCAGGTGTTGGGCATGGCCAGCAGGCTGGTCACGCCGCCCGCCGCCGCCGCCCGTGACGCGGAGGTCAAATCTTCCTTGTGCGTCTGTCCGGGGTCGCGCAGGTGGACATGCATATCCACAAGTCCGGGCGCAGCGGTCAGGCCCCCGCCGTCGAGACACGTCATACCCTCTCCGACGGGGATGTGGGAGGCAATATCCGCAATTTTTCCCTCCGCAAGCAGGATGTCAGCTTGTTCGCCCGTGTCAAAGCGCCTGATGTTTTGCAGGAGAAGCTTCATGAAATTTCCTCCGTTCCGTAGATGCGCACGGCATCTTCTCCGTCGGTCTCACTGAACAGAACAGCGACCCGCTCGTCGCTTGAGGTGGGCAGGTTCTTCCCCACGTAGTCAGGACGGATGGGCAGTTCCCGATGTCCCCGGTCGACCAGCACGGCAAGCTGTATGGCTTTGGGGCGCCCGCGCTGGATGAGCGCGTCAATCGCCGCCCGCACGCTGCGTCCGGTGTACAGCACGTCGTCAACCAGAATGACCACCTTGCCCGCAACCTGAAAGGGAAGCTCGGATTTGTCCTCGGCGGCCGGCTCGCCCGGACGGTCGTCCCGGAAACGGGAGATGTCGAGATGTCCGCAGGGCATCTCCTTGCCCTCCAATTCGCGCAACTTGCCCGCCAACCGGCCGGCCATTACCGCCCCGCGCCGCAGAATGCCCACGACACACACATCCTCAAGGCCGCGGTTGCGCTCGATGATCTCATAGGAGATACGCGCCATCGCACGGCCCACGCCCTTTTCATCCATAATCTGTGCCTTTTCCGCCACCGGTATCCCTCCCTGCTTTTATAATCAAAAAAACGGCTCATCCTCCATGAGGACAAGCCGTATCCGTATACCAAATCCGGGTGCATCTCCCCCTGCGGGGGAAACGCGCGCCGGGCTTCATATTGGATCGCCTTGCAAGCCTCACAGGACTTACTTAAAGGGCGTCGTTTGTATTATTATACATCACCGTTTTTCCATTGTCCAGTAAAAAAATAAAAAACAGGTAAGAAATCCCGCCCCTTTTGCGCAAACAAAAGGGACGGGAGGGTGAATCACGCCGTGGGCTGGCCGGCGGTTTCATCCGGCTGGGCGGAATCGTCGGTATAGGGGCTGTTCTGCGCACCCTCGGTAAAGTGCTGTGTGCCGTCGGTCTTGTCACCGATGCGGGCAAACAGGAGGGTATAGGTGTTGCCTTGCAGCTGGTATTCAAAATAGAAGGGGATGCGGTTTTCGGTCGTCCCCTCGGCTTCGGAGATGGCTGTGCAGTACACGGCAATCCAGTCCTTGTCCTTGTGGAAATCCCAGCCGTCGTTTTCTTCAAAGGTAATCAGCTCAGGATTGGACACCGCTCCTTTCAGGGTGGCGCGGGCATTCTCCTTGAGCTTTTCCATAATTTCTTCCGGAATGCAGAAATCGGAAACACTGGCGAAGGAGGTGCCGTCCGCATAGATCGCGCGGGGGATGGATTCGTCGGTTTCCACCCGGGTCAGCACCTTCGTGTTCGGGTCAATATGGATCTTGAAAAAGCCCCCGGGCGACTTGATTTGATACAAGGCTGTTTCGCCGATGGGCAGTATGCTGCTGATGCCGGTTGCGCCGCACTTCTGGATCAGGGTGTTCACGATTGTCTTGGCCTGCTCGTCGTCGGTGCCGGCCGTGTTGCGCACACGGGAAACCATGATGTCAAACTGCTCATTGCCGGTCTGGTCGGGAGAGTCGTTGTTGACGCCTAAAAAGCCGGTCACGCTGCTGATCACGCTGTCGATCGAGCTGCGCACCTCGGCGGGAAAGAGCTCATTTGTATAGAAATACCAAGTGACGCCGCCGGTCAGCACAAGCAGGATCAGCAGAATGATAATGACCAGACCGGCTGAGGAACGCTTGGCGGGCTGCACGGAAAAATCATTTAACGAATTTAGATTCTCGTTTCCCAAAAGCGAAGTGTATTCGCTCGGCTGTTCCGGAGGGCGGGGCTGTGGGGGTCGCTGCGGCTGTGGAGGCTGCGGGCGGACATTCTGGCTGTACTGCGGGGGAGACAGGGGGTACGCGCCTGGCTGCGGACGGGTGACCTGCTGAGCCGCGGGCGGCGGCGCATACGGGCTTAAACCCTGCGGCGCTTGTCCAAAGCGGTTTTGTGCCTGCGGCATGCCGGTCTGTCCGTAGGGAACAGAAGCGGGCGCGCCCAAGCCTCTCGGCGCGGGCGTCGGCGTCTGGGCATAGCAGGACTGTCCCTGAGGCGGATAGCTCGGCCTGGGGGTATAGCCGGGCGGGAGCGCGGCGGGCGCTCCATAACCGGAACCGGCCTGCGGCGCAGAAGCACCGTTCGGGATCGGGGCGCCATTCAGAGGGGCGCGGCAACGGGCGCAGGCGTCCATGTAATCTCCGTTGCAGTAGCCGCATTGGCTGCAGATTTTCATGTTCATTCTCCTTATGTTCAGGTGTGGGACGTTAAGACTATTCCTTTTCTTCGGTCTCGCCCCGCGACATTTCACTGAGAATTTTTTCCACCATAGTCCGGCGGGCGCCGGCTTCAATGGAAAGCTCAAGTGCGAGAGCCACTAAATGCTCACGGTGGTCGTCCATGGCGGCGACGCGTTGTGCGACGTCGGCAAAGGCGGTTTTCTGAATGGAGGAAAAAGATTCATACAGTTCCTCCATGGATTTATGTTCGCCAAGAAGCTTTAACAGGTCGGACACATCGGGGATGGAGAGCACCTGCTTGAGCAGGCAGATCATATGCAGCGCCGCGAGATGCTCACGCGAGTATTTTTTTCGCACGGGATTTTTCAGAAGCTCATCCTTGACATAGTTGTTAATCATGCTGGGCGTCAGCGCCTTGGCCTCGTCGCTGCGCCGGAACACGCTGAGCTGCTTGTCCATGTATGTAATAACCTGATCCATGTACAGGTCAATTTCCGGCATCCGGTTCCACTCCACGTGTGAGTAGGCGGAGATGTCCTGCACCCAGGCCTGGATCCGTTCATTGGGACTGCTCATCGAAAGAAGTCACCTCTTCACTCATAATATCCTACATATTCTAACACAAACCTGTACAATGCGCAACCAAGTTTTGAAAACCAGATTTAAACGAATCTGGACTTTTTTGTAAACTTTTGTTTCAAGAAAGGAAAAAATTACTGTGGGGCGACGAAAGCTTGTAATCAATCAGAATTTGGGACAAAATGGTTGTGTATCCACATAAAATGGTTTATAATATATAGAATTGAAAGCTTTTATGATGAACGTCCGGAAGGAGACAACCATGAAGAAAAAAATGTCAGGGATTCTGGCCCTTTTTATGAGCCTCTGCCTTTTGTGGGGCTGTACATCCGCAAAGCCGACCGCCCCTGTTACCAGTGAGAGGGAGAGCGTTACTTCAACGGTGACAAGCGTCACGGAATCGGTAGCATCCGAAGTGGTCGTTCCCGAAAGTGTTCCGTCCTCGGAGGTATCGAACATCACGTCGGGCATCCCGGTGGACGCGGAGGTGCCCAAGACCAGTCAAAAGGGCAAATATTTAAAGCTGACCGAGGCTGAGATTGCGGAAATTGAAGCCTATCTGACAAGCAGCATGGCTGTATTCGGGCAATTTGAATATACAGAGATTGACGACGAAGTCCTGCTCAACTGCGGCATAAACATGAGCATCAGGGAAAAAAAGACTAAGACATTCCCCGACGGACGGCTGGGTGTGTCCGCTAAGACCTTTGAGGACATGATCTACGGCTATTTTGGCAAACGCATCGAACAGCCGCAGCAATATGCGGAGGATAACCCTGACAACATGGAAACGATATATTACGACGGCGACTATTACAAATGGGACGGCTCCTTTTATATGGCGGTCAAGGCCGAGGTCGACTATGTGCAGGATCTGGGAAACGGATTCATAAAATGTGTCGGACGGGCGGGGGATTTGATGGAGGACGGCGAAACCTATGACGGCGTCGGGGAAATGATTTGTATCATCCGAAAACATCCCGACAGTCCGTATAAATACAATTTTTTTGCCTCGGATTTTGAAGGCCTGCACTGATCAGCGCAGGAGGAAAAGAAATATTTGTGATTCACAAGGTTTTGTGGTATACTATTATACCAGATACATGGGAGTGCGGTTTTCCCATGGACGGGGTATGGCTTGACTCGAACCTGAAAAAGGATTGAGTGGGTAGAGCAGTCAGCAGATAACCCGAAAGGATGAAAGGCCAAATGCCTGATTTTGACAATTTTTTGGATTCACTGCAAAGCGGTGATCCTGTGAAGGCTAAACAGGATCATTCGGTTCGGTGTGCCAACTGCGGCGCGCCCAATTCGCCGACCGCAATTGTGTGCGCGGAGTGCGGCAACGCGGTCAGCAAGCAGCTTACCGGGTTTACGGTCAACAAAGGTGTGTTTGCGCGGGAGAGCCAGCCCGCCTATGTCCGTCCTGCACAGCCGCCTGCGATCCGACCGCAGAGCCCGCAAAAGGCAAACCTGCCCTACCGCGATGGATTTCAGCCCCAGCCTGATTTGCCCTACTATAACGGAAATGTACGTTCTGCGCCCCAGCGGCCGGTCACTCCGTATTTGACGCCTGAACCGGTGATACGGCCGCCCTATTACAACAACGGCGCGCCAGCGGCGTCGCCCTATCCGACGCCCCCCGCCTATTCCGCGCCGGTGCGTCCCGCTCCGCCCGTCTACCGGCCGAGCTATGCGTCGCCCTATCCAAACGGACAGGCTCAGACGCAAACCAGCCCGCCATACGAGGTGATTATCCCCGAACGAACAGCGCCCGGCTGGGCGCCTGAATATACGGAGGTGCCTCCCGTTCTGCCCCTATCTCCGGCCGTGCCGCCAGTCACGCTGCCGACCGACCCGCAGATCATTGTGCAGGCGCATCCCGCTGCGGAGCCCGCTCCGCTCGAGATTCTCTTCGCGCCGGCGGAGGAGGTTCCTTCCCAGGAAGAGGAGTATATTTCCAGGGAAGTGTCTGCCGAAGAGGCCGCATTGTCCGACTTGGACGAGGAGCTGCCGGTGACGGAGGAAGAGGCCGTGTCAGAGCCGGAGGAGCAGGACGAGTACGAGCCTGAACCGGAAGCCGAATTTGAACAGCCCTATGAAGAGCCGAGCGGCGGCAGCTACGCCGACCGGATCAATCGATACAAAGAACAGCTGCGCGCGGCCTTTGACAAGGAAAAGCCCAAAGAGGAAAAGAAAAGATCCAACCCTTACCGGGCTGAGTTTGCACAGTCGGACAAGGGGGAGGAGGACAGACAGCCCGCGGAGCACAAAGAAGCTGAGCTGACCTGGAAGAATATCCCGCTAAACGGTTCTTCCGCTGCCCGAACCCGCAAACCGCCGTCGCGCGCCACCGCCGGACAATCGTCAGGAGCTGCTGGCATGCGCACGGGAACCAAGGAAAACCCTGAGCCGCTCAGGATTAACCCGTCAGATCGTGTCTCCAACACTGTGCGCAGTCACGGCAGTGAAGCGGTGCAGCCCGACACGTCCTATCAGGTGACCATCCTGAATCGGAAGGAGTCCGAGCGCGCGGTGACCGAAAAAGCCGCGCCCAAACAGCCCCAACCCGAACCCCAGCGTCCTAAAAAAACCACGCGCAGCCAGCCCGAACAGTCGCCGTTTGCCGACGGAGGAGCGGGGAGTGCGGCTGAGGATATGGGAACCAAGCTCGCCCAGATGTGGGCGGCTTATCAGCAGCAGCTGATGAACGGCGCTTTCCCGGGCGGACAGCCAGTGATGGTACCGCCGCAAATGCAGAGCTTTGTGCAGATGCAGGGTTTCCCCGGAATGCAGGGCATACAGCCGCTCGGCCTGCAGGCGGGCATGATGCCGACGGGGGTGCCGGTGCCCATGTATGTGGTGATGAGTCCGAACGGCGGCATGATGATGTATCACATGTCGCCGGGCATGATGCCGCCGATGCTGCCCCAGACGGGCGACACCTCAGGAGCGGTACAGACTGCGCCGGCCATGCGTACGATCGCGGACAGTGAAACGCTGCGCAAGATTCGCGAGCATGAGCGGTATGACGGGCGTTACCTCGCCTATATGGATTTTAGCAAGGACAAATACCTGCGCTGGGAACACATCCGCTTTGCCGAAAACATCGTCGGGGTCAAGTACCCGGCGGAATTTGATATGGAAAACGCCGACTTTATGGGCAAGGATATCTCCTTCTCCGATTTCAGCTTGGTTCCTTTCCTCAAATGGCGGCAGATCAAGCGCTCGAATTCCCTCAAAGGGATTATTTACCCCCGCGAGTTTAACATTGACCGCGCTGATTTTACCGGCCGGGATATCTCTCAGAGTGATTTCAGCCAGTTGCGCTTCCTGCGTTGGAAGCACCTCCAGCCGGCGGAAAAAATCAAGGGCATCGTATACCCCGCCGACTTTGACATTGAACGGGCCGATTTCTCGGGACGGGACATTTCCTTTTCCGACTTCACCCGTGTCGAGGATCTGCGCTGGAAGCACCTGCGCACGGCGGCGTCGATTCGGGGCATTGAATATCCCTCCGATTTCAATATTGAGCGGGCGGAGTTCTTTGACCGCGATATTTCATTCTCCGACTTCACGCGGGTCAGCAGCTTTCGCTGGCAGCACGTCATGAACACCTATCGGATTTACGGCCTGGCTTATCCCGCGTCTTTCGACATTGAAAACGCCGACTATTCGGGACGCAACATCGCATACAGCGATTTCAGCAAGGTGTCGGGGCTGACCTTCGGGCACATCCGTCTCGCGCAGAAAATCAACGGCATTGTCTATCCCAACACCTTCAACATGCAGCGCACGGACTTCCGCGGCCGTGACATTTCATACAGCGATTTCAGTCTGGTCAAAAACATGCGCTTTGAGCACGTTGCGGGCGCGTCCGACATCAAGGGGCTGATTTACCCGCCCAGCTTTGACCTGGAAAGCGCCGATTTCCGTGGCTTTGATATGCGCGACAGCGATTTTTCTTTGCTTCCGGTTTACAAAAAGGCATATTTGGAGCGGGTCAGTGGGGAGAATATAATTCCGCCCTCGGCAGGGACGGTCATCCGATAAGAGTAAGAACGGAGGAAAAATGATGGCATTGATTACCAAGGAAACGATCATCGGGGATGTATTGGATCTGGATCGCGAAACAGCGCCCTATTTTCTGGAAATGGGCATGCACTGCCTGGGCTGCCCCGCCTCACGGGGGGAAACCATCGAGCAGGCCTGCCAGGTGCACGGCACCGACGCGGACGCGCTTGTTCAGCGTCTCAACGCACACATTTCAGGAGAGAAACAGGACTGACTGTACCGCCGCCGTCCAACATGGGCGGCGGCGCTTTTTCCGGTCGGTTGACAATAGGAGGTTTGTCCATGACGCGCCCTTTGTTTGAACTTGACCCCCGCCTGCGCGCCATCGCGGATCGTGTGACGCCAGGGTGCACCCTGGCGGACATCGGCACCGATCACGCCCGCCTGCCGGTGTGGCTGTGCCGGGAGGGCGTCATCGCACGGGCGATTGCCGCCGACGTTGCCGAGGGACCGCTTCGGCGGGCGAGGGAGAACATTGCGCTCTACGGTTGTGAGGACAGGGTGGAGGCGCGGTTGTCGGACGGGTTGTCGGCGTTCACGCCCGACGAGGCGGATGAGGTCGTAATCGCCGGCATGGGGGGCGAACTCATTGCTCGCATCCTCGAACAGGGCGGGTGGAGGACCCCCGCCATTCGATGGTTTTTACAGCCCATGTCCGCCGCGGAGGAACTCAGGGAATTTCTGGCGGGGCATGGGTATGCGCTGGAGGAGGAGTGGGCGGTAAGCGCGGCGGGGTGGATTTATACGATCATGACCGCGCGCTATACCGGCGTCCCGACGCCCTGCGGGGAGGCCTCGCGCTATCGCTGGATCGGCCTTCTAAATCCCGCCGCCTCAGCGGAAAACAGGCGGTACATCCGCAAACAGCTGCGTCACATCGGGAATATTTATAAAGGCCTGTGCGCGCGGGGAGAAGCCGAACGGGCGGAGGCCTTCGGGCGGCTCATGGAAGAGCTGCAAGCTATGACAGACAAGGAGGAAAACGCATGATCACCATCGGGGAAATTTATGACAAAATCGATGCCGTCGCCCCCTTTGACACACAGATGGACTTCGACAACGCCGGACTGCTGATCGGCGCGGCCGATGACCCGGTTTACAAAGCACTCGTGGCGCTGGACGTCACGAATGAGGTTGCGGAGGAGGCAGCGGACAAGGGGTGCAGTCTGATTGTCAGCCACCACCCGGTCATTTTTCACCCGCTCAGGCGCATTGCGCCGGGTGACACGGTGTATAAGCTGATTGAGCGCAAAATCGGCGTCATCAGCGTCCACACCAACTACGACGTCGCCGAAGGCGGCGTCAACACAAGCCTCGCACAGGCGGTGGGGCTCACGAATGCGCGTCCGTTTAAAGATTACCGCGCAGAATACGGCGTCAAGCTCATTGTGTTTGTGCCGCGCGGACAGGCTGATGCGGTGCTCGCCGCCATGACGGGCGCAGGCGCGGGCGCGCTGGGGCAATACTGTGACTGCGCTTTTCGGAGCGACGGCGTCGGGCAGTTCCGTCCGCTTGCAGACGCACGTCCGGCGGTGGGGGAGACCGGCGAGCTGTCCCGTGTCGAGGAGACGCGGCTGGAGCTGCTGTGCAGCAAGACTGCGCTGCCCGCCGTACTGAACGCCATGAGGGACGCCCACCCCTATGAGGAGCCGGCCTATGATGTTCTGGAAAACCGTGCGGTACATACCGCGCTGGGTGAAGGGCGGGTGGGTGAGCTGCCTGAAGCGCTTCCTCCGTCCGAGCTTGCCCGACACATCAAGCGGTCGCTCGGCTGCGCCGCCGTGCGCTTTGCGCCGGGCAGACACCCGGTCAAGCGGCTTGCGGTGTGCGGCGGAGCGGGCGGTCATCTGGTCTCTGAGGCCGCTAGGGTCGCCGACGCGCTGCTCACGGGGGAGGTCAAGCATCACGAATGGCTGGCCGCCCGCGAAATGGGGCTGACACTGCTTGACGCGGGGCATTTTGCCACCGAGCATGTTGCGATGGAGCCGCTGAGGCAGATGCTTTGTGAGGCATTTCCCGGCCTGCCCGTCCTGCTGTCGGAGGCACACCGCGACCCGGTCAGTGTGATATAATTTTAAAAGGATTGAGGGGGCCTGAGCATGGCGCTGGACGGCATATTCTTACGGCACGTCAAACAGGAACTGGAAAAAGAATACATCGGCGCAAAGATCGAGAAGGTCTACCAGCCGAGCAAGGAGGAAATTGTGCTCGCCCTGCGGTCAAGGACGGCAGGGGGCAAGCTGCTGTTGTCGGCGCGCGCCAACAGTCCCCGTATTCACATCACGAAGCACTCGCCCGAAAACCCGCTGTTCCCGCCCATGTTCTGCATGCTGCTGCGCAAGCGGCTGACCGGGGCGCGGCTGGCCAGCTTCGAACAGGTGGACGTCGAGCGCATGCTTCGTCTGCGCTTTGACACGGTCAGTGAGCTGGGCGACCCGACCACCCTTTGCCTAATTATTGAAATTATGGGACGGCACAGCAATGTGATCCTGACCGACGGCGAGGGGGTCATTGTGGACGCGCTCAAGCGGGTCTACCCCGAAATGTCCTCCCAACGCATGGTGCTGCCGGGGCTTGCGCTTGAGGCACCCCCTGCGCAGGATAAGCTGTCGGTGCTCTCCTGCACGCCCGACGAGATCGTGAGCCGTGTGCGCACGATGGATAGCGCGGTGCTGTCCAAAGCGCTGCTGTCGGCCATCCAGGGCATTTCCCCCATTGTCGCCCGCGAGCTGGAGCACCGCGCCTGCAAGGGCGAGGTGCGTGTGTGCCAGATGAACGAGGGACAGTGGGAGCGGCTG
Source organism: Oscillospiraceae bacterium (assembly GCA_031551875.1). Lineage (GTDB taxonomy): Bacteria > Bacillota > Clostridia > Oscillospirales > Acutalibacteraceae > JAVBNA01. Next base: position 41,001 of record JAVBNA010000020.1, on the reverse strand, counting down.
TCTTTTCACGTGGGTGAGCTGATTGCGACCGCCCGGAGCGGAAGAGGCACGCCCTGTATGGTCACGGGGCAGGACGGCAATCCGCTTGACTTTTCCTTCATGGAGATCCGGCAGTACGGCGCGGGCGCGCAGGTCAGCGCCTGTGAAAGCTTTTCGGCGCTGCTCGACGCCTACTACGCCAAGCGCGACTCGCGCGAGCGTATGCGCGTGCGTTCCCACGACCTGCTCAAGCTGCTGTCGGGCATCTCCGATCGGTTGAGCCGAAAAATCAACGCTCAGCTGATTGACCTGAAAAAATGCGCCGAACGGGACACCATGCGTTTGTACGGCGACCTGATCAGCGCCAATGCTTACCGGCTGCAAAAGGGAGACGCGGTTGCCGCCGTGGAAAATTTCTACGAGGATCCGCCCATCGCGGTGAGTATTCCACTCGATGTCATGCTCACGCCGGCGGCCAACGCTCAGAAATATTACAAGGACTACCGCAAGCAAAAGACAGCCGAGCAAATGCTCACGGTGCAGGTTGCGCAGGCGGAAAAGGAACTTGAGTACATCGATTCGGTGTTTGATCTGCTGTCACGCGCCGAAAGCGAGCGGGAGCTCACGGAAATCCGGCAGGAGCTCATGGAACAGGGCTACCTGCGCCGTGCCGCCAAAGGGAAAACGTCCTCATCCGCGCCTCTTCCGCCCAGAGCCTTTCTCACGAAGGGCGGGTTTGAGGTGCTCGTGGGGCGCAACAACCGGCAAAACGACCAGCTGACACTGGGGCGCGCGTCGGCCGGCGATCTGTGGTTTCACGTCAAAAATATTCCCGGCTCGCACACGGTGCTCGTCACGCAGGGGAAAGAAGTGCCCGAAGAGGACATCCTCGAGGTGGCGGCGCTCGCAGCTCTGCACAGCAAGGCGGCCGCTTCCTCACAGGTCCCGGTGGACTTTACCGAGGTGCGCTATGTAAAAAAACCGGCCGGCGCCAAGCCGGGCATGGTGATCTACGACAAATACAAGACGGTTTTCGTGACGCCTCAAAGGGATGGAACTGACTGATTCTTTTCTTTCACAGGCGAATAAATGACAAAATGTAATAAATATTACTATTTTGTCATTTCCCTTGAGCAAGTAATGGGAATATGGTACAATAACCGATAAGTTCTCTTTTTCTTCGACAGGTCATGCCGGAACCTTAAAGATATTTCCACACATGCGGCCGGAGAAAAAACAGACACTACATATTGATGCATACAAGAATGAGGGATGGAAATGATGCAAAATAGAAGGATGCCCGTGAACCGGTACCGGGCGGGCGGAAAACGGATGCCAGCCAGGCTGGCGGCAAAAAGACCGATGAGCGGCTCAGTGCGCACGCTTGTTATTTTGTGTTGTGTTCTTTTATCCCTGGGTATTTTTTTTGCAATTACTTTTTTTGTGTTTGCGTCCGAGCCGAGAGTTCTGCCGGGCGGTGTTTACGTCGAATCGGTGCAGGTGGAGCTCAAAGCGCCCGACGGTGGCAAAATTTATTATACCCTCGACGGCTCCAAACCATCCGACCAATCGGAATTTACCGACTCGAGCATTACGCTTACGCTGGACAAGACCACCACGCTGAAAGCGTTTACGGTCAGCCCGGGCAGGCTGGACAGCGGTGTGGTCAGCCAAACCTATGAAATCAAGCCGCGGCCGCCCTATGCGCCCGTGATCAGCCTTGCTGGCGGCACCTACCAGGGCGCACAGGTCATCTATGCCGAGTGCAAAGCGGCCGACGCGGAGATTCACTACACGCTGGACGGAAGTCAGCCCGGCATAGACTCTCCGGTCATTGCCAAAGATAAACCCCTGGCTCTCATTTCGTCCGGTGTGCTCACGGTACAGACCTTCATCGGCGGGGATGAGGTCGAGGAGCCGGCATCGGAGGAATATACCATTGTTACGGCGACTGTGACCACGTCCGACGTGTCGGTGCTGCCCAAGGCGGGCGACTATGACGGTGAGGTGGAAGTCCCTCTTGAGGATGCGGACAGGGACACCTATTTTCTATACACGACCGACGGCTCTGAACCGGACATGTATTCCGAGCAGGTGCGCGGAGGCGAGAAGCTTACCTTTACACACGCAGGCGAGGTAAAGATGGTTGCCGTGCGGCCATCGGAGAATCCGAGCGGTGTTTCGCAGGCCAGCTATCAGATCCGCACAGGACTTCCCAAAATTAAGGAAAATGTGGAAAAGAGCACCACGGAAAAGCTCGTGGTCGACATTACGCCGCCCTCGGAGGATGCGGTTGTCTATTACACGCTGGACGGCTCTGATCCGACTGGGCAATCCCAGTCCACAAAGAAGAAAATCAGCATTGAAATCAAAAAGGCCACCACAATCAAGGCGTTCTGCAAGTCGGAGGGCCGTGAGGACAGCAAACCTTTTTCCAAGAAATTTTCGATGGAGATCTATCGCGGATTCAAGGACACCGGTGGCAAAAAGGTGGTTGTGTTTACATTTGATGACGGGCCGAGTAAATATACAGCGGGGCTGTTAGACGGACTGAAAAAGCGGGGCGTGCGCGCTACCTTCTTCATGCTGGGCTGTAACGTGGGACGCTACAAGGACACGGTCAAGCGCATGGGCGAGGAAGGACAGGAGGTGGCCAACCACTCCTGGTCGCACACCTATATCACGAAGATGTCTGCCAAGCAGTTTGAAAAGGAGATCAAGGACACAAACGATGTCATAGAAAAATACGCAGGCAAACGCCCAACCCTCTTCCGCCCGCCGGGAGGCATGTATAAAAACAATTTTGTGCCCGAAAGCTTGAAAATGGTGCTTTGGTCGGTGGATACCAACGACTGGAAATACCGCAACGAGGATCATGTCTACAACCACATCATCAACACGGCGAAGAGCGGAGACGTGGTGCTGATGCACGACCTGTACGAAACCAGCGTAAAGGGCGCTCTGCGTGCCATTGACACCCTCAAGGCGGAGGGCTATGAATTCATCACCTATTCCGAGCTGCTGGCAAGCCATTAATTCAGGCTGCCCAATATAAAAAAGGAACAGAAGCAGCGCCCCCGGCTTTGCCGGGGGCGCTGCTTAATTTGATTCTGAGCTACTTGAAAACCTTGGCGTAATAGTCATTTTCCAAAATTTGTGTGGAATATTTGAAGCGGTTGGAAACCTCTCGGTTGATGGATTTGACATAATCCTCATCCACCGGCTCGCCGTTCAGGCTTTGGGTTTCCTTGGTCTTGGCGTTGTAGGTCGCTTTGTCGGTCAGCCAGCTCCGATCCTTGAACATAACCAGCCCCGGCGTGGTGGAGAAAATGTCACGCCCCATCATCAGACGGGAATCGTATTCCAGGCCAAAGAGGTTGGAGATGGTGGGCAGGATATCAAGGCTGGAAATGGGCTTGTCGATTTCGGTTTTGGGCATACCGTTTTTCCAGATCACAAGGGAGCTCTTGTACAGCTCGAAGTTGGGCTCAACCGTGTGACCGGCCAGTTCGTCGATCGCGCTTTTGTCGAGGCCGTAGGGGTAGTGGTCACCGCCGAACACGATGACCGTGTTGTCCAGCTTACCGGCGGCCTCCAGCTGGTCGATCAAATATTTCATTGCCTTGTCCAGCTCAATGTTACAGGCAATGTATGCCTGTGCCTGCTCCGAAAGCCCCAAATCGGCAACCGCCTCCTTGTTTTTGGAAGCCATCGCGTTGCCCGAGAAGCTGTACAGCATGTGCCCGCTGACCGTCATATAGTACGAGTGGAACTTCTCAGCATTAATATACTCAGGCAGCGTCTTTTCCATCATCTCGAGGTCGGACTCAGGCCAGGATTTTTTGACGTCCAGCCCATGGCCGACGCCCTTGTAGTCATAGCCCATGTTGGGGTGAGAGATGTTTCGCTTGTAGTAGGTCCAGGTGTGGTTGTGCCACGCGCGCGGCTTCTCGTAGCCGGGAAGCTTCCCGAACTGATTGCCCAGACAGAAGGGCATGGAATTGCTGCCGGACAGGTGGAAGCTCCATACGCCGCTTTTGGGAATCAGGCCTGTGCAGGCGACGTATTCACCGTCGGAGGTGGACACGCTCCAAACGGGATTATAGAAATTGTTGAAGGTCAGCCCTTCATTGACCAGCTTATATAGGGTGGGTGTGTATTTCTCGCTGACCGCGAGCCGCGAGAACGCCTCGCAGGTCATAAAGATCAGGTTGCAGTCCTTAAACATGCCGGTGTATTCATTCTTCAGCGTGGGTTCCACGTCCTTGAAATACTCGTGCATCTTTTTGACCGTGTCGCTTTTGGTGTCGGAGATCAGCTGGTCAAAATCAATGGACATGATATTGGGTTCATAGGTGGTTTCGGGCAGGGAGGAGGTGTTGTCTGAGGTGTTGCCGCCCGAGGCGGTGTCCGACGGGGAGGGCGGCTCATCATCGCCCCAGTCCTCTTCGGGGATGTACTCCTCAAAGCCAAAGACCGATCGCGTCAGGTCAAGCCGCATGTTCGTGACCACGCCCAGCGTGCGCTGTGCGGTGTCGGCGTCGTTGATATTGAAGTAGACCGAGTGGGCAAGGTTGTTTGAACCCAAAATAGCCAGGATCAGCGTGGTGAACAGAAAAGAACCCAGCGCTGCGGCGCCCAGCAGAAGCTTTTCCTTTACAATGGTTTTTTCAAAAAGTTCCAGCCGCGGCCCGACGAAAAAGAGCAGCACGGTGGGCAGCAGCAGAAGGATCAATTGGATTAGGTTGGAAAATATATACGAAATAATGTCCCCGGCGAACTGGGCGACCTGGTCGGCCTGCCCCATCGAGTAAAGCGAGAGGGGCACCTTGAAAAAGCCGTAGTAGACGTATTGCGTACAAAAGAGCATGGATATAATAAAGCTCAGAATCACCGCTACAAGGCGGTTGGTTCGCGCACTCCCGAAGGTGGAAAACAGGGCAAACAGCGCCGCCGTCGCGACAGAAAAGAAAGTGGAGAAAATCAGGGCGCTGTCAAAAAAGCTCTGGTAGATAAAAATCCGGAAAATCGATTCCTGCCAGAAAAAAGACGCCAAAAAGAAGAGGAACAGCCGCAGGGCCATGCGCAGATCAATGGAAAAGTGGTAAGCGGAAGCACGCGATGGGCCTCGTCCGCCACTGCCATATGGGGCATATCCTCTGCTTGATTGATTTCCCATCCCCGTGGGTCCGCGGCGGTTTACCGGCGTCGATTCGCGGTGCGGCCGCTGTGTATGGGCGTGTTCGACCTCATAGTCAAAGTCATATTCGGGACGGGGACGCTGCGGGGAGGGCTGAGGCCGCGGCGCTGGGCGTTCGCCCGGACGTCGGTCTGACGCATAGGGACGCCCAGAGTCGGTTCGGCTTTGCGGCGGGCGCGGACGGGACTGGCCGCGGGATTGTCCCGAATGGGAGGAGGACGCATATCGACCCGAAGGCGTGCGGTCTGAAGGGGCATACCGGCGGGGAGAGGGCCTGTTGGAATCATTGTTCATCTGTCATACCCTTTTTCTGGTCTAAATTATCATAATTCGCTTGAGTAAAAACCGCAAAATTCAGCGGTTCTTCGCGTTTTTTCGACAACGATCATTGTAGTCCCGAATGGCCACAATTGTCAATAGGGAATGTGCAGCAGGAAAACTATTTTTTAATTCTTTTTCTTTTCAAATATCCAGCGGTGCTGAACCTGATAACTAATGAAAAACAGCGTGACGTCCACCACCAGCTTAATCAGCACCTCGTCAATGCCGGTCAGGTTGACCAGAATATTGACAAGAAGCGCCGAAGCGAGCATTTGAGCGAGTGTCAGAAATACAAACCGGCAGGCCGCCTTCTTTCCCGCACCCCGGCCGCCAAAGACAAATTTCCGGTTGAGGGAGAAATTGACCGAGGCCGACACGCTGCGCGCAGCAATGGTGCTCAGCTCAATATAAAAAGGGAAAGAGGGGGTGAGAACCAGCTTGGTCATCACGGCAAACAGACCGATATCCAGCGCGGAGGAGGTCAGCGAGGAGGCGGCAAAGCGTAAAAAGGACTGGACGACCAGAAGCAGCGTCATAAAGGTCGAGCTGATCCGGTGGGACACCGATCCGAGGTTTTTGTAATAGGCTGAGCCTACCGGTACCTGCTCGATGGGGACGGCGTGCTTGATGCATGCGAGCAGGAGGTTGATCTCATATTCATACCGCTCGCCCCACACGGTGAGAAGCCTGTCCAGCAGCTCAGCGGGGTATCCCCTCAGGCCGGTCTGGAAGTCCTGGATCGATATGCCGTAGAGCACGCGGAGCAGGACACTGGTCACCTGGTTTCCCGCGCGGGTCAGCGCCGACAGTGTTTTATCCTTTGTGTCCCGTTCGCCGAGGATGAGGGCGGGGGACAGGCGCTCAAGCGCACGCGCCACCGTGAGCACATCCTCCGGCCGGTAGCGCCCGTCGGCGTATGCCGTGACAACGCCGGACAGTCCCTTACAGGCGGTCTGGAAATGGGTAAAGCCGGTCTTGAGCGCGCGGCCCTTGCCCCTGTTTCTGTCATGGTGCAGCACGGTGCACCCAGGCAGCGCCCTCAGCGCGGCAAAAACCTCGCTGCATTCGGGCTCACTTCCGTCGTCGACCACAACTACAGAGGGAAATCCGAGCGCGAGCAGGGAGGATACATATTCAATTGTCGTCTGCTGTGGATTCAGACAGGGAATCAAAACAGCTGCATTCACCGCCATACCCTCTCAAACGTCAGAAGTATGATAATATTGTGAAACCACTTCAAATTAAAGTCGCCTTTCGGCCTGTTTTCCGCCCGGCCTCGTTGTCTTTCTGCCTTACGGCAGTAAGGTTGCGCCGTCCGCCTCGCATGACAAAAATAATCTCAAAAAATCCGGTCTCGTCTTTGAATTGGTTCGACAATAACAAATTATCTTTTACATTATACACGATTATTTTTAGAATATCAATCCGGGCTGTGTTTTTCAAAACAGAAAAATTTATGTCCTATAATACGCCCCAAATCAACGGCTGACAGCACAGGATATAACCGCTCAAATATAAACGAATTGTAAACAAGAAGGGCAGGTAATTGAACTATTGGGAAAAAATGATAAAATAGAGAGAGGTGAAAGTGTCGGAGCGCTCCCCGACGTGTGACCGGAACGAAGAGAGGAAGTAAACGGATATGCCGATTGGACAAAAGTGCCAGGTGTGCGAAAAGGTCTTCCTTGAGGACGACGACGTTGTGGTGTGTCCGGCTTGCGGCGCGCCCCACCACCGGTGCTGCTATGAGCAGCAGGGGGCGTGCGTTTTCGCCGAACGGCACAGTGAGGGAAAAGCCTGGCAGGCGTATGCCGGTGAAGAGGACGAAGAACCCGGGGACGACGTTCTTGTCTGTCCGGTGTGCGGGCAGGAAAATGAGACCACACTGTTTTTCTGCAAACGATGCGGGGAGAACCTGCTTCCAAGTGCCCCCGCCACCCGTCCGGATATTCCGCCCTTTGCCGCAACCTTTACCTTTCCCGGACAGGGCGACTCCCTTCTTCAGGCTGCGCTTGACCCCTGTGCGGGTATGGACCCCAAGGAGCGCATCGGCGGCCATTCGGTAGAGGAGCTGGCCGCCTATGTCGGGCGGGGCAGCGGCTATTACCTGCCCCGGTTCAGGGAGATTGAAGAGGGCGGCCGGAGCGTGTTCAACTATGCCGGCGCATTTTTAAGCGCCTTCTGGTGCTTTTTCAGGGGAATGGTTCTGCCCGGTGCGGTGTTTTTTGTCGTGATGATCGCCTCCTCCTTTGTGCGGGGCTATTTTTCCGCGCTGTATATCGCGGGCTCGGCAAGCTATGTGGAGGATTTATTTTTGAGCGCTCTCCAGATTTTTCTGCTGGGCGGGATTATGTTTCTCATGGGCTTTCTTGCCAACCGACTGTACTATAAACGGTGTGTCCGGCAGATCACAAAAATCAAGGAGACAAACCCAGACGACCTGCTGGTAATGCTCCGTGAAAAGGGCGGCGTCAAAGCGCGCAGCGCTTATGTCTCGTTTGCCTGCTTTGTCGCGCTCAATGCCGCAGTGGCTCTGCTCATACAAATTCTGGTATTTTAAAACGGGGGAAAGATATGTTTTTATATGAAGGCCTGTCGTGCCCGTCGTGCGGCGTTCCCTTTTCCGACGGAGACGATGTCGTGTCCTGTCCGGCCTGCGGTGCGCCCCATCACAGGGACTGCTGGAACAAGCTGGGTCACTGCCACTATGAGGCGCTGCACGGCACCGAAGAGGGATGGAAGCGCCCCGAGCGACGGACGCGTCCGGACAACGGCAACATGGAATATGTTTGCGACCGATGCGGCGCAGCCAACGAGGCGGGCGCAGAACACTGCGCGTTTTGCGGCGGGGACAGCCTGCGCAGCGCCCCCCGGCAGCCTCATGTACCGATGGGGGAGACAAGCGTGCCGCTGACGCCCGGTTACGGAGGGCTGGCCGACCCGATGGGCGGCGTGCAGCCGGACGAGCGGTTCGGGGAAGTGTCGGCGGGGGACGTGGCGCAGTTCGTCGGACAGAACACCGCCTATTATATGAGGCGCTTCGGGCAAATGGAAAAACAAAAAACCTGGGGCGGCTTCAATTTCGCCGCACTGTTTTTTTCGGGCGTGTGGATGATCTATCGGAAGATGTACAAGCTGGGCGCGCTGATCACGGGGGCGATGGCGTTGCTGCACGTGGCTACGCTCTACATCCAGGCTACATATGTGGTGCCGCTGCTCAACGGCATCTATGAGCGCGCCGGCATTTCCCTGACCGAGCCGCCGGACAGCGGAGCGATCATGCGCCTGTACAGTGAGGGGAGCAAGCTGAGCCAGCAGGAGAATCTGCTGCTCCTGGTTCCCGCGGCGCTTTTCCTGCTTGCTGTTGGCATCGGCATTGTCTGCGCCTGCGTCAGCAACAAGCTGTACTACAACCACTGTGTCGGGAAGGTGCGTGACATCACGCGCACCGCAGAAAGCCCGGCGGACATCCCGCTCTTACTGAAAAAGCAGGGCGGCGTTAACTTTGCCGTCGTGCTGAGCATTGCCCTATGCTATTTTCTGATTAGCAATGTAATTGCGCCATATCTTCTGCCTGTACTGTTTGTATAACAGGGTCGGGGTATTATGAAATTTGAACAGGAGCGGTGACATGAAAAAAATCAGGAAGGCCGTCATTCCGGCCGCGGGACTGGGAACCCGGGTTCTGCCCGCCACCAAGGCGCTGCCCAAGGAAATGCTGCCCATTGTGGATCGTCCGGCGATCCAGTTCATTGTGGAGGAGGCCGCAGCCGCCGGAATCACCGATATACTGATTATTACCAACCGGGGAAAAGATCTCATTGAGGATCATTTTGACCGCACGCCTGAACTGGAAGAGCGGCTGTGCGCGACGAAAAAAACCGAAATCTATGACGAGATTGTGCGAATTTCCTCTCTCGCTAACGTTTATTTCATCCGGCAGAAGGAGACGAAGGGGCTGGGGCACGCGGTTTGGTGCGCCAAGCACTTTGTGGGAGATGAGCCCTTTGCGGTGCTGTACGGCGACGACGTGATCATCGGCGGACAGCGTCCGGCCTGCGCCGAGCTGTGTGCGGCGTATGAGGAGTTCGGGCGCGGTGTGCTGGGCATCAAGGAGGTGTCCGCGCAGGACATTGGGCGGTACAGCTCTCTCAAGCTGGCGCCAATCCGTGACCGGCTGTTTGAGGTGAGCGACATGGTGGAAAAGCCGGCACCTCACGAAGTGCTGTCCAACTACTCGATTCTGGGGCGGTGCATCCTGCCGCCCGGTATCTTTGACATTCTCGAGCACACGCCCCCCGGTGCGGGCGGCGAGATTCAGCTGACAGACGCGATGTGCGAGCTTGCGCGGGCACAGGGTATGCTGGGTGTGGAGTACAGCGGCACTCGCTATGACATGGGCAACAAGCTGGGCATCATGCAGGCGGCGGTGGAGGTGGCGCTCAGTCACCCTGAAATTGGGGCGGATTTTACCGAATACCTCAAAAAAATTGCCGGGAGCCTGTAAAAAATAGGATTGACGAAACGCCCGTGTGCTGATATACTATAAAAGTTATCGCCCGTAAAGCAACGGGTCGAGGCAAATCCTTGCTCCGGATCACCGGGGCCATACGTCCAAAAGGAGGTGCACAAAAATGGCAGATGTAAAGGTTACCTACGAAAGCGTGCTCGTGATTTCCATGAAGCTTGGAGAAGAGGGCGTCGCAGCCATGGTACAGAAGTTCAAGGATCTAATTGAGGCCAACGCCACCATGAACAGCGTCGACGAGTGGGGCAAGCGCAGGCTCGCCTATCTCATCAACAAAGAGGCGGAAGGCTATTATGTCCTGTACAACTTCACCTGCGGCGCGGAATTCCCCGCCGAGCTCGACCGTATCTATAAGATTACGGACGGCGTACTTCGCTCATTGATCATTAAGAAGGAAGACTAAGAGGTGATGACATGCTCAATGTAGTAGCACTCAATGGCCGGTTGGTAGCCGACCCGGAGCTGAAAACGACGCAAACGGGACTTTCGGTGTGTTCCTTCCGGATTGCGGTGGATCGTTCCTATTCCAAGGGACAGGAGCGGCAGGCCGACTTCATTGACATCGTTACCTGGCGGCAGACGGCCGAGTTTGCCAGCAAATACTTCCGCAAGGGACAGTTGATTGCGGTCCAGGGCTCCCTCCAGACTAGAACCTGGCAGGACAAGGACGGCAACAAACGGTACAGCGTGGAGGTTGTGGCGGATCAGGTTCACTTTGCCGAGCGCAAGCAGGACGGCACCGGCGGCGGGGGCGCAGCGCCCGCCCGCTTTGACAACCAGCCGACACCCGCTTATCAGAGCGGCGACGCGGGCGATTTTGTCGAAGTGCCCGGTGACGACGACCTGCCCTTCTAAATCAAAATCAAAGCGAAAAACGAAACATGAAAAAACGAGTTAAAGGAGGTCAAACCATGGCCGAGAGAAGCGAAAGACCTGAGAGACCCGAGCGCCGCGGCGGCGGACGTAAAGGTCGTAAAAAGGTATGTAATTTCTGTGTGGATAAAATTGAAACCATCGATTATAAAGACATTGCGCGGCTGCGTCGGTTCCTTTCCGAGCGCGCCAAGATCCTGCCCCGCCGTGTCACCGGTACCTGTGCGCATCATCAGCGCGCCCTGACTGTCGCGATCAAACGTGCCCGTCACCTTGCGCTGCTGCCCTTCAGCAGCGACTGATTCGAAATCACAAAAAAATCCCTGCATGGAATTACCATGCAGGGATTTTTTTGCGCAAAACCCGCCGTGACTGCATACAATGGAAGGCGGTTCATATCGTGAACCTGCGGGGAAATTGTACAGGAAGAAGAGGTGTGTTATGGAACAATTTACGCCTGAAGCGTGGCTTGACCTGGGAATCGCGGGTGCGGCTATGCTTATTGTATTTTTTGTAGTGGTCTTTGTGTTCCGTCAGCAGGCAAAAATCACCGAACAGCAAACCAAAGCCGTGGAACGCATCGGTGAAAAAATCGACGCAATGCAGGCCATTGTTTTAGAAAATAAAAATATGATCTCCAGCATTCTTTCTAATGACGATAAAAATCACAGCCAGACGGTGGAATATGTGAGCGCCATGCAGTCGGCGCTCAATGAACTGCGGGAGCGCATTGTCCGGATTGACACGCGCCTCGATGATAAACTTAAGAAAAGTTCATGCGGTGATAAAGTCTATGTGGATATGAGCGCTTGTGAAGCTGTTTTGCCAAAGAACGAAACCCCTGAACCCAAAACGTGAGTTTTGGGTTCGGCTGTTTTTAATCCTCTGCCTCCGGCCAGGGCAATTCGGCGCATGCCTCCGCGCATTCAATGACGGCAAACAGCGAGGAGGCATAGGCGGGATAGCTTTCACGGATTGTGCGCGGAGACAGCCTGATCTTCTCCCCGGCGGCCCGGTTCTGCTTGAGCTCCGCCCTGACGTGGGAGAGAGAGAGTAGAAGCGCCGATTCGCTGAGCGCCTGCGCGTGGGATTTGGACAGCCGGAAAATCCCCGCCGGGTTTTCTGAATTGGAGGCGTAGAGGATGCGGAAGAGACTGTACAGCAGAAGCATCATGCTGCGTGAAACCTCGGTGGTCAGCGCTTTGCTTTTGCCGCGGGATAAAATATCAAACAGAATATGTATGGCGCCCACCAAGACTTTTTTCTGCCCGGTCGCATAGGAGCGGTGGCTCTGACGCAGGGCGGCGCCCTCCTCTTTTCTCGGTGCGGGTGATGGCGCACCTATACCGCCCGGCTCGCTGGTGCGCCCGAGCAGGTAATCGCAGGACACCTCAAAATAGTCGGCGACGCTGACCAGAAAATCCAGCTTGCACTCCCGGATGCCCTTTTCATAGTGGGACAGTACAGCGGGCGAAATGCCCAGATCGGCGGCAACCTGCTTTTGGGTAAGTTTGCGCTCGTTTCGCAGCAGGGTAATCATTCTGGAAAACTGCTGGCTCATATGCTCAAACCCTTTTCTTCGAAAATTTGCATGACAAATTACACATCGTATAGTATAATACAGAAAAAACGGCTTGTAAAGCACAGGAATGAGTGAGGAATTCATGAAAACCTACAAAATTCACCTGATCCGTCACGGGCTGACCGAGGGAAACCGGAAGGGGCAGTACATCGGGCGCACCAACGCGCTGCTGACGCCCGAGGGGCTTCGGGAACTCACGCAGCTGTCCGAGCAATATCCTTACCCGACCGGCGACGCCTATTTCGTCAGTCCGCTGCTGCGCTGTGTTCAGACGCTGCACGCGCTTTATCCCGGCGTGGACGCCCTTGAGGTGCCAGGACTGGCCGAATGCGACTTCGGCGACTGGGAGGGCAAGACGGCGGAGGAGCTTCGGGATGTGCCCGCCTTCAGCGACTGGCTCCAAAGCCACGGCACGGGTGCGCCGCCTAACGGCGAATCCACCGACGACTTTGTCGCGCGGGTGTGCGGTGCGTTTGAGGGTCTCGTGGAAAGCCTGATGCGCACGGGAATCACCGAATCGGTCATCATCGCCCACGGCGGCACCATCATGACCATCCTGGCTGCCTATGGTCTGCCGCGCGCCCCTTTCTACGACTGGATGTGCGGCAATGGACGAGGGTATTCCATCCGCATCACCCCCAGCCTGTGGATGTCGGGGCAGGTGTTTGAGGTGTACGACACGATCCCAGAGCCGATCAGGCGCGACGAGGAACAGGACGGCGTGATCAACCTGGCGCGCGAGGCGGCCGAGAGGGCGTTTCGCAGATATATTCCTGAGAATGATATCTAAGTGTTATTTTATGAATATATTGCATGACTGCATTGACAGAGGCTTTTTTCCGGGGGTATAATAGTGACAGCATACAGTAGGGAGGAACCGCACTTGAACGCATATAAAATTGTCACCATCCCCGGCGACGGCATCGGTCCCGAAATCACCGAGCAGGCGGTGCGCGTGCTTGAACGCATGGCCGAAAAATACGGGTTTGCCCTGCATTTTGAGGAGGCCGATCTGGGCGGCGCCGCCCTCGACAAGACCGGCGTCCCTCTGCCCGTGAGCACGATTGAACGCTGTCAGGAGGCCGACGCTGTGCTGCTGGGCGCGGTGGGCGGCTATCAATGGGAAACGCTGCCCGGCCATCTGCGCCCTGAGGCGGGTCTTCTGGGCATTCGTAATGCACTTGGCCTGTTTGCCAACCTGCGCCCGGTGCGGGTGTTTCCGGCGCTGCGGGAGGCCTCGCCCCTCAAAGCGGAGGTGCTGGGAGACGGGCTTGACATCATGGTGGTGCGCGAGCTGACCGGCGGCATATATTTCGGCGACCGCGGGCGCGGTACCGAGGACGGGCAGGAATTTGCCTTTGACACCGAGCGCTATGCCGTGTCCGAAATCGAGCGGATCCTGCAAGTGGCCTTTGCCATGGCGGCGGGGCGCGGCGGACGTCTGTGCTCGGTGGACAAGTCCAACGTGCTCGAGTCCTCCCGTCTGTGGCGGGAAACCGCCGAGCGCATCGGGGCGGAGTATCCCAGCGTGACGCTATCCCACATGTACGTGGATAACTGCGCGATGCAGCTGGTGCGTGACCCCGGCCAGTTTGACGTGATCGTCACTTCCAACATGTTCGGGGACATCCTGTCCGACGAGGCGTCCATGATCAGCGGGTCAATCGGGCTGCTGCCCTCCGCGAGCCTGGGCGCGGGCAATCCCGGGCTGTATGAGCCCATCCACGGTTCCGCCCCTGACATCGCCGGCCGGGACATTGCGAACCCCCTGGCGGCTATCCTGTCGGCCGCCATGCTGCTGCGTCATTCGCTTTCCCAGACGCAGGCGGCACAGGACATCGAGGAAGCCGTCTCACGGGTGCTCACACACTGCCGCACCCCCGATATTCACACGCCCGGCGCCGAGCGCGTCGGATGCAGGGAGATGGGAAACAGGGTGCTGGAGGCGCTTTCATAATTCAAGAATCAAGTCAATATCCGCCGCCGTTTTTTTATGGGGGCGGATATTTTGTTGTTGCGGGGAAATGAGTTGAAAATCTTTGCCGGAAATGGTAAAATATAAAGAATAGGGCAGGTGATAGAAGTGAGCTTAAAACGATGGCGCATCCCCGAGGCCGACAAAGCGCGCGCGAAGGAGATCGCGGCACAGCTGGAACTGGATGAATTTCTGGTGCTGTTGCTTGCGGGGCGCGGGCATGATACCCCTGAAAAGATCAGTGAGTTTCTCGATGGGGATGAAACCCTGTCTGATCCCTTTTTGATCCGGGACATGGACAAGGCGGTCAGCCGTATCCGGGCCGCTGTGGACGATTTTGAACCGGTTGCGGTGTTTGGGGACTACGACGCCGACGGGATCACCGCCACAGCGCTGCTGTATTCCTATCTGGAAACCTGCGGCGCCAACGTCACCTTCTATATCCCCGAGCGGGAGGGTGAGGGCTACGGCATGAGCGAACGCGCCGTAGACGCGCTCAAGGAGCGCGGCGTCAGCCTGATTGTCACGGTGGACAACGGCATTTCGGCGGTTCAAGAGGTTGCCTACGCAAAAACACTGGGCATCGACGTGGTGGTGACCGACCACCACCGTCCGGGAGAAGCGCTGCCCGGCGCCTGCGCGGTGGTTGACCCGCACCGCATCGACTGCGGCAGCCCCTTCAAGGAATTTGCCGGCGTGGGGGTGGCATTTAAGCTGATTTGCGCGCTCGAAGCCGAAGAAGGCGACGCGGATACGGTGCTGGATAATTTTTCCGAGCTGGTCGCCATCGGCACGGTCGCGGACATCGTCCCGCTAACGGGGGAGAACCGGACGTTGGTCAGGCATGGTCTGCGTCAGATGGCCCACACTGACCGTCCGGGGCTTCGCGCACTGATTGAGGAATCGGGGCTGGACATCCGGAATATGACGGCGACCGACGTCGCTTTCGGGATTGCGCCCCGCATGAACGCCACGGGACGGATGGGCTCGCCCGTTCGGTCGGTCAAACTGCTGCTTGCGGAGGACGCCGATGAGGCGGCGGCGCTGGCAGCGGAGCTGTGCGAAGAAAACCGCAACCGACAGGGCGTCGAGCAGGAGATCAGCGTGCACATCGGCCGCTATTTTGAAGGAAATCCTGCGCGTCTTTACGACCGGGTGCTGGTGGTGGACGGCGAGAACTTTCATCCCGGTGTCATCGGCATCGTTGCGGCGCGGCTTCTGGAAAAGCACGGCAAGCCGGTCATTGTGATCTCGCGGCAGGGGGAGGAGGCCAAAGGCTCGGGACGAAGTCTGCCCGGTTTTTCGCTCTTTGCGGCGATGACCGCCTGCGCGGACTATTTTGATAAATTCGGCGGACACGAACAGGCGGGCGGTTTTACCATGCGCAGCGCGCGTGTGGAGGATTTCCGCCGCGCCATCAACGACTACGCGGCGCAGCGGGTCATGCCCATGCCCGAGCTGTGCCTGGACTTAAAGCTTAATCCAAAGGGGCTGACCCCGGCGCTGGCGGCACAGCTTTCCGCGCTTGAGCCCTTTGGCTGCGGCAATGAAACCCCGCTGTTTGCCCTGCTTTCCATGACGCTGAAGGGCATCTATCCGGTGGGCGGCGGCAAGCATTTGCGGCTGACCGCCGAGCGCGACGGCGCCGGAGTTACGATCATGCGCTTCGGTGTGCGGGCGGAGCAGTTTCCCTTTGCGCCGGGCGATGTGCTCGACTTTGCCGTGACGCTCAGCACCTCGGTCTACCGCGGGCAAGAGCAGCTTTCGGTGGTCGCGCGTGACATCCGTCCTTCGGGACTTCCGGCGGAGGAATACTTCAGCCAGAGGCAGGTGTACGAGCGTTTTCACCGGGGCGAGACGCTGTCTGGCGGGGAGGCGCAGGAGCTGTGGCCCGCCCGGACGGAAAACGCCGCCCTCTACCGTTTTTTGCGGGAGCAGAAGGGCTTTGCGTTTGGGGCGGACATTCTGTGCCACCGGCTTTCCGCATATGATATAGGATACGGGAAGCTATGCGTGGCGCTCGACGCCATGGAGGAAAAGGGCCTTTTACAGCGGCGGGGCGCAGCGGACACACAGAATATTTTACTTACACAGGTTGACGGGAAGGTCGACCTTGAATCAAGCGAACGGTATGAATTGCTTCGGAAATGGATGGGCGCAAAGTTATCTTGAGTTTTGTAAACTATGCGAAGGGGAGGATTGAGTGATGGACCGGAACAATATGAATTACGCCGATCTGCTGGCGCTGCTTCGGGAGTCGGAGCGGCCCTACGAAATGGAGCTGATTGAGCGGGCGTACAATCTGGCGGATTCCGCCCATTCGGGCATCCCGCGCCTGTCGGGCATGCCCTATATCACTCACCCCGTGTCGGTCGCCTGCATCCTCGTGGAGCTGGGCATGGACACCGAGTCGATTGTGGCGGCGCTGCTGCATGACGTGGTGGAGGACACCGACATCACGCTTGAAGAAATCAGGAAAATATTCGGCATGGAGATCGCCCGTCTGATCGACGGCGTAACCAAGCTGGGCAAGATCCCCTTCTCCACCCGCGAGGAGGAGCAGGCGGAAAATGTGCGCAAGATGCTGATCGCCATGGCGGACGACATCCGCGTAATCATCATCAAGCTGGCCGACCGCCTGCACAACATGCGCACGATCGAGTTTATGCCCGACCAAAAGCGCCGGGATAAGGCGCGTGAAAATATGGAGGTGTATGCGCCGATTGCTCACCGTCTGGGTATCCGGACGGTCAAGGAGGAACTTGAGGACATCTCCATCCGGTATCTCGATCCGGTCGCCTACAAGGAGATCGAGGAAAGCCTGGACATGCGCAAGAGCGAACGCGAGGGCTTTATCAATACCATCAAGGAGCGCATCCGCGAGCGTCTTGTGCAGACCATTCCCAACGCCTATCTGGAGGGACGGGTCAAGAGCATCAACGGCATTTACCGCAAGGTGTACGTGCAGGGGCGCTCCTTTGACGAAATCTATGACATTTACGCCGTGCGTGTGCTGGTCGACACCGACATCGACTGCTATAACGTGCTGGGCATCATCCACGATATGTTTACCCCCATCCCCAGTCGCTTTAAGGACTACATCTCCACGCCGAAGCCCAACGGCTATCAGTCGCTGCACACCACCGTGCTGGGCAAGGAGGGAATCCCCTTCGAGGTGCAGATTCGCACGTGGGAAATGCACCACACCGCCGAGTACGGCATTGCGGCGCACTGGAAGTATAAAATCGGCTACAAGCAGAAGGACACAAGCCTGGAGGACAGCCTGATCTGGATCCGGCAGATCCTTGAAAACCAGCAGGACGCCGAGGACGCCGTGGACATCGTGCGCAACATCAAGACCGATCTTGCGCCCGAGGAGGTGTTCGTCTGTACGCCCAAGGGGGATGTCATTACCCTGCCGCAGGGCTCCACGACCATTGACTTCGCTTACGCGATCCACAGCGGGGTGGGCAACCGTATGGTGGGCGCCAAGGTGTCGGGCAAAATCGTGCCCATCCACTACGTCCTCAAGACGGGGGAAATCGTAGAAGTCATCACCACGAAGGACCCTACCCACGGCCCCAGCCGCGACTGGCTCAAGATTGTGCGCACCAGCAGTGCGCGCAGTAAGATCCGCAACTGGTTTAAAAAGGAGCGGCGGGAGGAGAATATTGTTGAGGGGCGCAGCGAGCTCGAGCGCGAGTTCAAGCGCGCGGGTATCCGACTTCCCGAATCTCAGATGAAGGAATTTCTGGTGGGCATCGCCAGGCGCGCCCATTGCAATACGACCGAGGATCTGTTCGCCGCCATTGGCTACGGCGGCGTATCGCTCCAGAATATCTTAGGGCGCATCAAGGAGGAATTTGCCAAGCTGGCGGTTGCCCACGAGCCCGAGGAGGGGCTTCGAACCGGGGAGAGGCTGTCTCCCGCGACCGAGAAAAAAGATCAGGGAGGCATCATCATCGACGGGCTGGACAACTGCCTGATCAAGTTTTCCCGCTGCTGCAACCCCCTGCCCGGCGACGACGTCATCGGCTTCATCACCCGCGGATACGGCGTTTCCATTCACAAGAAAAGCTGCACAAACGTGCCGGAGGACATCTATCTGTCGGCGGAGCCTGAGCGATGGGTGCGGGTGCGCTGGGCGGGTAAGATTGATGAGGAGTTCAAATCCACACTGGAAATCCATGCCTCCGACCGGCGGGGGCTTTTGGCCGACATCACCCAGCAGCTGGCCGCCATGCACATCTCCATCCACACCTTAAATTCCCGCGAGGACAGAAACGGCAATGCCATCATTTTAGCAACGATCACCGTGCGCGGGCTTGAGCACCTGGAGATGGTGATGAGCCGCATGCGGTCGATTGACGGCATCACACAGGTCAACCGTTATTAGGAGGAAGCCATGAAAGCAGTCATTCAGCGGGTTTCCCGCGCGTCGGTGTGTATCGGGGGGCGGCAGGTTACCGCTGTCGGGGCGGGATACCTGATCCTGCTCGGCGTAACAGCGTGCGACGAGAGCGAGGACGCCGAGCGCCTCGCGGCCAAAATTTCTGTATTGCGCATCTGCGGGGACGAGCAGGGCAAGATCAACAAATCGATACTGGACACCGCGGGGGAAATCATCGTGGTCTCCAATTTTACGCTGTGCGCCGACTGTTCCCACGGTCGGCGTCCCTCCTTTATCGGCGCGGCGCCGCCTGAAAAGGGTGAAATTCTGTACGAGTATTTTACCGATTGTCTGCGTTCGCGGGGCATCCCCGTGTGCACGGGCGAATTCGGCGCCGACATGCAGGTTGACCTGTGCAACGACGGCCCGGTGACCATTTTACTGGATTCGGGAGACCTGTGAGGGAAGGGGAAAGAGTATGAAGATAGAGACGCTTGCAGTCGGCCCGATCGGCACGAACTGCTATCTGGTGACCGACGAAGCCACCGGAAAGGTGACAATCATTGACCCCGGCGCGGCGGCAAAAGCCCTGCTGGAGGCCGTCCGGCGCATCGGCCCGGAAAACGTTGGGCTGATTTTGCTGACCCACGGCCATTTTGACCATGTCACCGGCCTGCCCGCCGTGCGGGAGCTGACCGGTGCGCCCGTCGCCATCCAGGAGGAGGACGGCGATTTTCTGACAGACGGAAGCCTGCGCTTTTCGTACGTGAAAGGCAACCGTCCCGCCGACCGGCTTCTTAAAGACGGCGATACCATCGCCTGCGGGGAACTGATTTTTACGGCGGTGCATACGCCTGGGCACACGCCGGGCTGCTGCTGCTATGTGTGCGGCGACACGATCTTTTCGGGAGATACACTTTTTTACCGGGATGTCGGGCGGTGCGACTTTGCCTATTCGAGCTTTTCGGATATGCTCAGCTCCCTCAAGAAGCTGAGCGCCCTGCCGGGCGACTACACCGTGCTGCCTGGGCACGGACGCGCGACCTCCCTGCAATTTGAGCGGGACAATAACCCGTACTTTAATGATTCAGAAAGTGACTGGTAATATGCTTTTGGAAATCATCGGGCATACCTTTCAGTTTGAAATGGAAAACCTTGTGCGTGTCTTTTTTCCGCACGAGCGCATTCGCGTTGTGTTCGGAGAGGTAGAGCGCACAGGCGAGCCCCTTGTGCGCACCGAAATGCATACACTGGACGGCACAGCGCTTTTGCGCGTGTCCTTTGTCAGAGGCGGGCGTGAAACCGTCCGCGAGGAAGCGGTCAGGATTGCCGAACTTTCGGAAGAGGAGGCGGGCAAGCGGTGCGAGCTGCGCATGGGAAACCTTCTGTACGGTCTGCTTGGCGGTGAGATTGGCTACCGGCCGCTGTGGGGGATTCTGACCGGCGTGCGGCCCATCAAGCTGCTGCGCCGCATGATCCGCCAGCGCGGCGAGGAGGAGGCGCTCAACTACTTTGACAGGGAACTGCGTGTCAGTGAGCCCAAGCGGCGGCTCGCACTCGACTGTGAGAAGCACGAAAGCGTCCTGCTTGACCAGAGCCGCCCCGATTCCTTCAGTCTTTATGTATCTATCCCTTTTTGCCCGACCCGGTGCGCCTACTGCTCCTTTGTGTCCCACTCGGTCGAGCAGGCAGGCAAGCTGATCCCGCGCTACCACACGCTGCTTTTAGAGGAGATCGCCCACACCGGCCGCATCGCGCGGGAGCTGGGGCTGCGTTTGGAAACCGTATACATCGGAGGCGGCACGCCGACCACGCTGTCCGCCGAGCAGATGGCGTCGCTTTTGCGGGCTGTTTCGGACAGCTTTGACATGACCCATTTGACCGAGTGGACGGTGGAGGCGGGACGCCCCGACACAATCACGCAGGAAAAGCTGCGCGCTATAAAGGAGGGCGGTGTCACCCGCATCAGCATCAACCCTCAGACCATGAGCGACAGGGTGCTCGAAAACATCGGCCGCAGGCACACGGCGGCGCAGACGCTGGAGGCTTTTGCCATAGCGCGGGCGGCGGGCTTTGAGAACATCAACATGGATCTGATCGCGGGGCTGCCGGGGGACACCCTAGAGTCCTTTGAGGATACGATGCAGAAAATCCTGGCGCTGTCGCCCGAAAGCGTCACAGTGCACGTGCTGTCCATGAAAAAGTCGGCGCGCCTGGTCACAGACGGCGGCACGGAGAGCTTGAGCGCGGAGCTGGCCGCCGCCATGGTGGAACACAGCATCCAGACGCTGTACGGCGCGGGTTTTCACCCTTACTACCTCTATCGGCAGAGCAAAATGCTCGGCAACCTCGAGAATGTCGGCTGGTCAAAGCCGGGCTTTGAAGGGCGCTATAACGCCTACATCATGGACGAGACACACTCGATCCTCGCGTGCGGCGCAGGGGCGGTGACCAAGCTCCGGCAGCCGGGCGGCGATCATCTTGTGCGTATATTTAACTACAAATTCCCATATGAATACTGTAATCAATTTGAAGAAATGCTCACCCGAAAAAAGGGGGTAAGGGAGTTTTATGAAGAATTTGGCCAACTCGTATATCCGCTACACCTATCACTTGGAGGACATCAACCGTGCGGCGCAAAACGAGCCGGGGGAGATCATCCGGCTGATTGAGCTGTCCTATCGCAAGAGCGTGGAGATGCTGGCCGACGACATCGCCCAAAATGTCAGAACCTGCCGTGCCGTGATGCTGGCGGGGCCGTCCAGCTCGGGAAAGACCACCACCTCCAAGATGCTGCGCGAACAGCTGCGCGGCCGGGGCGTGCGCGCGGTGTCAGTGGAGATGGACCGCTTTTATCTGGGCGAGGGGCAGGCGCCCCTGATGGAGAACGGCAAGTACGACTATGAATCAGTGCACGCCCTCGACCTTCCGCAAATGCTTGCCTGCCTCACAGAGCTTGTCACCGTAGGCAGAAGTCTGATGCCCATTTTTGACTTCAACCTTCGCCGTCCCGCCGACGGGAAGGAGCTTGTCGAGCTCAGAGACAACGAAATCGCCATCATTGAGGGCATCCACGCCCTCAATCCGGCCATTACCGACCACCTGCCCCGTGAAGCGCTGATCAAAATTTACATCAGTGTTAAGCAGGGCATCGAGACGGAGAACAAATGCATCATCACCGCGCGTGAGCTGCGGCTGATCCGCCGCTTGGTGCGCGATTTCAATTTCCGCAACTGCACGCCCGAGCGCACCATGTCGATGTGGGAGGACATCTGCCGTGGGGAGGACATCTACATCGAACCGTACAAGCGCCTGTCCGACTATACGATCAATTCGGTGCACATCTACGAGCCGTGCGTGTTTCTGCACACGGCGGTGCCGCTGCTCAAGATGCTGAGGGAGGAGAGCAGCCCTTACTATGACATGGCGCAGCATCTGCTGGAGGGGCTTCGCTCCTTTGTGCCCATCGACACGCGGCTTGTTCCCAGGGATTCGCTGCTGCGCGAATTTTATGGCGGTGGGATTTATAGTTGATTACTATTGAAATCTGTGCGTAAAAATGGTATACTAAACCCAGCAAAACGAAAAGCAGTGTGAAAGGTGGTTTTCCATATGAGTTTGTTTGACGACGCCGTGGTCAACGCCAAATCCGCAGCCAGCGCGGTCAGCAGGAAGGCCGTATCGCTTTGGGATATGTCCAAGCTTCGTTTCCACGCGGCGGACATCAACGGTCAAATTGAAAAGCGCTTTGAAGCGCTGGGACGTGTGGTCTATGACGGGATCAAGACCGAGGCGGACATTGAGCCGCTGTCGGAGGCCAGCGTGGCGGAGATTGATGAGCTGTATGAGCAGCTTGACATCATCAATGACCGCATTTCGGAACTCAAAAAACGCAAGAAATGCAAGTCGTGCGGCAAAGAGAATCCGGAGGATTCCCTCTTTTGCAGCAAATGCGGCGGGCAGCTTCTGTAACTAAAAAAATACAAAACGGAGAAAGGGCTGTGACAAACAGCCCTTTTTTGCAGTATGGGAGGCATCACATATGTCATATTCATTGGAGGAATACCGTGAAAGTGCGGCATACATCATGGACAAGCTGGGCACGGTCCCGGAAACCGCCCTAGTGCTGGGATCGGGACTGGGGCTTGTGGCGGAGCGCATGACCGACGTCGTCTCCCTTCCCTACGAGAATATCCCGCACCTGCACAAAACAAGCGTGCAGTCCCACGCAGGACGTCTGCTGGCGGGCAGGCTTGGCGGGCGTCCGCTGCTTGTGCTGTCCGGGCGGTTTCATTTCTATGAGGGCTATACCATGGCGCAGGCCGCCTTTCCCATGAGAATGCTCTCGCTGTGCGGTGTGAAACGGGTCATTCTCACCAACGCCGCGGGCGGGGTCAACGAGGACTTTTCAGTGGGCGACCTGATGCTGATCTCCGACCATATCAAGCTGTGCGCCGAAAGCCCTGTGCGCGGCCCGAACATTAACGCGTTTGGCGAGCGCTTCTTCGACATGGGGGACGCCTACTCCGCCAACCTGCGCGCGCTTGCGAAGGAGGCCGCACAAGAGCGGGGCGTGCCGCTTCAGGAGGGCGTCTATTTCTATATGGCGGGGCCGCAGTTTGAAACGCCCGCCGAGATCCGCGCAATCCGCATCCTGGGCGGAGACGCGGTGGGCATGTCCACGGTGACCGAGACCATCACGGCGGTGCAGTGCGGCATAGAGGTGCTGGGCGTTTCCTGTATCACCAACCTGGCCGCCGGCATGAGCGGGGGGACGCTGTCGGGCGAGGAGGTCGTCGGGGTCGGCAGGCAGGCCGCTGGACGGTTGGGCGACCTGATCGAAGCTTTTTTGGAAAGAGTATAAGGAGGAAAGGCCATGCTTTTTGAAAAGATAGATGTACTCAACGCTGACGGAACGGTTTCCCAAAACCGGTATGTCGGCGTGATAGGCAAGACCATTGAATATATGGGAGACGAGCGCCCCGACGGAGAGTACGGGCGCATATATAATGGACGGGGCAAGCTGCTGATCCCCGGCTTTATCAACGCCCACTGCCATGTGCCCATGACGCTGCTGCGCGGGTACGGGGAGGGGCTGCCGCTCGACCGGTGGCTGAGTGACCGCATCTTCCCCTTTGAGGCGCAGCTCGACGGCGAGGCGGTGTATTACGGGAGTCTGCTGGGCATCGCCGAAATGCTGCAAAACGGCATCACGAGCTTTACCGAGATGTACTATTTTTGTGAGGACATCGCCAGAGCGGTGCTCGAAACCGGCATCAGCTGTAACCTTTCGCGGGGGCTGACCTGCTTCAACGACCTCCCGCTGTCCGAGCAGGCCTCCTTTGACGAGGCACGCCGGTTGTATGAGAACTTACACGGTGCGGGCGAGGGACAGCTTCTCGTCGACATGTGCATCCACGCAGAATACACAACGAACCCGCGCATTGTGTCGGACATGGCCGTCTACACCAAAGAGATCGGCAGCTGTATGCACGTCCACCTGTCCGAAACAAAAAAGGAGCACGAGGAGTGCGCGACGCGCCACGGCAAGACTCCCGCCGCCTATTTTGCGTCGCTGGGGCTTTTCGATGTGCCAACGACGGCGGCGCACTGCGTGCACGTGACCGACGATGACATGGACATTCTGCACGACAAGGGCGTAACCGTGGCACACTGCCCAACCAGCAACATGAAGCTGGGCAGCGGCGTCGCGCCCATACACCGTATGCGGAAAAAGGGCATACGCGTGGCGCTGGGCACCGACGGCGTCGCAAGCAACAACAATTTTGACATGATCAAGGAGATGCGCTTTGCGGCGCTGCTGCAAAACGGGATGCTGGGGGATCCGTCGGCGCTCACACCCGCCGATACACTGCATATGGCGGCGCTCGCAGGCGCGCAGGCGCAGGGCCGGACGGATACGGGGCGCATTGTGCCGGGGCAGATTGCCGACCTCGCGGTTGTGGATTACAGCGGGGTTCATATGTTGCCCTGCTATGACAAGGCGGTTCATCTGGTGTATTGCGCCCATTCGTCCGACATCAGGCTTACCATGTGCCGGGGGCGGGTGGTCTATGAGAACGGGGCGTTTCCGGGGCTTGACCTTGAGCACATCAAGGCAAAGACAGCGGGTATACTTGAAAAAATATCCAAATAGGGCTGTACATATTGCGTGTAATGATGTAATATAATCCTTTATGATGTGCTTTTTCGACGCACAATAATTTGGTTTAGGAAGTGTTTGGCTTGACGCTACAGTCGAAGAGTAAAAAACAGAGTTTCCTCCAGGGCGCTCTCATCCTGTCGATGGGGACGATCCTGGTCAAGATCATCGGCGCGGTGTTCAAAATCCCGCTGACCAATCTGCTGGGGGCGCAGGGGCTGGGCTATTTCAATACGGCGTATAACCTCTACATGCCCATCTATACCATCGCGACGGCGGGCTTCCCCATCGCGGTCGCGCGCATGGTGGCGGAGAAGGTGGCGCTCAAGCGCTACAACGACGTGCGGCAGATCTACCGCGCTGCCGTGCCGCTCTTTACGATTACGGGGCTCGCCGGCTTCTTCCTGATGTTCTTCGGCGCCTTCCCGTTTTCCGACGCGGTGCACAACCCCTCCGCCGTGTACAGCGTGCTGGTGCTTGCGCCGACGTTGCTGTTCAGCTGCATGATGTCGGTACAGCGCGGCTATTATGAGGGTCTGCGCAACATGTACCCGACCGCCGTTTCCCAGGTCATTGAGGCGCTGTGCAAGCTGCTACTGGGGCTTCTGGTCGCGGCGCTTGTGCTCAGTGCCGGCGTGTCAAACGGTTTGCGTGAATATGAAACGCAGGGTACAGTCTATGGTCAGGCGGTGACCTTTACCGCAGAGGACGAAAAGGAGATAAACCTGACTCTTGACACTGAGATGGAAGAGGGTAAACTGCAAGCCGGGCAGCGCGACGCCCGTTACGACGAGCTGCGTGCGGAAAAAATCCAGAACAAGCCGCAGGATATGGCTCGCAACCAGGCGCTGCCCTTCGCGGCGGCGGGCGCGGTGCTGGGCGTGACGGTGGGCTCTGTGATCGCCTATCTTTATCTCCTGATCCGCCACAGGCGCAAAGGAGACGGCATTACAAAAGAAGAGCTGGCCGCCGCTCCGCCGGCACTGTCCCGCAAGGAGATTTTCCGCTCTATGGTGAGCATTGCGATCCCCATTGCGCTGGGCGCACTGGTGACCAACGTGGCCAATTTCATTGACGTTTTCTTCGTGCAGAACCGTCTGGGGCACATTCAGGACACCCAGCCGGGCTATCTCAAGGATCTGTACGGTTCCCTGCTGTCGGGGGTCAACCCCGATAAGATCGTCACAACGCTGTACGGCTGCTATGGCATGGCGCAGACGCTCTATACGCTCGTACCCACGCTGACGCAGGCTTTTGGCATCAGTGCGCTGCCCACGGTCACCACTGCTTGGGTTCAGAAGGATAGGGCCGAGCTCAAGCGCAGCATCGAGTCAATCATCCGCATCACAGCGCTTGTATCCATCCCGGCGGGCTTTGGCCTTGCTGCGCTGTCCGGACCAATCATGCGCCTGCTCTACAGTGACGCAAACGCGGCGGCGATCGCCACCCCCGTGCTGACCGTGTTCGGAATCGGGGTCGTCTTTGTCGCAATGTCCATCCCGCTGAGCAGTATGATCCAGGGCGTGGGACGCGTGGATCTGCCGGTCAAGTTCATGGCGGTGGGCGCCGTGGTGAAGCTTGTCTCAACCTATTTTCTGGTCAGCATTCCGTCGGTCAACATCAACGGCGGCCCGGTGGGCACCTTCCTGTGCTATGTCATCATCTTTACGCTTGACATTGTTGCGCTGTGCCGCATCACTAGGATTGTTCCGAATTTCAACTCGGTGTTTGTCAAGCCGCTGATCGCGTCACTGATCTGCTGTGGGTCGGCGTGGGCAGCGCAGGGACTTCTCGCCCGCTTCCTTTCGGATAAAATAGCCACCCTTCTGGCGCTCGGCGTCGCGGTGATTTTATACGTCGTTGCCCTGCTTTTGCTCAAGGCAGTTTCTAAAGATGACATTCTCATGTTGCCAAAAGGCCAAAAAATTGCGAAAATACTTGAAAAATACAACTGGATAGGGTAGAATACATGTATGTCAAATGATTCCAATGGCGAATGAGGGTGCTTTTTCTTGCTTTTTGAAAAAAAAGAACGGTATACGGCGGAAGATTTGTTAAAAATCATGAAACTGTTGCGTTCGCCCGAGGGATGTCCCTGGGACAAGGAACAAACCCATTCGTCCATCCGCTCCAATTTTATCGAGGAAACCTATGAAGTAATCGACGCAATTGACGCGGACGACACCGACGGGCTCCGGGAGGAGCTGGGTGACGTGCTGCTTCAGGTGGTCTTTCACGCACAGATGGAAGCGGAACGCGGTACATTTACTTTTGACGACGTATCCGACGGCATCTGCAAAAAGCTCATTCACCGTCACCCGCACATTTTTGGCGACGTGGTGGCCGAGACCAGCGAGCAGGTTCTGCACAACTGGGACAGCATCAAACGCGAGGAAAAGAACCAGCACACCACGGCCGACGCCATGCGCAGCGTGCCTCGTGGCTTTCCGGCGCTCATGCGCGCCCAGAAGGTGCAGCATAAGGCCGCTAAAGTGGGATTCGACTGGAACGACGTGTACGGCGCTCTGTCGAAGCTCAGCGAGGAGGCGGAGGAGCTTCTGGAGGCGGTCGAGGACGGGAATCCCCGTGAGATCGAGGAAGAGCTGGGCGATGTGCTGTTTGCCGCTGTCAATGTGTCACGTTTTGTGGACGTACAGTCCGAGGAGGCGCTCACCCGCGCGACGGACAAGTTCACCGAGCGTTTTGCCCGTGTGGAGCAGCTGGCGCAGGAGCGCGGACTGGACATGACCAGTGCGGCGCTCGAAGAGCTGGACACGCTGTGGGACGAGGTCAAAGCACAAATGCATTCCAAGGAGAATGAAAACTCCCTTTGAATAAAGAAAATTTGGAGGTAAGAAAATGAATAAGTCAGAACTGATCGCAGCCGTATCCGAGAAAACCGAGTTTTCCAAGAAGGACGCCGAGAAGGCCGTCAACGCCGTGATCGACGCTATCGTCGAGACCGTCGCCAAGGACGAGAAGGTTCAGCTGGTTGGCTTTGGTACCTTTGAGCTTCGTCACAGAAGCGAAAGAACCGGACGCGACCCCAGAACTAACTCCCCGCTCGTGATTCCGGCTTCGACCGTGCCGGCCTTTAAAGTTGGCAAGGCGTTCAAGACTGCTGTCGAAAAGAAATAATCCGAGCGGCCTGTAGGTTGCAAAGAATTAAACCGACCTTATTGTTTTTGCATAAGGTCGGTTTCGTTGTATAGTCGAACTACTTGAAAGACGAGGCAGGATTTTTGAGAATGTTTTTTGTTTTTCGAGGCGGACGACGCAACCTTGCTGACGCAAGGCAAGGAGGACAATGAAGCAAGGCGGAAAACAGACCAAAAAGACAACTTGAATTCCAAGAGGTTCGACTAAAGGAGAAAAGCATGAGACTGGACAAATATCTGAAGGTTTCCCGGCTGATCAAGCGCCGCACCGTGGCCAATGAGGCGTGCGACGCCGGGCGGATTCTCGTAAACGGCAAGCCCGCCCGCGCATCCTATGACGTCAAATGCGGCGACGTGATCGAGGTGACGCTGGGCGCACGGACGGTCAAGGCGAGGGTGCTGCGCGTTACGGAGCACGCCACCAAGGGTGACGCCGCAGAGATGTATGAATTTATGGACATCCAAAAGCAGGAGCTGGAACAGTCCTAAAGAATGCCGCCGGCGCATATATATGCGATAGATGCCGGCGGTTTTTCATGCCCGGCACAAAGAAAGGATGATTCCTATGGCAGTACAGCAGGAGATGAAAACGGTAAAAACTCCCCACAACCTCATTTTGGAGGGGCGAAAAAAGCTTTCGCTTTCGGGCGTGTCAGATGTGGACAGCTTCGACGATCAGACCATCGTGTTGTACACCGGACAGGGGGAGCTGTGTGTCCGCGGGATCAACCTGCGCATCGGCAAGCTGAGTGTGGAGACGGGCGAGCTTTCCGTGGAGGGGGAAATCAATTCGCTGACCTATTCCGACCAGCAGAAGAGCGGCGGAGGCTTTTTCTCCAAGCTGTTTAAGTAGGCGGCCGGACGTGGAGATTAAACTGCTCGACCAGATCGGCGGCTTCGGCGCATTCTGTTTGTTTGGGGCTGTGCTGGGCGTGTACCATACCGCCTATAAGCTGCTGCGCTACTTTGCGCATTTTTCGCGCTGGGCGATTTTCTGGCAGGACATCCTGTTTTTTGCCACCAGCGCGATCGCGACCTTTGCGGTGCTGATGAACATCACCGAGGGGGAGGTGCGCGGATATATCCTGCTGGGCGTGGTGATCGGTTTCGCGGCCTATTATTTCACCTTGGGGGCGCTGATTTTTGCGGTGGGGAAGTTTATAATTGATATTGCCCAAAAGGTGTATGAATTTCTCAATCGGAGAATTATCCTGCCGATAAAAAAATTCCTGAGGAGGATTTTGCGTAAAATTGCGGGGCTGTTAAAAAAATGGCGTCAAAAAAGCAGTGCTTTTTTGAAAAAGAAGCGTTGTCGAACGAAAAAAAGCGTTAAAAAATCAAATATGGCTTGAAAATCACAGGCAAGATATTGTATAATCAATATAAAGGCATAAAATGCGGTATTAGACAATCAATCGAGGAACTAAGACTATGAGAGAAACACCGTCCGTACATAAGGGTCATTCCCCTCGTCTGAAGGTGGTGCAAAAGACCATCCTGGGCGGGAAGAAAAAATATAAAATTCCGTTTGTAAAACTGGGGCTGTTGGTAGGCGCGATCTTTGCCGCCTTTACCATCATCGATCAGGAGCTGGACATCAACGAGAAAACGGTTCAGCTTAAACAGGCTGAAACAAAGCTCCATGAGAAGAACCTGCTCAACGAGGAGATGGAGTGGATGGTACAGCACAGCGACAGCAAAACCAACTACGAGCGTATTGCGCGGTCGGAGCTTGGTCTGGTGCGCCCCGACGAGAGGGTGTTCATTTTTATCTCCGGGGACTGACCGGGGCATTTTCGTATGTCAGATTTGTGTTGTCCCGCGTCAGGCAGGCACAGGGCGGCACTAAGGAGGATAAAGGTTCTTTATGCAACTTGAGGTAGGTACAATTCTGGAGGGCAAGGTAACCGGTATCACGAAATTCGGCGCGTTTGTCGAGCTTCCAGGCAACAGGACGGGCATGGTGCACATCTCTGAGGTGGCGCCCACTTATGTCAAGGAGATCCGCGACTTCGTGTCCGAGGATCAGGTGGTCAAGGTCAAGGTGCTCAGCATCAGCGAGGATGGCAAAATAAGCCTCTCGATCAAGAAGGCTATGGAAGGGCAACAGCAGCCGCAAGCGGCCAGATCCCCCGCGCCCGAAGGGCGCCGGGGCGGAAACCGCCGCCCCTTTACGCCGCGTCCGCAGGCCGACCGCCCCGGAAACTTTGAATGGCAGTCCACCGTCCGCTCCTCAGACAGCGGCAATTTTGAGGACATGATGTCGCGCTTTAAGCAGTCGAGCGACGAAAAGATGACCGACATCAAACGGGCGATGGATTCAAAACGCGGCAGCTTCATCAAACGCGGCGGCGGTGGAGGCCGCTGATCAGCCGGAGAACCCTCTTTGGGACGCTTCCGGTTTCTGTGCTGAACAAAAAGCGGGGCGGACATCGTTGTGTCCGCCCCTGATTTATCGTGAAAAGAGAGCAAGACAAAGGAGATAAGGGATGGTTCTGATCAATGCTGCGCTGTACCCGATGGAGGGAGAGCCCATTTCGGACGGCTATCTGCGTGTGGAAAACGGTTTGATTGCGGCGCTCGGCCCCATGAGCGAGCTTATCCCGAAGGCGGGCGAGGAGGCGGTGGACGCCGAAGGCGCGGCGGTTTACCCCGGCTTTGTGGACGCCCACACCCATCTGGGCATGTGGGAGGACGGGCTCGGGTTTGAAGGGGACGACGGCAACGAGGACACCGACCCTGCCACGCCCCATCTGCGCGCACTTGACGGCGTCAATCCCTACGACCGCTGCTTTGAGGAAGCGGTGGCTGCGGGCGTGACCACCGTAATCACCGGCCCAGGCAGCGCAAACCCCATTGGAGGGCAGCTGCTTGCCATGAAAACGGGGGACGGCACGCTGGACGGCCGGGTGGTGAAGGCGCCCTGCGCCATGAAGTTTGCGCTGGGCGAAAACCCAAAGACCACCTATCACGGCAAGAGCCAGTCGCCCAGCACGCGCATGGCCACGGCGGCGATCATCCGCGAGCAGCTCTACAAGGCACGCCGCTATGAAGAGGATTTGAGCCATGCGGCAGAGGACGATGAGCTGGAGCCGCCCGAATATGACATGAAGTGCGAGGCGCTGCTGCCGGTTTTGCGCGGAGAGATCCCCGCCCACTTTCACGCCCATCGCGCCGACGACATCGATACGGCGGTGCGCATTGCGGGGGAGTTTGGCCTGCGGTTTGCGGTCGTACACGCGACCGAGGGACATCTGATTGCCGGCCGGCTCGCAGAGGAAGGCGTGCCTCTGCTCGTGGGGCCGCTGCTGTGTGACCGTTCCAAGCCCGAGATGCGCAACCTGACGCCGGCCTCGGCAGGCATTCTTGCGGGTGCGGGCGCATCGGTTGCGCTCATTTCCGACCATCCGGTCATCCCGGTGCAGTATCTGCCGCTGACCGCCGCGCTGGCGATGCGGGAGGGGATGGGACGGGAGCAGGCGCTGCGTGCGATCACAATTGATGCGGCGTGCATATGCGGGCTTCAGGACAGGGTGGGCTCGCTTTCGGTGGGTAAAGACGCCGATTTTTCGCTGTTTGACGGCGATCCGCTTGACCTTTGCTGCAAGCCGAAGTCGGTATTCATTCGAGGAAACAAGGTGATTTAATTGCGCGAAATCCCGGTAGCGCTCGTCACCGAGACGGTGGCGCGGTTGTGCATAGAAGCCAATAAAATCCTGCCCGATGAAGTGGGGGAGACATTGGCAGACTTTGAAAAGAGGGAGCAAAGCCCGCTGGGCAAAGCCGTCCTGGGTGACCTTCTGAAAAATATTGACGCGGCGCGGGAGCTGGATATCCCGGTCTGTCAGGACACGGGGATGGCTGTGGTTTTCGTGCGGCTCGGCCAGGAGGTGCACCTCGCCGGCGGCTCACTGAACGCGGCTATTCACGCGGGCGTCGCTAGGGGGTACACCGAGGGCAAGCTGCGCTGTTCGGTTGTGGCCGACCCGCTGCGCAGAGGGAACACCGGCGACAACACGCCCGCCGTGATTCACACCGAGCTTACAGAGGGCGACGGGCTGACCATCACGGTGGCGCCCAAGGGCTTCGGCAGCGAGAACATGAGCCGCATCCGCATGTTTACCCCGGCGGCGGAAAAACAGGATGTGCTGGATTTTATTGTGTCGGTGGCGCGCGAGGCGGGGAGCAACCCCTGTCCGCCCATGGTGCTCGGCGTGGGCATCGGCGGTGACTTTGAGCTGTGCGCCCTGCTTGCGAAAAAAGCGCTGTGCCGCTCCATGCGCGTGCCGAACCAAGATGAATACTACGCACTGATGGAACGGGAGGCGCTCGCCGCAGTCAATGGGCTGAACATCGGGCCGCAGGGCTTCGGCGGGCTGACAACGGCGCTTTCGGTCAAAATTGAAGTATATCCGACCCATATCGCGGGGCTTCCGGTGGCGGTTAATGTCGGCTGTCATGTCAATCGTCACAAAAGCGCGCAAATTTAGTGCTTGCCCTTGAAATTTTGCTGGGTTGTGCTATACTATACACAAGAGCGATCAAGTTCACTCGCGCTCTTATATTCATTCTAACCAAACTTGATGGAAGGGAGATGGTATAATGAAAAATACCATTACCGGAAGGAAAGTCAGCCTGAAAGACTCGTTCAAAGAGCTTGTGGAAAAGAAACTATCCAAATTTGACCGCATTTTCGGAGACAAAGCCGAAGCCAACGTGACCGTCACGCTGGAACGCAACCGTCAGACGGTTGAGGTGACCATCCGGCACGGCGGCATGGTCTACCGGGCGGAGGAAACCGCCGTTGACATGAACGACGCGCTCGACGATGTGATTGAGTCGCTGTCGGGGCAAATCCGCAAAAACAAGACGCGGCTTGAGAAAAAGCTGCGCGGTGCGGCCGTCGCGGAGTATTTCAGCGTCGAGCCGGCCGACGAGGAAGAGGACGACTTCCAGATCGTGCGCTCCAAGCGCTTTGAGGTCAAGCCGCTGGACGTGGACGAGGCCATTCTCCAGATGAACCTGATCGGGCATCAGTTCTACATGTTCCGCAACGTGGACACCGACGACATCAATGTGGTATACCGGAGAAAAGACGGCAATTACGGCCTGATTGAGCCGGACAACGATTGATTCTCTTTATTAGCAGAAATTTCCCGCCCATGAAAGAATGCTTTCATGGGCGGTTTTATGGAAAAGGGCAGAGGAAATGAATGAATATCTGACCATAGTTAAGGCCGCCAGCGATGAATTTGTCGAGCGCCGTTCCCGTTTCATCGGCTATTGCAGGCCGGTGACCTGCGAAGAAGAGGCGGTCGCGTTTATCAGCGAAATCAAATCCAAGCACTGGGACGCCGCCCACAATGTCTATGCGTATGTGCTCAGGGAAGGGCAGCAGCGCCGTTATTCGGACGACGGAGAGCCGTCGGGCACGGCGGGCGTGCCGGTGCTGGAGGTGCTGCTCAAGTCGGGTGTGACCGATCTGGCGGTTGTGGTGACACGCTATTTCGGCGGGGTGCTGCTGGGCGCGGGTGGACTGGTGCGCGCCTATTCCCATGGTGCGAAAATCGCGCTGGACGCGGGCGGAATCATACGTATGCTCAAATGCAAGGAGATGGTGCTGCGCTGCGACTACAACCAGTACGGGCGAATCGCGTCCCTCATCCCTGCGGCGGACGGCGTAATCGATGACACGGCGTACACCGACGAGGTGGAAATCGCCTTTCACCTGCCGGGGGAGGGTGTAGAGGCGCTGCAAAAAACACTGGCCGACGCGACAAGCGGTGCGGTGCAGGCGGTGCCCCACGGGGAGCGTTTTTACCGATTTCAAGAGATTTGCGGGAAATAGAGGTTTTTTGCGAAGCAAAGCAGTATATATCATATAGAGGCAAAATGCGCATTTTTTGTGCCATGAAAGGGAAGGGGTGCCTATGGCCATCCGTGAGAGAACCGAGCAGCTCGAGAGGAGTACGCTCTCGGAGTATGCCGCGCTGTCAGCGGGCAGCCGCGGACGGGCGAGAGAAGAAGATAAGTGCGAGGTGCGCACCGAGTTTCAGCGCGACCGCGACCGGATTCTGCACTCGAAATCCTTCCGGCGACTCAAGCACAAGACGCAGGTTTTCCTGTGTCCGGAACAGGATCATTACCGCACGCGGTTGACCCACACGCTGGAGGTTTCGCAGATTGCCCGTACGATTGCCCGGGCGCTGCGTCTCAACGAGGACTTGACTGAGGCGATATCACTGGGGCACGACCTGGGGCACACCCCCTTCGGACACGCCGGTGAGCGGGCGCTTGACGACGTGTCCGCGCTGGGCTTTGTCCACTATGAACAGAGCGTGCGCGTAGTGGAAAAACTGGAGGGGAACGGCAAAGGGCTCAACCTGACCTGGGAGGTCATTGACGGCATCCGCTGCCACACCAAAGGGGAGGAAGCCAAAACCCTTGAAGGACGCATTGTGCGCGTGGCCGACCGCATTGCCTACATAAATCACGACATCGACGACGCGATCCGCGCAGGTGTCCTCTCGGACAGCGCAATCCCTCGTCATATTGTCGACACGCTGGGCGGACGCCGCAGCGAGCGCATCAACACACTGGTCATGTCCATCATTGAGCACACCGAGGGGGACAGGCTTTGTATGGGCGAGGCAGTGCAGACGGCATTTTCCGAGCTGCACGGCTTTATGTTTGACCAGGTCTATTTGAACCCGGTCGCCAAGGGAGAGGAAAGCAAGGTGCCCGGCGTGATCACTGCGCTGTACAACCACTTCGTCGCCTGCCCGATGGAGCTTCCCCTGGAATATCAGACCATCACCTGGCAGGAGGGGCTGGAGCGCGCGGTGTGCGATTTTATCGCGGGCATGACCGACCGGTATGCCATCACGCTATTTAAAGAATTGTATGTACCGAAATCATGGAATGGGTGAGAATATCACATGGCCCTGCCGGACAGCTTTTTGCAGGAACTGAAAATAAGAAGCCCCATCGAGGAGGTGGTCTCGTCCTATGTCAATCTCAAGCGGGCGGGGCGCAACCGTGTGGGGCTGTGTCCTTTCCACAGTGAAAAGACCCCCTCATTTACCGTGTACCCCGATAACGATTCCTTTTTTTGCTTTGGCTGTAATTCGGGCGGGGACACAGTGACCTTTATCAAAAAAATTGAGAATCTTGACTATATGGAGGCAGTGCGCTTTCTGGCCCAGCGGGCGGGCATGACCGTGCCCGAGGGCAGCTATGACGACGGGCTGTCGGGGACCCGGCGGCGCATTCTGGAGGCCAATGTCGAAGCGGCGCGCTTCTTCCACGCACAGCTTTATTCGAAAACGGACGCTCAGGCGCTCGAATACCTCCACGGACGCGCCCTGTCGGACGCGACCATCCGGCGTTTCGGGCTGGGCTATGCGCCCGACCGGTGGGACGCGCTGCTCAAGCACTTGGGAGAGAAGGGCTTTAAGCCGGGTGAGCTTGTGGCGGCCAATCTGGCGGCTCAAAGCCGAACGGGCGGGCACATTGACATCTTCCGCGGCCGTGTAATGTTCCCGATTATCGATCTGCGGGGCAATGTGATTGCCTTCGGCGGGCGGGTGCTTGAGGCCAAGGCGGCCAGAAAATATGTCAACACGGCCGACACGCTGGTCTATAAAAAGAGTCACAACATTTTTGCTCTTAACCTTGCCAAGAATGAAAAGAGTGAGGAGCTCATTCTGGCGGAGGGCTATATGGACGTCATATCCCTGCATCAGGCTGGCTTCCGCACGGCGGTCGCCTCACTGGGCACAGCGCTCACCGTCGAGCAGGCGCACCTGCTTTCACGCTATACAAAAAAGGTGGTGCTGTGCTATGACGCCGACCAGGCAGGCGCACTCGCGACGCAGAAGGCGCTTCCCATTCTCCGGCGGGCGGGGCTTACGGTGCAGGTGCTGCGCATCCCCGACGGGAAGGACCCCGACGACTACATAAAAGACAAGGGCGCGATCCGCTTTAAAAACCTGCTGGAGGGTGCGCCAAACGAGGTGGAGTTCACACTGTCCCGGCTGCGGGAAAAGCATAACGGCGGGGAAACCGACGCAGACCGCGTCGCCTTTCTTAGTGAAGCAGTGGACTTCCTCGCGACGCTGGACAGCCCGATCGAGCGGGACATCTACGCCTCCCGGCTTGCGCAGGAGCTTTCGGTGGACAAGGGCGCCATCCTCACCCAGCTCAAGGGAAAGCTGAAACGGGAGGAGCGCACCCGTCAGAAAAAGGAGGTTACTGCTCTTTCTCGCGAGATGGGCGGCCAGCGGGACGAGATCAACCCCGAACGGGCGCTCAACCTGCGTGCGGCGCGGGCGGAAGAGGCTTTGCTTGCATATCTGATGCATAATCCGGACAAAGTAAAACATCCACAGAGCAGGCTCAACGCGCAGGATATGGTGACAGGCTTTAACCAGCGTGTCTATGAGGCCATCCTGAGGCGGGCGGAGGAGGGCAGAGGCTTTTCCCTCATGGAGCTGTCCGAAGAGTTTTCCGAGGGCGAGGTCAGCCGGATCGCGATGATGCTCGCCAAGGCGGCGGAGAATGCGAATGACAGCGCGGTTGCGGCGGATTATATACGCGTAATCAGACAGGAAAAAGAAAAACAGGCGGTGACGGCAGACGCCGACCCTGACGACATACAGGCATATCTCAAAAATCTGCGCGAGCGCAAAAAGTGAGAAGAAAGACGCAAAAGAAAACGGGGGATAAAGAATGATAAACACACCGGACAAGAAAACCGTAATCAAGGGCCTGATTGAGCTGGGCACTTCCAAGGGGCAGCTGAGCACCAAGGAGATACTCGACGCGCTGGGTGAGCTGGACTTTGATCCCGATCAGATTGAAAAATTTTACGACACACTGGAAACCAGCGGCGTGGAAATTGTGGAGGACTTCGGGGATGTCCAGCTGGAGGAGATCGAGCTTACGGCCGCTCCGGGGCAGTCGGGAGACATGGAATCCTCGCTGTCCAGCGAGGGCATCTCGATTGACGACCCAGTCAAGGTCTATCTCAAGGAGATCGGCCGTGTGCCGCTTCTCTCGCCCGAGGAGGAAATTGACCTGGCAATCCGCATTTCCGAAGGGGAGGATGCGGCAAAAAAACGCCTGTCTGAGGCCAACCTCCGTCTGGTGGTCAGCATCGCCAAGCGCTATCTGGGCCGTGGGATGCAGTTTCTGGATCTGATTCAGGAGGGGAACCTGGGTCTCATCAAAGCGGTGGAAAAATTCGACTACACCAAGGGCTTCAAGTTCTCCACCTACGCGACATGGTGGATTCGTCAGGCCATCACCCGTGCGATCGCCGACCAGGCACGCACGATCCGCATCCCGGTGCACATGGTCGAGACCATCAACAAGGTGAAAAAGGTGAGCAGTCAGCTGCTGCACACCAACGGGCATGAGCCGACGGCCGACGAAATTGCGCTCGAGCTTGAGATGCCGGTGGATAAGGTGCGCGAGATCATCCGCGTCGCGCAGGAGCCGGTGTCACTGGAAACCCCCATCGGCGAGGAGGAGGACAGCCATCTCGGCGACTTCATTCCCGACGACGACGCGCCCGCGCCGGCGGAAGCGGCCTCGCACACCCTGCTCAAGGAGCAGCTGTCCGAGGTGCTCGATACGCTGACCCCACGCGAGGAAAAGGTGCTTCGCCTGCGCTTCGGGCTGGAGGACGGGCGTTCAAGGACGCTCGAAGAGGTGGGCAAGGAATTTAACGTGACCCGCGAGCGCATTCGACAGATCGAAGCCAAGGCGCTGCGCAAGCTTCGTCATCCCAGCCGGAGCAAGAAGCTCAAGGACTTCCTCGACTAATACGAAGGAGATCAGCCATGCACATTACGCTCGAAGCCGACTATGCCGTGCGCATTGTGGACGCGCTGGCACAGGAGGACAAAATCATCGACGCGCGTACCCTGTCGGAGCGCACCGGCGTGCCGCAGCGTTTTTCCCTGAAAATCCTGCGCAACCTGGTGTCAGGCGGTATCGCAAAATCGTACAAGGGCGCAAAGGGCGGGTACATGCTCGCGCGCGCACCGGAGGAGGTTACCCTGAGGCAGGTCATTGAGGCCATTGAAGGACCTTATCAGCTCAGCCGCTGCCTGGGACAGGAATACCCCTGTACGATGGGAAACGAAACCTGCATCTGCCGGTTTTACGGTATTTTCAACGACATCTCGCTTATTGTGCGTGAAAAGCTCGACGAGGTGACCTTTGCCCGGAAGTCTACATAAACGGAAACAAAAACGAGGGTTGTGCGAATATTCGCACAACCCTCTGGAATTTTGATGCTAAAGAAACTTGTACTTTGGACTCAGTCCTTTACCATTCATTTTTTAGGACAGATGCCTGATCACCGGGTGCTTTACCCGGAATGGATTCTACCTGTTCATGGCAGAGAGCCTTTTCTCCGACGCCTTTGTCACATTCCGCTTTCTTTACAACGGGGCGCGTAAAAGCACCGGGAAATGTTTTTTGGCCGCTGCCATCCGACCTGTTGCCCTCCCTTCACTTTTTCAAGGCGAAGGGGGAAAAGACCGGGTTTATGCGTACGACGAATACTGATTCTCTTGTCCTTTCGTGAGATTTTGAATATCGCACCTTGCAACACATCTTCATCACAAGAAATAAACCGCTGAATTGCTCTCAATTAGAAACGAGCTTCCGAAATATGTCCTTACAGCTTGTTCTCAACAATCCGATTTACGCGCATATCTAGTTTTCTCACGTATGCAAGGGATGTACCGAATCGAATTGCCAAAAACAGATCGAAACCCGATACTCAGCCGTCAATTTGTGAGCGGCTTCGCCGTACTGCATAGAGATATATCTATTCAATTGATGACCGCTAACCATTTTCCGGAATTCGTATCCGCCAAAAGATATTCTCTTGCACGGTAGCTCTTTCTTCCTTCGTCGGTTCACAACGCCGAGCGGGCGGTCATTTCCCAAAACAGCCTTTTCAAAACAAACCAAATTATCTCTGGTAGAAATAGGAAGCTTATGCCGTTTTACGAGCTCCTTTCCGATATTCAAAGCTCAGGCATTTTGTTCCGCGCTATACAAGGGGCTGTTTCGGCTCTGCCTCGTCCAACGAAGCAGAGTGTGAAGTGTGCGTTATTTCATTGTTCATTGGACTCACCCCTTTACATGCTCTCTAGAAATGAGAGATTTTTTTATCTTACTACATATCCCTTATTGCAAATATATCATACCATGCCAAAACGCCAAAGTCAACAGTTTGTGTGAATAAATTTTTAATATTTTATTATATATGTTTAAATATTCTGTAAAATGAATGGAGATGCATGAGTATGCAGAGTGTGTTTTACGATGGAACGGGAATATCTTGGCAAATATTGAGAATTCTATTGACTAAACGCCCCGGTGAGGGTAAAATATGACTTGAACCAAAGAAAGGAAGTGTTCTTTATATGATGGACGAAAATATGGCCGAGTTGATGGTTCTTTCAGATGATGAAGGAAATGAGCATGAATTTGAGATCATCGGGACGCTGGAGAAGGACGGGCACGAATATTACGCGCTTCTTCCGGTTTTCGATGAGCCCGAGGAACTGATTGAGGACGAGGGTGTCTATTACATCTTTGAATCGATCGGTGTGGACGGTGAGGAAGAGCTGCAGGAAGTGGAAGACGAAGAGCTTCTCGACCAGCTGGCCGCCGAGTTTGAAAGCAAGTTTGCTGACTTCTTTGAGCCGGAAGCAGAGGAATAATCCCGTCGCAACCAAAGATTTCCTGTATACTTTCTGAGGTGGGCGACATATAATTACGTTGTAAGACTGTTCTGCCCGGTTCGCGGACTGACGCTTTTATAACCCTACAATTGATAATCGGGAGCTTGTATCTCCGGCTATGGATTGCAGACCTCCCGGCTTTGCCGGAAGAAGGGAGCGCGAAATAGCTGGGCGGGCACCCACCTGCTTATGGTAGGCAGGTTATTATCAGCGCGATACGGCTGGGCGGGCATCTTATAAAAATCCGGAACGTCATGTTCCGGATTTTTCTTACAATCATAAAATGCCGGGCGCTCACGGAAAGGAGAGCCAATGAAAAAAATCGTTTTGGCACTATGTGCGGCGCTTGTGCTGCTACTCCAGGGCTGCGCGCAGGAGATTCCGCTCAAGCTGTCCCTCGCCGCGGGGGAACGGGGTACATTTCAAGCCACGGCGGAGGGTTTCTGTAAGGCATTCAATCAGAAAACCGCCGAGGCGGGTGTGGAGGGTTTAGAAATCGGTGAGCTGAGCAAGGGCGAAGCGGGCGCATATACCCGTTACACATATGTGTTTGACAAGCAGAACCTTCTGGCGTTTGATTGTGGGCGCAAAACCGGACAGATCTCCGCCGTTTATCTGGTATATGCGGAAGGGGGAGTTGGCTCGGGCGCAAAAGACGCCTCAGGAACGGGGAAGTTCGGCTCGGGGATTCCGGTGGCCATCTACGCGGCGGCCGGGCGCGATGCGGAGCAGATCAAGGAGGTGCTCGGGGCGCTGGGCGTCACAACGGTCAGCAGCCCGCAAAACGGCTACTATCAGGAGTATGAGGACGACGGTGCACACTATGAAATGCGCGTGGAGGACGGAAGGATTACATTTGCGATGGCGGCCGTCAAGCCGGAGCAGTAGATATATAATAAAAGGAAGAACCCGCAGGTTCTTCCTTTCAGCCTGTCAAAAAAGTCCAGCATAAGCTGGGCTTTTTTACGTAGATATGGTAAAATATATAAGGGTGATTGTAATGCTGGAAAAAGGATTTGACCTGCGAGCCACGGTAGAAATATTGAACATAGAAGACCGGATAC
>JAVBNA010000003.1:0-64919 GCA_031551875.1 Oscillospiraceae bacterium | reverse complement strand
TTTTAGTCTGTTTGGTATTCCTTTTTGTAACGCGCCGGGGCCCTGTTCCCCGGCCGCCGGCGCTTCTTATATGTTCTCTGTTGTCTGTAATCGAATCACAGGCACATCTGCATGATGATGGTGACGTCGCCGACATTGACCTTACCGTCCCTGTTGACGTCGGCTGCTTTGCGTTGTCTCGCGGAAAGCGCCGTGTTCCCCGAAAGATACTGCATCAGGAGAATAGCATCTGCAAGATCCACTTTGCCGTCCAAGCTGACATCGCCAGTCATGGGCGGCACGCCGAGAATATCCAGACGCACAGCGGGGGCGGAAACCTCGGTCAGCTCAGGCTGCATATTGAACGCAATCAGATCTGTAAAGGAGATATAGGCCGTGACATCATCAGGCAGCTCCGCTTTGATTGAAAAGACTGCGTAGCCGACGACCACACTGCCGTCAAGTCCTGCGCCGCCCGGCGTCACACACACGAATTGATTGTCCTCAAAAACAAGCGTAAAGCCCTTTTTCGCGGTGATGGACTGGAGCGTCAGCAGACTGTCGTCATACTGAATGAAGCCCGATCCGCCCGCAAAATTTTCACAGTTTTCCAGCGTGATCGGAATGGAAACGGTCTCGCCAGTTGCACCGGTGTGTACGGAAAGTTTCTTTACCGTCACCGTAGCCGTTCCGGCGGCCTCTCCGTCCTCCTCCGCGGTCGCACGAACAGTCAGGGTTCGGGCGGTTTCATCCAGCCCCACGGCCAGTTGGCCTTCCTCCGAAATTGTTGTGTCTGCGCTTGCGGCGCCCTCCACCGTCCAGGTGACGGCCTGGGAGGCATCCTCGTCCGTGTCCACCTCGG
Source organism: Oscillospiraceae bacterium (assembly GCA_031551875.1). GTDB lineage: Bacteria > Bacillota > Clostridia > Oscillospirales > Acutalibacteraceae > JAVBNA01. The sequence continues at coordinate 64,078 of JAVBNA010000003.1, read as the reverse complement.
CGGCAAAGGCTTTGCTTTCGCCGGGGTAAAGCTCGGTTTGACCGGGCGTGACGGTCACGTCAAGGACAAGAGGCTTTGTCTCGGCATTTTTATACAGAACCTTGGCGCCGGCCCACACCACATGTGTGTTGTACCGCGCTTCGGGATTCTGCGTATTCCCGCTCCATTTGGCGGCCAGCTTGAGAGTGTTCACGCCCTCGATGTCCAGGCTGATATATTCGCAGTTGTCATTGCGCATCTTGACCGGACTTGTGTAGATCAGCCGGTCATCGGCGTACACCGTAAATATGGCCTCGCCGCCCTGCTTCCCTGCGCTGGTGGCGATCCCGAGGTAGGATTCAAATTTGAGACAGTTCTTTCCAGACAGATCATAGACAATCTCCGAGTTGGTGTCACTGCTCAGCCCTTTGGTGAAGGACTGAACCCCCTGCGCCGAGTTGAGCTTGATGGGTGCGGAAGCGTAGACCGGCTTATCCTTGACGACGCTGGTATAATCGCTTGTGGCGGAAACCCAAGCGAGGTCACTGAGATAATCAAAGCTACTGACCGGGGCGTTGTCCTCATAGAAGATCAGCTCGGCCATGCCGATACGCGCCTGTCCGCTGCCTGAGACGATGTCCTTGAGGATCACCCGCGCAAACCGGACGTTTTCCTGCACCTGATGGAAGGTTTCCGGCTTGAAGTGCTGGCCGCCCACAAACAGGCTGTCGAGCGCCTTAACCCATGTTTTGCCGTCCTGAGAGACCTCCAGGTCATAGGTGTACCAGCTGGAGTCCTTTTCCCAGTAAATGCGGCTTCCGGTCAGCTTGAGCGGCTTCTCAAAGCGTACGGTGACCGACTGTGGAAACTCGTCGGTGGCCGCCAGCCAGCCGGTGCCGATCAGGGTGTCGCCGTCGCGCAGCTTGTCTACGCCGCGGTCGGACTCGGTCTCACAGGACGAGGTGATGACGCGGATCTGTTCGTCTGTCACGATGCTGCCCGGCAGAACCTCCTCCTCAATAAGCTTGCCCAGCACACCGAACTCCCACAGCGACGCCCAACCGCCGGCAAAGGACAGGATGTTCAGCCGGACATAGCGTCCGGTACAGGCGGCCATCTGGGTTTCACTGCCGTTGACCGTGGTATTGCCTGACTGGTCGACCACGGTTGTCCAGTTATTGCCATTCTCTGAGGTTTGGATGGTATACGTGTAGACGCCGGAGGCATTTTCCCAGTGCATGGCAAAGCCGAGAATGTCTGTGCTCTTGCCCAGGTCCACCTGAAGCCACTGGGGATAGGCTCCGCCATCGGCGCACCAACGGGTGCCGGTGTTCTCGTCAAACGCATAGGCGGCGTCACGCCCGCTCTGGGTGGAGGAGGCGGAAGCGGTCTTGCCCTTGGCCAGGTTCTTATAAATCTCACCCGATTCAAATTTCTCTACGCCCTGCGTCCACGCAGTGTGGGCGTAGGGGGCCGCGTAAGTGCCCGTGTATGGCGCTGTGGTGAAGCGTTCGACCGAATAGGACATGCCGTCGCCCTTGGCGGTGACAGCGATCTCTCCAGCCGTCTTGGTGGTGCGGATAAAGGCGAAGCCAATGCCCGCCTCACATGTCTGTTCCTCCACGCCGATGCGCGGGATGTCTTTCCCCACCAGTTTGCCTTCTCCCAACACCTCAATGTCGATCTTGCCGTTGAAGCTGGGCACGACCGTCCCGTTTTCGTCCACGACCTTGAAGTAAACCGGGATGAGGTCGGAGCCGTCGGCTACCGGCGCAATGCCCATGGTGTCGGCTTCAATGAGCACTTTGCGGACATTCCCTGGCGTTTTAACGGTATGCGTGGCGGCCGCCTGTCCGTCCAGTACACCCTCGGCCCTGAGTTCACCCGCAACAAAGGAGGGCAGCGTAAACACATAGATGGGGCTGCCGCCCTTGTTCACGATGTTCTGTGCGGAGGACGCCCGCTCGGCACGGGTCAGTTCTTTGATCAAAGTACCGTTTTGATACAGCTTGACGCTGTCACAGTTGGAATACACATTGATGGTTTTGCTGGAGGTGGCGGTGTAATTGCTCGCGATGTACACCATGGGGCCGTACACTGGGTTGCGGGCGTCTGTCATGGATTTGAGCCAGTAGAACAGCGGCTTTTTGACACGGTCGATCTCCACCGTGCCGCTCGGCAGGGTGTCGGGCTGGCTGCCGCGGGCATAGTCGTTCCAGCTCCACAGGAAATAGCCCGCCATGCGCTCCGCGGCATCCAGTCCGCCCCAGTCGGGATAGCCGTTGCCGTTTAAAAAGGTCTGATGGGTGTTGACCTGAGTGACCAGCATGGCCTCGCCGTCGGCGCGTCTCGCCTGGTCGCGGCCGGCCCAGTCTCCCCATTCGCGGGTGAACACGGTCTTGTTCGGGTTTTTGTCCACACCGCCGTCAATGATCTTGTAGTTGACATCGTAATACTCGCCCCGCAGGCCGTAGTCAGCCGCCGTAAACATCTGGCTGCCCGGCATCTCCTGATGAGCGGCGGCCGAAGCCGCCTGCGCCCAGGCGGCCGAATAGCCTGTCTCGTTGAGGGAGGCCTCCCACAGGATGACCGAGGGGCGGTTGCGGTCGCGGCGCACCATTTCCCGCACATCGCGGAGGGTACGGTCGTAGAAGGTCTGAGTATTGGTGAAGTTCTGCCAACCCGGCTGACACTCCACGACCAGGATGCCCAGCTTGTCACAGGCATCTAAAAACGCGGGCGCCTGCGGATAGTGGGTGGCGCGGACGGCGTTGAAGCCGTCCGCCTTGAGAAGCAGCGCATCGCGTACCTGCATGGAATCGGGCGCGGCATCGCCCACGTTGGCATAGGACTGGTGGCGGTTTGCGCCGCGCACATACAGCTTTTGGCCGTTTAAGTAAAAGCCGTCGGGCTTCATCTCCAGCCACCGGATACCGATATGGGTGCTCTTGCTGTCTATCGCCGTCCCGTCAATGGAGAGTTCGGATACGAGGGTATACAGATACGGACGGTCAGGGTGCCACAACTGGGGATTTGTGACCGTCATCACCTGCGTGGCCTGCTGATCAGAAGCAGTGGCCAGGGAGAGCGTGTCTGCCTGATGCGCCACAGCGGCACCGTCTTTGTTGAGGATTTTACTGGTCAATTTGATGCTCTTTGCGTCGGCATATTCATTCGCAATATGGGTTTTCACATGAACCGTCGCCTGTGCCGCCGACACGTCGGCATAGGACACAAGCACGCCGCCCGACGCCACCTTGTCCGCGCCCAGCGCATCGGTAATATGGGCCTTGTCAGTGATTACCATTTTTACGTTCCGGTAAATGCCGCCGTAATAGTGGAAATCAAGGCTGGCAAGCGGTTTTCCGGGCGGGGTGTCCGAGTTGTTTTTGCTCGACACCCGCAGAGCCAGCACATTTTCCCCCCCAAAGACCACTTTGTCGGAGATGTCCACCTGGAATCCGACATAGCCGCCGTTTCGGGTGTAGACTTTCTCACCGTTGAGATAGACGTCGGAATCGATCATAACGCCCTCAAAGTCGAGAAAAACCTTTTTCCCCTGCATGGCCGCGTCCACCGTAAAATATTTTCGGTACCAGCCAATGCCCTGATAGACGCTCGCGGCGCCGCCCGCATGCTTTTTCTCCAGGCGCATAGTGTGCGGGATCGTAACGGCAGCAAATTCGCTGTCGTCAAACCCAATTTCCTGGGCGCCGGCGAGGTCTCCCTGGTAATAGCCCCAATCGTCGTTCATGTTGAGGGTCACGCGGTCAAACGCCTCGCCCGCGGCGGCCGAGAAGGGGATACAGGTTCCCAGTATCCCCATAAGCAGCATAATCGACAGAACGACTGAGATAAATCTCTTCACTTCTCACACTCTCCCTTTTTTCTTTCCCCAAGGATTCGAACCCGGAACCCTAATTACAGGCACATCTGCATGATGATGGTGACGTCGCCTACATTGATCTTGCCGTCCTTGTTGACATCGGCCGCCTTGAGCTGTTTCACGGAAAGCTCCTTGCTGCCTGCCAGATACTGCATCAGCAGGATGGCGTCCGCAAGATCTACGTTGCCGTCCAGGGTGACATCACCGGCCATGGGCGGCACGCCAAGGATATTCACCTGCATGGACGGAGCCCGGAATCCGGAAACGGCGGGCTCTTCATCCCAGGTCGTCAGCGGGTTAAAGGCGACATACGTTGTTACATCGTCCTCCAAGTCCGCTTTCACTCTAAAGACCGCGTAACCCACGATCACGTCGCCGTCAAGGCCCATGCCGTCATTCGTCAGGGCAACAAAATCGTCGCCTCCGGAAATGAGCAGGAATCCCTTTTTCCCGACGAGGGATTCAAGGGTCAGCAGCGCCTCGTCGTATACAATGGTTCCACGTGCAGCGGTAAGCTTTTCGCAGTCCGCCACAGTGATCGGCAGGGTGATGAGTTCTCCGGTCTGGGCGGTATAGATGTAATCGGGATCCTCAATCGTGACGGTCACTGCCGCAGAGGCTTTGAGTGAGAAGCCGGGAATTGTACCTTCTACCGTAAAGCTGCCCGCGTCCACATAGTCGGACAGAGGCATCTCATCCCAGACAACATCCGCTTCTATCGTGCTTTCGTCGCTGTAATGAACGGTAACTTTTTCGGGAAGCGCCGGCTTGACGCCGCGCTCGGTTGAGACGGTCACAGGATCAACTGAGACTGCCGTAATGGAATAGGCGGTTCCAAAGTCGTACCACAGAAGCGCGGACGCATCGTCCGGGCCGGGAATCGGGCTGGGCGTCAAAGCGGTCGTATACTCGTTGTAACGGGCCGCGATCTCCTGTGCGGTCAGGGCTTTGGTAAAGACATTGCTGGCCGCCATCTTTCCGCGCAGCTCGGCGTTGTTGTCAAAGCGCTTGCCGATGCCCAGCGGGTATCCGGCTGTTCGAATGTTGGCGTTTGACAGCGCGGTGGAGCCAATTTGAGTGCCGTCCAAATACAGTCGCAAATTGCTTCCATCGTAGGTTCCGACAATTTGATGCCATTCATTGGCCGTCCAGCCTGTGATACCGGAGGGATTGACCACCCGCCACGAGCCGTCGTAGACAAAGAATTCAATGCCGCCGCCTGCGGTTTTGATTGTAATTTGGGTGTCTCCCTTGGCGAAGAACACGTTGCCGTCGGCGATGTCGTCCGGGTTGACCCAAAGCTCAATGGTAAAGTTTTTGCCCGTTCCGGACAGGTGCTGGTTGACAAGAGCCGTGTTGGGCACCTCGACATAGCCGCGCATCGCGTAGCCGGTCGGAGAGGTAGGATCAATGCTGACGCGACCTGTGTTTGTGATTTCAGCGAGGTCAAAGTGTCCGCTCAAATCTCTCAGATACGCCTTGGCGCCCTGGAGGGATTCAATCTTGGCTTCAGCCGCTTCCAGCACAGCAAGGTTGGGAACAAGCGCCTTCTGTGTGTCGGTCAGTGCTTCAAATGCCTTGCGGGCATCTATGACATCCTGCTTCTGATTGTAGGTCATCAGGTTCTCAACCACCTGAATGAGGGCTTCAACCGTGGCGGCCTCACTTGTGTTGTAGGCTGCCTCGTCAAAGGATTCGACATCGCGCCATTGTTTGCTGATGGACATAATGTCTGCACCCTTGGTATAGGGAACAATGGTGTACTCATACTGATAGTCTCCGCCTGCCGGGAGGGTGTACTGAGCCAGGGTGTCCGGGCCGCAGGTCGCGCCGCCCGTACCTCTGGAAATCAGATCCACATTGAAAACAGTATGATTGGTCTTGGGAAGCTGATAGATGTGACGCTTACCGCTCAGCTCGGTCACATTGAAGTGCAGCGCACTGGCTTCCATCTGGTCGGCGCTGACAACCATCAGGCCGATGGGGCTGGCCTCATCTTCCAGCGCCATATAGCGCACGCCGGTGTGGTTGCCGCCCGTTTGAGGCGTCACATAGGGATAGAAGGAATTGGACACAGTGTCCTCATACAAACCGACCTTGGCGCCCTGCCTGCGGTCTATCAGGCTTTCTTGCGGGCCTTCGCCGTACCATTTGATCTGCTCGTAGCTCTTGGGCAGGGTAAGCTCCGCGCCGTATTTCACCAGTGCGTTCATTCCGGCGCCGACGGTCAGCTTGGAGTTAACCGTCACCTCACCTGAGCCGTAAATGGTGTACTTCATGGTCTCGGTTGAGTTGTTGGCACCCGACAGACCCAGCACAACGTCCACGATCACAATGTTGTTTTCCTGATTTGCTACGGCGTTGATCGACCGTACTGTCATATTCTTATTGGCGTTTTCCCATTTGCCGTCAAAGTTTCCTCGCCCTGATTTGTCATTGTCCAACAGGGCACGCCAATAGTTGGGCGTCGGGCCGGCGGTCAGAATGGTCTGGCCTCCATAGCTGTACTCGGTCATCAGGCCGGTGGCCTCGCTGAATTTAAGTCTGAATGCGTCGCCCGACACCGTGATCACGCCGTCCGCTCTGCCTAGAGTGACATTGGGAACGACGGCCGGTTTCGGCATATTCTGAATTTCAGTCGGCACCGCGATCTGCTCGTAAGAAACTTCGTGTCCTGCCTGAGCGCCCCATGCGGTTGCCCCTTTCAGCTGAACCGAGAAGTTGAGGAAATATTCCGCGTCGGGCTTGAGGATGCCGGGCATCGTAAAGGGAATTGTGACCCTCTTGCGCTCCAGAGGCGCGATGACCTCGGTCACAAGGCCGCTGTCGATGACTTTGCCGTCCTCCACAAGCTCCCATTTCACGTCAAAGGCGTCGGAGGCGGTATAGCGGTTTTCGTTGTAGATCTCGACCTGGCGCTTGAGCATGTCGGTCTTGTTGGCCGTAAACCAGAAGGACTGATAGATATACTTGACCTCTTTAAGTTCGGGTTGGGGTGTACGATTGCTGGAGATCAGGCCATTGTTGCAGAAGTTCCCGCTGTTGCGCTGGTCTCCCCAGTCGCCGCCGTGAGCATTATATTTGCCGGCCATTTCGGCGTCGCCCTTTTCTCCGTAGTAATCCCAGACCGCGCTGGTATCCTGCTCGACGGTGGCGGTATTGTAGTCCAGCCACATGACCGTGTTTGCGCTGTCCGGCGTGAAAGCATAGCCGGTTCCTGTGGTGTCACCGGTCATCTGAGCCAGCATCTCCTGGGTGGTCAGCGCCTTGTTGTACACGCGCGCCTTGGAGACTATGAAGTTGCCGTCACGGTCGGTATGATCCACTTCGCGGTTGATGGCAAACTCGGCGGTCGTATTGGCGATGGGGTTGTCCACGGGAACCGCGGCCGCTTTTCTGGCCAGCGCCACGCCGTCGCAGTAGAGGCGCAGTTCAGAACCGTCGCGGACAGCGGCCAGATGATGCCAGTTGCCCACCCAATTCGCCGGAATGACAAAGTCATTCTGCTTCCAGGCGCCCGCCGTTGTGCGGACATAGAAGGCGAAGCAGTCGGTGCCGTTCATGCGGAGAGCCACTTGATTGTCGCCCTTGGCGGCCAGAACGCTGAATGCAGTGCTTGCCTGCGGCTGCTTGACCAGCAGCTCAATGGTGAAGTTGTTGCTGCCTGACAGGGCTGTGCTCAGCTCGGCTGCCGCCGGATTCTGTGCATAGGGGAAGGTGGAGTAGCCGGTCATGGCCTTGCCGTAGGTGGCGTCGGTTTGCAGGTTCCCCACAAACGAGCCCTTGAAGTTCCGGCTGGTCTTGTCGGCGTAGATGAAGGAGGGCGTCGGGATTGGCGTGGCGATGGTCTGATCGCACCAGTCCCACACAAAGCCGCCCATGCCGCTGTCATAGGCGCGGATGAGATCCCAGTATTCCTTGAGGTTTCCGACCGAGTTGCCCATCGCGTGCACATATTCGTTGAGCAGATAGGGCATTTTGTCGGTGCGGGTCAGGTTGCCTCTGACGTCGCCCAGGTTGTTGTACATCTGGCTGATGACGTCGACGCCGCCCTCACTGCCGAGGCACTGATAAGTGGTCGGGCGGGTGGAATCGATGGGACGAATGATCTCCTGAATGGATTTCTGGAACATGAAATCGGGATCGCTGCCGCCGCCTGACTCATTGCCCAGCGACCACATGACCACCGAGGTCCGGTTTTTGCGGGCGTGGACATTGGCCGCTGCACGGTCACGGTACGCCTCGTTGAACCAATATGTATTGGCGTTGACTTGGCGTCCGCTTACAGTAATTTTGGCGTCCCACAGGGAATGGGTCTCCATGCTGTTTTCCGCCATGATATACAGGCCCCATTTATCGGCCAGATAGTACATGTATTCATCCGTGGGATAATGGGCGGTACGGATGGCGTTTATGTTATTCTGCTTCATGAGCTGGAGATCCTTTTCATAAAGCTCTTTGCCGATATAATGGCCGCCGATGTAGCTGTTTTCCACACGGTCGGTACCCCTAAACAGAAGGGGCTTGCCGTTTAAGGTGATCGTCTGGTAGCTGTTGGTCTGTTTCCGGTAGCTGGAATTTACGACCGTCTTGGTAAACTCAATCTCACGGAAACCCAGCTGCTGGCTGATGCTCTCCAGATGACTCTGTGTGCCCTTGTGATACAGGGAGATCACCAGGGTATAGAGATAAGGATCCTCATCCGACCAAAGGTGGGGGTTTTCCACAAGACGGCTGAGCTGGACAGCGCCTTCCGTATCGGAGGCAAGGCTGGCGAGGTCGCCGCGCAGAGGCGTTCCCGCAAACAGATTGTTGCCCGCGGCGTCAAACAGCTTCACGTCCACTGCGTAACCCTCGGCCGCCGCCGTGCTCTGGTTGTCCACATTGATTTTGAGGTTGAGGTCCGCGTTGACATAATTTTCGTCAAGGTCGGTCTCCACTTTATAGTCCCGGAGGCGAACCGCCGGTGTGCTGGTCAGATACACATCGCGGGAAATTCCGGCGAGGCTCAGTCCGTCCTGATCCTCCAGCCAGGCTCCGTCCGCCCAGCGAATGACCTCAAGCGCCAGGACATTGTCCTTTCCGTTCGCGTTGAGGAAGGGTGTGATGTCAAAGGTGCTCTTGTCAAAGGTGTTCTCCGTATAACCGACTTCATTGCCGTTCACATAGAGATAGTAGGCCGATTCCACGCTGTCAAAGGTAATATACACCTTTTTTCCGGCCTGCATCCAGTCGCTGTCCACGTCAAAAGTGCGGCGGTAAAAGCCGACCGGATTGGTGACCAGCGGCGCATCGGGCACTTCGTTCTGATGCCCGCCCCCGCCGGCGTTTCCATACTGGCCGGTAAATGGGATGGAGGTGTTGGAATACACGGGGAAGTCAAAGCCCTGCGTCTGCCAGCTCGCGGGCAGCGTGACTTTTTCCCATCCGCAGGCGTACATGTTATCCTTGAAGGAACAAACGCCGCCTTTTCCGGTATAGGGGTTTGCCTGCACGCCGGCATAGTCGACCTTATAGAAATTGTCCAAAATCCCGTCTGCTTTCGCCAACGCGGGACTCTTAAACACGGTCAGATCCCATTCCTGACCCGCGCCCGTCAGCTTTTTATACCGCTTGGACAGCTCGGGCTTATAATCAATGGCGCCCGCCCGTGCGGATTCCACATCGTGATAGGGTGTCGCGTAGGCTGCATGGGGTTCCCGGTTTACCTGAAAAACATCCGATTGACGGGTTGTTCTGTCACCGGTCCACTCCATATGGGTAAAATATTTCTGTCCCGACGCCAAATCACTGCGTGACTGAAGCGTGGGCCACGAGGCGCCTGCCTCCCATGGATCATTGCCTGCCGCAGCGCCTGTCAGCATGGGGCCAACCGTGCTCATGGTTAAAAGCACCGCAAGGCAAAGAGATAAAATACGTCCTTTCATGATTCCCTACTCCCTTCATTTTTTGTTTCGCGATTCCTTTTATTGCGAAACCTAAATGCCATATTCCGGATTTCGAACAAAGATAATATTTCCACCCCCTTATATATATCGTTTTGCGAACAAGACCATTTTTGTGGATCGTATTGCTTTAAAAATTACCTAAAATTATCCCGTTCGCAAACTCACAAAAGTAAAGGATCCTGCAATAAATGTAAAATAGCAAATCCTAGAAAAGAAACCTATTTACCCCTATTTTACCATTATTTTCCATTTTTTAACATGTTTTAAAGCACAATATGAGTCTTCTATAAAAAGAAAACAGAGAGTGAGATTCACATTATGATAATAGCGACTTGCTCCTTGCACTGTTTAAAAGCTTATGAAAATTGTACTTATATGATAATATTAACATTCTTTATTCTTGCAGTCAACCTTCAGAACAAAAATAATGTTGCTTATGCAACGTTATTGGGAAAAGTGCCGAATATGAGCGTGAGGAAATGGGCAGACGCAAAGAGGGCATTCTGCCCGCCTATCACATGGACAAGGATCATTGGATCACGATCCTGCTAAAGGGTTCGCTTCCGTGGGAAAATGGTCTGCCGCCTGATTGATATGAACTATGATCGGAAAAGAGAACCGGCGGCCTGTTTCAAGGCCGCCGGTTCTTCTCATCGGTTCTCTGTTGTCTGTAATCGAATCACAGGCACATCTGCATAATGATGGTCACGTCGCCGACATTGACCTTGCCATCCTTGTTGGCATCGGCCGCCTTGAGCTGGCGGGGGGTGAGTTCTCTGCTGCCCGCAAGGTACTGCATCAGCAGGATGGCGTCGGCCACATCGACTTCGCTGTCCAGATTGACGTCGCCAATCATCGGAGCCGGCCCTTCAATCGTGACGGAAATCGTTCCGCCGGACACGGTCGCTGCATCGCCGTTCGCGTCAAAGGCAACGATCTGATCCTGCGGGAAGGACACATAGGTCGTAACATCGTCCAGGATGTCGGCCGCCGCAGTGAAGATGGCATAACCAATCACAACATCGCCATTCAGGCCCGCGCCGCCCGGAGTAACGACGGCAAAAGCGTCGTCCTTTTTCTCAAGGATAAAACCCTTTTTGGCTGTGATGGAGTCGAGGGTCAGAACACTGCTGTCATATTTGATCACGCCGTTCATGCCGGCAAAGTTCTGGCAGTTCTTGATGGTAATCGGAACTGTGACGGTTTCGCCTGCTTTTACGCTGCACTCGCCGTAAGGATCAAAGTAAGCAAAGGTGCCTGTAAGACCTTTGATCGGCTGATTGGGCTTGTCGGCGTCGCTGCCGTTGGTGCGAACCGTTACGGTGAATACGGTACCGTCGGCAACCGTCCAGCCTTCGCCCTGTCCATAGACAGGAGGATTCGTAGTAGCATTGTAGTTGGTGGGGATCATACCGCTCGGATTGCCATCGTCAAAGTAGGTCAGATCATCGTATTTGATGGTCAGCGTAATGGTCTCCGACTCGTCGGGCGCAAGCAGCTTGGTTTTGCCATAGGCGCGCAGGTCGTTCTTCGGACGGCCTTCCTTCTCCCACGTGCTGGCGCTGAGGTACAGCTGAACAACCTCTTTACCAGCCATGTTGCCGACATTTTTGACCTTGACGGTCGCGGTGATGGTGCCGTTCTTGTCGGTAATCACTTTTTTGTCGAGCTTGAGGTCGCTATACTCAAACTTGGTGTAGCTCAAGCCGTAGCCGAAGGGATAGGCGACCATGGTTTCATAATTTTCCGGACGGGATTCATAGAAACGATAGCCAACATATACGCCGTCGGCATAGTAGGCGGCATTGTTATAGCCGTTGCCGGGATAAGCGCTCAGGCCCAGCGCCTGCCGTATCGTGTTCGTTTCGGCGAACATATACACGGAGGGGCTGTCATTGAAGTTGACCGGGAAAGTCTGAGCCAGTTTACCGGACGGATTGACCGCGCCCTTAAAGATGTCCGCGATGGCCTCGGTGCCGGCGCTTCCGGGATTCCAGATGTCCAAGATGGCGTCAGCGCCGTCAGTGGTCGCCGTGACCGCATTCGCGCCCGAGCCAATGGTCAGGGTCGCGCCTCTGTAGGCTGTGGTGCTTGTGGTGCCGCCAACGTTGATCAGCACGATGAGGGGCTTGCCTGCGGCGTGGAACGCCTTCTCGTAGGCGTCGTATACGAGAAGCTCTTTGGCTTCCATGCTGAACAGCGCCGACGTTACGTCCGCGCCTTCGCCCGAAATACGCGATATCACGAAGATACCGACGTCGGCCGATGCGGCTGCGGCTGCGGCTGCGGATTCCGCGTTGGCTTTCGCGGTCGCGAGCGGCAGGGCGTTTGCCGCATTGTAAGCGGCGGTTTCTGCTGTCGCGCCTTTGGCCATTTCTTCGCTAAAGATATACTTTTTACCGCCCTGCTTCGGCGGGTTGTTGTTGAACGCGTCCATAAACGCCTGGTTGTTGTTGCCGAGCGCACCAAAGTCGATCTGCCAGTCCACCACGTCAAAGCCGCGGTTGATCAGAGCTTCACGCAGTGTCAGCGCATAGTCCTCAGTGCTGTTGTTGAAACGCACCTGGGCGCTGCCGGTGCCCTGAATGACCACATCGCCGATTGAGGCGCTGTCGCCGTACCATCTCAGGTTAAAGAATTCCTGCCAGGCTTTCCGGCTGGTGACCATGGCGATTTTTTCGGTGCCCTTGAGCGGAAGCACATTGTTTTTGTTTGCCAAAAGGGTAATGGCTTCGTCAGCTACCTGTTTGTTGACAACACGCGAATCCTTCTGAACCTGCGAGCTGCCGAACTGGAGATGACGGCTTCCGATGTCTTCGTTGGTCAGTCCGACCGTCGGGGTGCCGTCCACTTTAACGCCGTCAGCATAGGTGCCGTCAGGTTTGAGAACGCCGTATTCGCCCTGGAAGGCGAAGGATTTCACGAGAACACGCAGGACGTTTTTGACGCTGCGGTTCAGGTAACCCATATTGCGGGCGCCGTTGGTCGCGTCATTCAGCCAGGTTTGATAGGTGCTTAACGTACGGGCGCCGCTCTGGGCCATATCATTCTGAGCTTCCAGCGCTGCCGTTCCGGAGTCTCCGCCCCAGTCGGTCATGGTGAAGCCTGTGAAGCCCCACTCTTCGCGAAGAACCTGTGTGGTCAGCCAGGGGTTGCGCGCGGTGGCAACCGAGTTGATTCCGTTGTAGCCGGTCATGAGAGTCCGCGGATTGCCTTCCTTGACTGCGATCTCAAAAGCGCGCAAATAGATCTCGCGCAGGGCGCGCTCGGTTGCATAGGCGTTGTTGTTGCGGCCCGTCTCATAGTCGTTGGCGGCAAAGTGCTTGATCGTTGCGGCCAGGCCGTTGGCCTGCATGCCTCTGACCTGCGCAGCCGCGGTGTAACCGCCGACGTAGGGATCTTCGGAATAATACTCGAAATTACGGCCGGAGAGGGGGTTGCGCTGATTGTTGATACCAGGGCCCAATACATAGTCAATCGCGTAATGCTTGGCTTCCGCCGCGTAACGCGCACCGACCTTGGTGGCCAGTTCCGCGTTCCAGGACGCGCCGATGCCTGCGGGAGCCATCCAGATGGTGGCATTCTTCCACATACGGACGCCGGCAGGGCCATCGGCCAACGCGGTGGAGGGAATGTTGAAGCGAGGCAGAGCGGGCGTTCCGCCGGCCGGACCACCGGTGCGGAGAATACCGTCGTTGTTGCTCTCGATGGGATAGTTATAGCCGTTCTGCAGCCAGATGGGGTCGCCGCCCACGCCGCCTAACAGCATGAGTTTCTCTTCCACGGTGAGTTGGGCGATGAAGCCGTCGAGATTGACCAGCAGATTTCCGTCCCTGTCGGCTTTCAGTGTGAGGAAGTCCGCATCCTCGGCCACACGAACCTTGAAGGTAACCGGGTTCGCGGCGGTCACGCCGGTCTTGACCGCTGTGGCTCGGATCGCGATCGCGTTGGTCTGATCCAGTCCAGCCGCCGAGATGGGCGCCGTGTAGACCGTACCGCCGGATTGCAATTCAGCGGCGTTTACACTGTCAACCGCCGAAGCCGTAAATTCAGACTTCGCCGGATCCCAAATACAGGGCGCCGTCTGATAGTAGATGACCGCGCCGGCCGAGTCGGAGAACAGCTTGATGCCGCCCGCGACGTCGCTTCTCTTATAGAGACCGCTGGTCTGACGCAGAACATTGTTGGTTTTGGCCGGATCGATGTTATTGTCGATCTGAAGCCTAGGGGCGTTCATCGCCGTGGTATATGTATAAATATTGCTCCAGTTTTCGCCGTTATAGCAGATGAATTTGTAGGTCGTGCCGCCCTTATAGTCAAGCAGATAGGCACGCGGGGCGGCCAGTGCGCCTGCGCTGGTGACTGCGGGATTGATCCGCATTCTGATGGCGCTCGAGTTTTCCTTATAAGGATCGGTACCGTCCGTGGTATACCAGAGCGACAGGGCGTCGGTACCGACATAATCGGTCGTCCATCTCGTGTAGTTGGCCGCCGTGAGCCAAGTGTGTGTGACGCGCAGACTAATACGGTTGGTGTCAAGAGACGCACCTGATGGGGCGGGTATCGCCGTATCCAGAGCCGCCTGGACCGAGATGGCCGCCACGCTGCCGATCAGCGTCAGCGTCAGCACCAGAACGATAAAAATCTTTCCAATTCTCCTAAAAGACACTAAAATCTCCTCCATTACTCTCCATTATTCTTCATGATTCCCCATTATTGTTTTGCTGTCCGGAAGCCATTTTTCTCTCTGGTGATACCTGTCACACTGCGCGCCCCACCGGCCGGACAGCCACGAAACCGGTTCGCACGCAACGTGAGAGCCTCTACCTGTTTCTCTTTCTTTTCGTTCCTTTTTCCTCCTCTCCCAACCTTTTCGCTCCCTTTTCCTCCTCTCTCAAAATTTGTCAAGGGTCCGCTATGCAATTATATGAAAGGGGGCATCGTGCGGAAATCCGATGCCCCATTTCTCCTGACAGTTAAACGTTTAACACTATGTCGAACATGATCGCTTGTCCCGCGTATGCCGGACGGGGGAGCGCCGCGTTCAGAGCACCCTTTACCGTGCACAGGGGTTTCGATATCGGCGAAATACCGGCTACTCAATCATCTTGACTTCCTGTGTCGGTGTGTGTCAGTTTTTGACGGCCCGATATTCGTCTAACAAGATAACAAACTTACTCATCTATTATATCCCACCACTTACAATAATTGCCATACACAAATTTTATAAACTTTTTAAAATGTTTTTATAGGTTATTGCCAACCATCCAACTTGCGGCACTTTTATTTTCCATGTCGGAGTATGTCATTGAGCCGACAAGTGGTTCTGTAAGGATAAAAATACCGCAAGTGTCTTGCCGGATATATTCGTAATCTTCTTTTCGAAGGCTGCCCGGCTTCATATAGTTGAACCTTGCATTGTAAAATGAAATGTGACAGAAAAATACCAAAAACCCTTGCAGGCGATGGCCCGCAAGGGTTTTTCTTTGGAGCTTCTAAGCAGATTTGAACTGCTGACCTCGCCCTTACCAAGGGCGCGCTCTACCATCTGAGCTATAGAAGCATATTTATTTGTAAATCTTCCGAATGAATAAAAAATGGCGACCCGGATCGGGCTCGAACCGACGACCTCTAGCGTGACAGGCTAGCGTTCTAACCAACTGAACTACCGGGCCATTTTTCCTGCGTCTTGTACAACGCATCTTTGGTATTATACCCAATCCAAATCCTCTTGTCAACCCTTTTTTGCCCATTTGCCGACAATTTCCTGTACATCCCTTTGCAGAAAATCCCGGCTGCGGCGTGATGCCGCCGCCGGGATTTTTACAGAGGAAGCGTCCCGTCTTACGCCGGTTCGCTTGTACGGTCAAACTGGCTGTTGTACAGCTGGGTATAGAAGCCGTTTTTGGCCATCAGCTCTTCGTGGTTGCCCTGCTCCACGATGTCGCCGTCACGCATCACGAGGATCAGGTCGGCGTTGCGGATGGTGGACAGACGGTGGGCGATGACAAAGCTGGTACGCCCCTTCATCAGGTTGTCAAGCGCCTTCTGGATGAGCACCTCGGTGCTGGTGTCGACGCTGGAGGTCGCTTCGTCGAGGATCAGGATATCCGGGTCGGCAAGGATTGCACGGGCGATGGTCAGTAGCTGCTTCTGCCCCCCCGAAACATTGCCCGCCTCCTCGTTGAGCACCATTTTATACCCGCCGGGCAGGGTGTGCACAAAGTGGTCCACCTGGGCGGCTTTGGCCGCGGCGGCGATCTCCTCTTTGGTCGCGTCCAGCTTGCCGTACCGGATGTTGTCGGCCACCGTGCCGTTGAAAAGCCATGTATCCTGGAGCACCATACCGAACATGGAGCGTAGCTCGTCGCGCTTAAAGTCGCGGATGTCGCGCCCGCCGATTTTGATTGCGCCGCCGTTTACGTCATAAAACCGCATGAGCAGCTTGACAATCGTGGTCTTGCCCGCGCCGGTCGGACCGATGATGGCCACCTTCTGGCCGGGCTTTATGTCGGCGCTGAAATGGTGAATGATTGTTTTATCCGCCTTATAGCCGAAGCTGACGTTTTCAAACGCAACCCCCGCATCGGACGGCACATAGCCCTCGGGCGCTTTGCCCGCGCCGTGCCAGACCGACAGCGCGTTTTCTTTCTCGGACACCTCTTCCTCCTCGCCGAGGAATTCAAAGACGCGCTCACTGGCCGCCATGGTCTGCTGGAGCACGTTGCTGATCTGGGAGATCTGGGAGATGGGCTGGGTGAAGGAGCGGACATACTGGATAAAGGACTGGATTCCGCCCACCGTCATCACGCCGGTTGCGGCGTAATAGCCGCCCAGAATGACCACGCCCACATAGCCGAGGTTGCCGATGAAGCCGGTGACCGGCATCATGAGCCCCGACATGAAGTTCGACTTCCACGCCGACTGATAGAGCTTTTCATTGTTCTTTTCAAACTCAGTCGTGGCTCGCTCTTCCCCGTTGAACGCCTTGACGATCACGTGGCTGCCGTACATCTCCTCAACCTGCCCGTTGACCTTACCGAGATACTTTTGCTGGCGCACAAAGTGCTTCTGCGACTTTTTGACGATCACCGTGACAAAAATGAGCGAGATGGGGATGATGAGCAGCGCTACCAGCGTCAGCTGCCAGCTGATTGTCAGCATCATGATCAGGATGCCTATAATGCTGGTGACCGAGGTGATGATCTGGGTCAGGCTCTGGTTGAGGCTCTGGCTGACCGTGTCGACGTCGTTGGTGATGCGGGAGAGCACCTCGCCGTGGGTGGTTGTGTCGTAGTAGCCCAGCGGCAGGCGGTGAATCTTATGGTCGATGTCCCGGCGCAGCTGGTAGGTCACCTTCATGGTCACGCCGGTCATGATATAGCCCTGCAGGTAGGAAAAACCTGCGCTGATGACATACATCCCCAGCAGCCACATCAGGATCTCCCCGATGGCAGCAAAATTGATGCCCGCGCCGGTGCCGGTCACTGCGCCCAAAATGCCCTTGAACAGCTCGTCGGTCGCCTGCCCGAGGATCCGGGGCCCAAGGATCATGAAGACCGTAGACAGGACCGCGAGCACGAATACAAAGACCACCGTCCATTTGTACCGTCCGATATAGGCGATGAGCTTTTTGAGCGTTCCCTTAAAATCCTTGGCCTTTTCGCCCGGCATCGCCATATGCCCGCCGGGGCCGTGCCCGCCCATGGGGCCGCGGCGGCGCGGCACCGTGTTTCTGCTTTCACTCATGCCAATTCCTCCTTTGCGAGCTGCGACGAGGCGAACTCATAGTATTTCGGACAGGCTTTGAGAAGCTCCTTATGGGTGCCGCGCCCGACAATTTTCCCATCGTCCATCACCAGAATCTGCTCGGCCTGCATGATCGTGCTGACACGCTGGGAAATGATGATAGTCGTGCTGTTGCGCGTCCTTTTGTACAGCGCTTTGCGCAGTGTCGCGTCGGTTTTATAGTCGAGCGCCGAAAAGCTGTCGTCAAAGATATAGATCTCCGGCTCCTTGGCCAGCGCGCGGGCGATCGAAAGCCGCTGTCTCTGCCCGCCCGAAACATTGGTGCCGCCCTGCGCCACCTCGTAACCATAACCCTCGGCCTTTTCTTCAATGAAGTTTGCCGCCTGCGCCACCGCCGCGCTCTCGCGCATCAGCTCGTCAGAGATGTCGGGATTCCCGTACTTGAGGTTTTCCTCAATCGTGCCCGACAGCAGCACGCCCTTCTGGGGCACATAACCGATGCGGTCGCGCAGCGCCGTCTGGGACACCTCGCGGATGTCGCGGCCGTCCACCAGCACCTGCCCGCCGGTCACATCGTAAAAGCGCATGATCAGGTTGACCACGGTGGATTTGCCAGAGCCGGTCGCGCCTATGATCGCGGTGGTTTCCCCCGGCTTTGTGACAAAGGAGATGTCCTCCAGGACGTCCTCGTCCGCCTCCTCATAGCGGAAGCGCACATTTTTGAACTCCACCACGCCGGTCTGTGCGCCGTCAAAGGTTTTGGGCGTCTCAGGATCATGGATGGACACCTCGGTCGTAAGCACCTCGTTGATGCGTTCGGCCGACACCGACGCGCGGGGGACGAAAATGAACATCATGGAGATCATCAGGAAGCTCATAATGACCTGCATGGCATACTGGATAAAGGCCATCATGTCCCCGACCTGCATGCCGCCCGATGAAATCTGATGGGCGCCCACCCATACAACCAGGATGGTCATGCCGTTCATAATGAGCATCATGACCGGCATCATGAACACCATCACCCGGTTGACAAAGCGGTTGGTTTTGGTCAGATCCTGGTTGGCGTCATCAAAGCGCTCCTGCTCGTGCTTCTGCGTGCCAAAGGCGCGGATGACCATCAGGCCGGACAGCGACTCACGGGAGACCAGGTTGAGCTTATCCACCAGTTTTTGCAGTGATTTGAACTTGGGCATGGCAATCGAGAAGATCACAAACACGATGCCCAGCAGGACAACCACCGCCATCGCCAGCATCCAGCTCATGGAAGCCGACTTGCTCATCGCCATCAGGACGCCGCCCACGCCCATGATGGGGGCGTAGCAGATCATACGGATGCCGAACTGGAGCACCATCTGAACCTGTGTAACGTCGTTGGTGGTGCGCGTGATCAGGGAGGCGGTGGAAAAACGGTCAAGCTCTGCATTCGAGAAGCTCTCCACCTTGCGGAAGAGATCTCGGCGCAGGTTTCGCGCCACGCCCGCCGCCACGCGGGAGGAGATCAGGCTGACCAGTACGGTCGCAACGCCGCCCGCCAGCGCGATCAGCAGCATCCATAGCCCCGTGCGCAGGACATAGCTGCGCTGTACGGCCACGATGTCCACACCCAGCTCCTCGTAAAAGGACTTGACAAAGCCGGTCGCGCTCTGGCTGCGGAAGGATTCATCCGCCTGTACCGCCTCGGCGTGAGCCGCCAGTATCTCACCGCGATCGATCTGAGTCAGTGCGGGCAGCATCTTGTAGGCATCTTCAACATTGTTCTCGGTCAGCCCCGACGCGCCGCTCTTCTCAGGCAGCTCGCCCGCCTGATCCGTGCCGCCGGGCATCATCTCGGGATGCTCGGCGGCCGCTCTCTTCATGTACTGTACAAACGTCCAGGCCGCGTTGCCGAAGGCAGTGCCCAGCGCTTCATCCGACGCCTCGCCCTTCCTGACGTACACCTGCTCCCCGTCCGCTTTGGGATACACGTCCCCCACAGTTTTTCCCTGCGGGTCCTTGTCCGTGCCCGACAGCAGGGCGTATTCCCCGTCCACGAGCGCCTGCTCCTCATCGGACATGAAGGTGCGCATGAGCGTCATGCCGTTCTGGCTGATCGCCGCGGGCGCCGACCCCTCGACCCCGCTCTGCTGGATGCCGACGTTGACAATATTTGACATATAGTTTGGTAGGTTGAGGTCGCACAGCGCCTGCCCGAACAGCAGGATCACCGCCACCAGCAAAATCCCTAAAAACGGCTTGAGATATCGCCTCAGTTTTAACATAACAACATTCCTTTCTCCTCACTTAGGACTTCGGACTCTCTGTATCCATCCTCTTGATGGTCTCGTTCATTTTCTCGCACAGCCGGCACAGCTCCTTGAAATCCTCTTCGCCGAACTGCTCAATAAAACGCTCCACCGCCGCATCAACCTCTCGTTTGGCCTCCGTCATCAGGCTTACGCCCGGCGCGGTCAGCGTCAGTGAAACCTTGCGGCGGTCGTCGGGATCCACCGCGCGCGCAATCAGCCCTTTTTTCTCGAGGCTTCCGAGCATCTGGGACAGCGCGGGCATGGACATCCCGTTGCCGTGGTGGATGCAGGATACGTTTACCCGGTCATCGTCCACCGATTTCTTGAGGCTTTTCTCAATGCGCATGAGGGTGAAAAACTCGCCAGGCGGAAGGTTGCTGGGCACGGGCAGATTGCTGTGGAACTTTCGGAAGGTGTGCACCATGTGCAGAAAGCTTTCTTTGTATTCATCATTCACATTTTTTCATCTCCTTAATAGTTAAGTATCTTAACATTTCAGCAGTGTAAGTATATTATCACGTTGTGCCCAAATAGTCAAGATCATTTTTGTGAAATATATAGTACCAATTGCCGATTTGTCACTGCCTGTAAAAAAGAAATTGATACAATTCAATTTTTGGTCAATACTGGGCAAAAAATACAAATTGTAACCGAGATTACATTCCTCTTACAGGTTGATTACAATTCGTGGATTTTGTTGCATATGGATATTTCTCTGCTATAATGAGGTTGACAATAAAAAAAGGAGTGTGTCCCACATGAAAAAGAAGCTCGTCTCCCTTTCCCTGGCTCTCACGCTGTTTTTCCTTCTCTTCTCCGCTTTTCCCGCAGACGCCGCGGCCGCCCCGCGCACCGCATCCATTAAACTCGGCAGCCCCACCGCGTTTGTAAACAGCGAGAGAACCTGGATCGATGTCAGCAATGAAAAGGTCGTCCCGTACAAGACAAACAAAAGAACCATGGTCCCTCTGCGTTTTTGCGTGTCGGCGATGGGCGGAAGCACAAAGTATACTTCTGATGATCAGCCCATCTATGTCACAGTGGGTACCAAATCTGTCCGTTTCAAAATCGGATCCGATCAGCTTGAAGTTGCCACACCTCCCGCTTCGGACGGCAGCGGGACTGGCGTATTATACTCCTACACCATGGACACAAAGGCGGTCAAGGTGAGCGGCCGGGTGATGATTCCCGTTCGCGCCATTTCGCAGGCGCTGGGCTTCAAGGTCTTCTACACAACGAAAAACAAGGCGGAATACGTCATCATCAGCAATACGTCGATTACACAGAGCGTCATCGATAAGCAAATCGGCCTGCTTTCCAGCAAGGTCAACGAAGAGCCCTTCGGGCTGGTTGGCCTGACCGCGAAGCAGCTGACCGATCGCTTTGGTCCGGCGGTTTCTTCTTCCGGCGAAGAGGGGGGCGAGTTTGTCTATTTCAAAAACCGTCCCGACTACGGATTCTATTTCTCCTATGACGCGTTTCCCGATGACAACATAAAAAATATTAAGCCTTCCGCTAAATCCGGCAATATCTGTATACAGATGAACAAAATGTTCCCCGGCATGGGCAAAACAATGACCCCCGCACAATTCTTCGGTGCGTACGGCATCCGGTTGGGCAAGCCCATTTACGGCGAACTGTACGGCGATTATGGCTTTTCCTTTACCTACAGGGGACATTCCGGGGAGATTTTCAGCGATTCAAAAACAACGCTTTATGCGAATTCGATTGTGGAGATCTATAAATAATAATGTCCTAAATAGAGCAAGGCCGCGGAGAGTTTTCTCCGCGGCCTCGTGCTTTGTTATTCTTCTTTTTACAGGCGGGCCTTGAGGCCGTTCAGCTGGTTGCGCAGCTCGGCGGGCAGCCTGTCGCCGAACTTGCCGTAAAACTCTTCGATGCCCTCGGCTTCGCTCTTCCACAGATTGCTGTCCACTTCCAGAATGGACTTTAAGGTGTCGACGCTGAAATCCAGGCCCTCGAGGTCGATGTCCTCCGCCTTGGGCACATAGCCGATGGGGGTTTCCACCGCGTCGGCCTTGCCTTCACAGCGGTTCACAATCCAGTCCAGCACACGGAGGTTGTCGCCGAAGCCCGGCCAGATGAACTTGCCGTTGTCGTCCAGTCGGAACCAGTTGACGTTGAAAACCTTCGGGGCTTTGTCGCCCAGCTTTTTGCCCATTTCAAGCCAATGGGTAAAATAGTCGCCCATATGGTAGCCGCAGAAGGGCAGCATGGCCATCGGGTCGCGGCGCACAACGCCCACGGCGCCGCTCGCGGCGGCAGTGGTCTCGGAGGCCATGATCGAGCCTACGAACACGCCGTTGTCCCAGTCACGGGATTGGTACACCAGCGGCGCTGTCTTCGCACGGCGGCCGCCGAAGATGATCGCGGAGATCGGAACACCCTGCGGATCCTCAAACTTAGGCGAGATGCAGGGGCAGTTTTTCGCGGGCGCGGTGAAGCGGGAGTTGGGATGGGCGCCCTTCTCTGCGGAGGTTTTGCCGTTCCAGGGATTGCCCTTCCAATCGACGCCGTTCTCAGGCGGGTTCTTGTCCAGACCCTCCCACCACACGGTGTTGTCGTCGAGGTTGTTGACCACGTTTGTGAAGATGGTGTCCTTCATAGTGGCGGCCAGCGCATTGGGGTTGGACTTGTCGTTGGTGCCCGGCGCCACGCCGAAGAAGCCGTATTCGGGGTTGACCGCCCACAAGCGTCCATCAGGGCCGACGCGCATCCAGGCGATGTCGTCGCCGACGCACCAGACTTTATAGCCCTTCTTCTGATAGCTCTCGGGCGGGATCAGCATAGCGAGGTTGGTCTTTCCGCAGGCGGACGGGAAGGCCGCCGCCACGTATTTGACCTCACCCTGCGGGTTCTCAAGGCCGAGGATGAGCATGTGCTCGGCCATCCAGCCCTCGTTTTTGCCGAGGAAGCTCGCGATGCGCAGTGCGAAGCACTTTTTGCCCAGCAGCACGTTGCCGCCGTAGCCTGAGTTGACCGAGATGATTGTATAATCCTCGGGGAAGTGGCAGATGTACCGCTTCTCTTCGTCGATGTCACATTTGCAGTGCAGGCCGCGTACCCAGTCGTCCGAATCGCCCAGGCAGTCGATGACCGCTTTGCCGATGCGGGTCATGATGTTCATGTTGAGCACAACATAGATGGAGTCGGTCAGCTCGATGCCGATCTTGGAGAAGGGCGAGCCGACAGGGCCCATCGAATAGGGGATGACGTACATCGTGCGTCCGGCATAGCTCCCGCGCGCGATGTCATACAGCATGGTGTAGGCCTTCTGGGGCTCCATCCAGTTGTTGGTGGGGCCGGCGTCGGCCTCGTTCTTCGCGCAAATGAAGGTTCTGTGCTCCACGCGGGCGACGTCGTTGACCGCCGTATTATGCAGGTAACAGCCCGGCAGCTTGTCCTGGTTGAGCAGCTTGAGCTCTCCGCTTGCAAGCGCCTGCTGCCGCAGGTCGCCCAGCTGTGCCTCCGAGCCGTCGATCCAGACCACGTTGTCAGGATTAACAAGCGCTTTCATTTCTTCGATCCAGCGAAGAACCGACTGATTGTTTGTCATACTGTTTGCTCCTTTCACGAGGCCGTGCCCCGAAAGCATTTACCAAAAACGGTATAGGTTTAATTATAGCAAACCCAAGAGGGTTTATCAATTACTATTTTGTGAATTCGTGGAAAATTTCACAAATTCTGCATCTTTCCCTTCCTGATCCTGCAGAATCTACCCTTCTTCGATCGAACAGGTCGCCCGGGCATTGAGATCGAGGGGCGCAAAATGCCCCGCAAGCGCTTCATAATACCCCTGTGCGCCCACCATGGCGGCATTGTCGCCGCAGTAGCGCAGCGCGGGCATGTAGAGCGCCCGCCCGGTCTCC
Organism: Oscillospiraceae bacterium; assembly: GCA_031551875.1. Classification (GTDB taxonomy): domain Bacteria; phylum Bacillota; class Clostridia; order Oscillospirales; family Acutalibacteraceae; genus JAVBNA01. The sequence continues at coordinate 40,338 of JAVBNA010000003.1, read as the reverse complement.
CGGCAGACCGTCTCCATCTGACGCCGGAGCTCCAGGTTCGCGCACACGCCCCCCGCAAGCACCAGCGTGTCACAGCGCATATCCTCGGCCGCCCTCATGAAGTTTTCGCGCAGGCAGTTCACAACCGCCCGCCGGAAGGAGGCCGACAGGTCGGCGACGGGGAGCTCTCCCCCCTTTTGCGCGGCCTTGTGGATCAGGTTGATGACCGCCGTCTTGAGGCCGGAAAAGCTGAAATCATAGGGCGCGCCGTCCACGACCGGGCGGGGCAGTGTGAATGCGGTGGGGTCTCCCTCTTCCGCAATTTTGTCCATATGCACCCCGCCGGGGTAGGGCAGTCCCATCGCGCGCGCCGCCTTGTCAAAGGCTTCGCCCGCGGCGTCGTCGCGGGTGCGCCCGACAATGCGCATGTCCGTGTAGTCCTTCACCTCGACGATGTGGCTGTGCCCGCCCGACACCACCAGACAGAGGAAGGGCGGCTTCAGGACGGGGTGGGTTACATAGTTGGCGGCAATGTGGGCGCGCAGGTGGTGTACCGGGATGAGCGGCAGTCCCGTGCGCAGCGACAGCCCCTTTGCAAAGCTGACCCCCACCAGCAGCGCACCGATCAGGCCGGGGGCGTGGGTGACCGCAATGGCGTCCAGGCTGCCAAGGCTCTCCCCCGCTTCCCGCAGCGCGCCGTCTACGACGGCGGTGATCGCTTCCGTGTGGCGGCGGCTGGCGATTTCGGGCACCACACCGCCGTATTTTTGATGCTCCTCAATCTGGGACAGCAGCGTCGAGGAGAGAACCTGCCGCCCGTCGGCGACAACCGCCGCCGCGGTTTCGTCACAGGAGGATTCAATGCTTAAAATTTTCATAAATTACTTCCCTTTTGTTTTCGTCATAATCAGCCCGTCCTCAGGCGGCTTGCGGTAGTAATTTTTGCGCAGGCCCGCCGGTGTGAAGCCGAAGCGTTCGTAGAGGGCGATCGCATCCGCGTTGGACACGCGCACCTCCAGCGTGACAAAGTCAAGCCGCTCGGCGTCGGCAACCCCGAGTATATGGGCGAGAAGCTGCGCGCCGATCCCCCGCCTGCGCATGTCGGGGTGCACCGCGATGTTCGCGATGTAGCCCTCCCCCGCGACGCTGTGCATGCCGATGTAGCCCACGGGCTGACTGCCGCACACCGCCGTGAAAAAACGGGCGGCTTTGTTGTGCAGCTCGGCGTTGAATCCGATCTCGGTCCACGGCTCGGAAAAACACAGCCTTTCGATTTCACACAGCGCGGGGATGTGCGCCCCGGTCATGGGGACAACCTGTATATTCACGCTTCGCCTCCCGCCGGAAGTTCCCGTAGCAGGGCGTCCAACCCCGCCGAGATGGCGTCGCGGCACATGCGGTAGGTGTCGATGTCCCAGCCGTAGGGATCAGGGATGCCGCCGCCCAGCACGCGGATCTTTTTGCCCGGAACCCCCACGCTGCGTAAAATCGCGGCGTGGTCGGCCGTCATGACCGCAAACAGGTCGGTCCGGTCACACTCCTGCGCATCCAGAAGCTTTGAGCGGTGATCGTCCAATCGCACGCCGATCTCCCTGCACGCCTCAATGGCGTTGAGCGCGGCGGGACGCCCGTTCTCCGCGCACAGTCCGGCGCTTGCGCAGGTGATGCCCGCACGACCCGATTGCTCGAGCTTTTTGCGGAAGATGTGCTCGGCCATGGCACTGCGGCAGGTGTTCCCCGTACAGACAAATTCGATGTGCATTGTCGTGTTCCTTTCTGTCCAGTCAATCGTTTGGTCATGCTTTGGCGTCGTACCAGGTGCGCCCGATGCTCGCCTCGGCAAGCAGCCTCACCGACAGATCGGCCGCCGCTTCCATTTCCTCCTGTAAGAGTATCGCTGCCTTCATCGCCTCTTCCGCAGGCGCCTCGGCGATCAGCTCATCGTGCACCTGCAAAATGAGCCGTGTGCGCATGCCCTCCCGCTCAAAGCGGTTCTGGACGCGGATCATGGCAATTTTGATGATGTCGGCCGCCGTCCCCTGAATGGGCATGTTCATTGCAACCCGCTCGCCAAAGGCGCGCAGGTTGCGGTTTGAGGCGGTCAGCTCGGGCAGATACCGGCGGCGTCCGAACATCGTCTCTGCATAGCCTCGGTCGGCCGCATCCTGAATACAGCGCTTCATAAAGCGGTCCACGCCTGAATAGTGAGCGAGATATTCCTTAATATATTGATCGGCCTCACGACGGGTCACCCCGATGTTCTGAGAGAGGGAAAACGCGCCGATGCCGTATACAATGCCGAAGTTGACCGCCTTGGCGCGGCTGCGCATGAGCGGCGTCACCATCTCAAGCGGCAGTTTGAACACCTGAGAGGCGGTGATACGGTGGATGTCGTCTCCGTCGCGAAAGGCTTTGATCATGTTGTCGTCGCCCGCCATGTGGGCGAGCACGCGCAGCTCAATCTGGGAGTAGTCGGCGTCCACCAGCAGATACCCCTCCCGCGCGATAAAGAATTTTCGCATCTCACGCCCAAGCTCGGTGCGCACAGGGATGTTCTGCAAGTTGGGCTCGGTCGAGCTGATGCGCCCGGTGCGCGTTTCGGTCTGGTTGAAGGAGGAGTGGATGCGCCCGTCGGGGGCGATCACCTTGAGAAGCCCGTCACAGTAGGTGGACTTGAGCTTTGTGAGGCTTCTGTATTCCAGAATCAGCTCCACCGCCGGGTGAGCGTAGCGCAGTCCCTCCAGCACTTCGGCGCTTGTGGAATAGCCGGTTTTGGTTTTCTTGCCTGTCGGCAGCCCCAGCTTGTCAAATAATGCCTCGCCCAGCTGCTTTGGGGAGTTGATATTGAAGGGGTACCCCACCAGAAGGGTTATTTCCTCCTGCACCTCGTCAATGCGGCGCTCAAGCGTGCGGCCAAAGGCCGTAATCCCTTCTTTATCCACCTCGAAGCCCTCGCGCTCCATCTCGGAGAGCACCTGTGCGAGCGGCAGCTCGATGTCCTGCAAAAGCTTCATGCCCTCGTTTTTCTCAAGCGCCGCGGCGAGCGCGTCACAGCACCCGGACAGCACCGCCGCCTGCTGCGCGGCGGGCAGCGGCTCTTCGCCGCAGTCGGGCACCGCAACCCCGTACTCAGACGCGAGGCGCAGCGGCTCATACCCTGACGCCGACGGGTTGAGCAGGTAGGCGGCGAGCAGGGTGTCAAAGGTCACGCCGTTTATATGAAGCTTTGATAGGGCGTTGCAGACGCTTTTAACGTCATGGGTGCGTTTTTTGACCTCGGAGTCCTCCAGCAGCGCGCTGACCTGGCCGGGGGGCAATCCGCCCTCCAGCGGCAGAACGCAAACCTGCTCCCCCGCGCACAGCCACAGTTTTCTCGCTTCGCCGTCCTCGGTTTCGCACAGAAAATCCACCGTGTCCTGCGTTTTGGCAACGCGCACAAAGCCCTCCGCGTCCACCTGAGAAATGGTCACGGCGGCTGTATCTCCGAGCTCTGCGGTTTGTGCCGCGGCGTCCTGGGCGTTCAGCCCGAAGCGTTCAATCAGCGTAAACAGCTCCAGCCGCGCCATCAGCCGCGCCGCCGCCCGCTTGTCCCCCGCACCGGGGAGGTAGGCCGGCAGGTCGGTGTCCACCGGCGCGTCGGTACGGATAGTGCCCAGACGCCGGGACAGAAAGGCGTTGTCCTTGTCCGCTTTGAGCTTTGCGCGCATACCTTCTTTGATATCGGGCGAGTCAATGTTCTCGTAGACGCCCTCCAGACTGCCGAACTTCTGAATCAGGTCGCCCGCGCCCTTGGGGCCGATGCCCGAAACGCCGGGGATGTTGTCCGACGTGTCGCCCTGGATGGCCTTGATATCGATCATCTGGGCAGGTGTCACGCCGTACACCTCTTTGATCTTTTCCTCGTCGTACACCGTCACCTCGGGGCGTCCCATTTTAGTCGCCGCCAGACGGACGGTCACACCGCCGTGCGCGAGCTGAAGGCTGTCCTTGTCTCCGGTGGCGATCACGCAGGAATGGCCCGAATTCCGGCACACCTCAGCGAGCGTCCCCAGCACGTCGTCCGCCTCAAACCCAGGGCACTCGACGATTTTATAGCCCAAATCGGCCAGCAGTTCTTTTAAAATGGGAAGCTGGGCAGCCAGCTCGTCCGGCATGCCCTTGCGGTGCGCCTTGTAGGCGCCGTATTCTGTGTGACGGAAAGTGGGGCCCTTGACGTCAAAAGCGACCGCCACCCCGTCGGGGTTTGATTCCTCCAGAAGCTTCAAAAAGGTCGCGAGAAAACCGTAAATGGCGTTCGTGTATACGCCCTCCTTGGTGGAGAGCAGCTTGATCCCGTAAAAGGCCCGGTTGAGGATGCTGTTGCCGTCGATGACCAGTAAATTCACACGCAAAACCCGCTTTCTTGATTTGGCTTTGTATTAGTATAACACATTTTGGAAAAAGTGAACAGACGGCGTGTGTCGCGGGACATAAAAAAACGCCCTCCGAAGAGGGCTTCAGCCGATCAAAGAGCCCCACTTTTTGCCAACCAAAAAGCGGGGCTCCGACCCGTGGGATAGAAACCATATCATCGTGAGCCAAAACCGTCAACAAAAGCTTCCGCTTTTCACAGGGCACGATACGTAAAACCGTATTTCTCCGCCACGTCCACGGCGGCAGCAAATTGTTCTCCCGGATAGTAGTGCCCATCGCTGCGCGCGCTGTTTTCGTATACCACCGCACCATATGGATTCGGAAAAACGTTAAATATCCACTCTTCTGCCCTGTAAGTAATTTTAATATTCCCTTCCGAGCACGTAACGCACACGGCATCATCATATTCCTCCGCATAGATATTCTTTAGAATTTCCATATCCTTTGTGTCGGTAATTTCCACTGCCTTTTGTTCTGAATTTGTCTCCGTATATTCAATCACAATTTTTTCCGCGCCGCTTAGATCAAACGGTTTCGTAACCATTGTCCATGTAGAAAAATTCGTGATCTCGTTGTAAAAAATACCGACCACAAACACCAGCAGCAAAACAACGCCTACCATCAAGGGGGCGCGCCTCTCCATTTTTTCATCCATGTCCCTTCTCCTCCTTTGCTTCATTATACCACCTTTCCCAAGAAGAAAAAACATTTCTGCTTAATTTTTTATGAATTCTGTGTTACAATGAATCACGATTTTATTTTATAGGAGATTTGACACGATGCAAATTGGTTCGCTTCAAATAGACGGCAACGTTTGTCTCGCCCCGATGGCCGGGATCGCCGACCGAGCCTTCCGAGAAGTCTGTAAGGGCTTCGGCGCAGACTTCTGCGTCAGTGAAATGGTCAGCATCAAGGGCATCGCCTTCGGCGACAAAAAATCACTCGCGCTGATGGAACTCTCACCTGCCGAGCGCCCCATCGCCATCCAGCTGTTCGGCAGTGAGCCCGATGTGCTCGCGCACGCCGCGCGGCAGGCCATGGCATTTTCGCCCGACGCGATTGACCTCAACATGGGCTGCCCCACGCCGAAAATCGTGAACAACGGCGCGGGGGCGGCGCTTATGAAGAATCCGAAGCTGTGCGCCGAACTGGTGCGGGCCGCCAAACGCGCCGTGGCGGTGCCGGTGACGGTCAAGCTCCGCAAGGGTTGGGACAGCGACTCGGTCAACGCGGTCGAGGTGGCGGAGCGCTGTGTTGACGCGGGCGCCGACGCGGTCACGGTGCACGGGCGGACGCGGGCGCAGATGTACGCGCCGTCCGCCGACTGGGAGATCATCGCCCGTGTCAAGGAGGCAGTGCCCGTGCCGGTGATCGGCAACGGCGACATTTTCTCCGCCGCCGACGCCGCCCGCATGTTCGAGGCAACGCGGTGCGACGGGGTCATGATCGGGCGGGGAGCGCTGGGCAATCCGTGGGTTTTTTCGCAGATTCATGCTCTGCTCAGCCATGAACGCATCCTGCCCGAGCCGGCGCTCAGCGAACGGATGAGGGTGATGCTCAGGCACGTGGCGCTCATCTGTCAGTACGTCGGTGAGGCGCACGGCATGAAGGAGGCGCGCAAGCACGCCGCATGGTACATGAAGGGTGTGCGGGGTGCTGCGGTGTTCCGCAAACGGTGCGGTGAACTGTCCTCTTTTCGCGACCTGGAGCGTCTGGCCGCCGAGCTGCTGACCCTGCATAAAAACGGATAAAAAAAACAGCGAGCGGTTCTTGCCCCCTGCGCATCCGTGCGCAGGGGGCTCTTGCAAAAGCATAAAAGAAAGAAAAACCCCGCACACAGCGGGGTTTCAGTCGTTTTCTCAAAACAGCATATTCTTTTTATACAGCCAGAAGCCCGCGACGCCCATCACCACAACCGAAAGCGCAACCGGGAACCAGAAGTTCGGCATAGGCACGTTGCTCACATTCATGCCGTACATACCCGAAATGATGGTCGGGATGGCCATAATGATCGTGATGGAGGCCAGCACCTTCATGACAATGTTCAGGTTGTTGGAGATGACCGAGGCAAAGGCGTCCATCGTGCCCGAGAGGATGTTCAAGTAGATGCCCGACATTTCAAGCGCCTGCTTGACCTCGATGAGCACGTCCTCCAGAAGATCCTGATCCTCCTCATACAGCTTGATATAGCGGCCGCGCATCATCTTTTCAAGCGTGATCTCGTCCGCCTTGAGCGAGGAGGAAAAATAGACCAGCGACTTCTCAATCTCCATGAGCTGGATGAGCTCCTTGTTTTTCATCGACTTACGCAGCTCTCGCTCCACGTGGTCGCTCAGCTTGTTGATCTGCTTGAGGTATTGCAGGTAGCGCGTTGCCATGCGCAGCATGATGTAGAGCACAAACTGCGTTTTGAGGTTGGGCTGTACGCCCTTGACCACGCCCTCGGCGAACTCGGACAGCACCGCGTTTTCGGTCAGCGACACCGTGATGACATTCTTTTCGGTGATCATGATCCCGATGGGCATTGTGTAGTAGGTGATGGCCTTGTCCTTCTTCTCCACGACCGGCACGTCGACGATCAGCAGGGTGTTGCCGTCCTCGCTCTCGATGCGGGAACTTTCCTCCTCGTCGAGTGCCGCACGGATAAAGTCGGGCTCAAGCCTGAAGGTTTCGATCAGATGGGCGGACTCCTCCTCGGTGGGCGCGGTCACATTGACCCAGCAGCCCGGCTCAAAGGCGTCAATCTGCGTCAGGGCCCCGTTTATGCTGTTGTAGTAAGAAATCATACGCTTCTCCCCCTTGTGGGGACGGGAAAACGATTTGGCCGCACCCGTCCCGATTTTTTCTTTGTCTTTGTATGCCGCTTCGTTCGCCGCCAGCCGGCTCGGAACTCATGGTGCCACCTCCTTGTGATTTCAAATAGACCTGAGATATTTCTTAGTTTATTATATCATAAAATACGAGGTGCGCAAGAGAGAAGTTTCGGGGTTTCGCTCCGTTTTTTACTGAAATACATACAGGCAAAGGGAAAATATGGTATACTGGACACAGAGGCCGCCGCTCTGTGAAAGGAGGACTCCTGATGAAGGTCACAAACCAAGCCTGGGAGCCGTATCTGCTGTCTGGGAAAAACAACCACGCCGTGCTACTCCTGCACGGCTTTACGAGTGTCGCCGCGTCGCTTCGCCCGCTGGCCGACGCGCTGTTTGACGCGGGCTATACCGTGTATGCGCCCAATTTAAGCGGGCATGCCGCCACGCAGGAGGATATGCGGGAGACGGGGTGGCGCGACTGGCAGAAGGACGCGCTGGACGCGTTTGACAGGCTGTTCTTCACCGCCCGACACGTGAGCGTGATCGGGCACTCGATGGGGGCGCTGCTTGCCCTGCTGACGGCAGCGCGCCGTCCGGTGTGGCAATGCGTCACCGTCTCGCCCCCTCTCCTGTCAAGGCGTCCCGGGCAGTATTTCCTGCCCCTGATCGCGCCGTTCAAGCCCGAAACGCGCTGGGGCGCGCCGGACGCAAATCAATCGTTTCCAGAAGAGTATCCCCTGGGCTATGCCGGATATCCCACCGCAAAGCTGTTCGACTTGAACCGGCTGGCCTTCGAGGCGGGCGTTCGCCTGCGCCGCGTTCAGTGCCCCCTGCTGTGTGTTCTGTCCGGAAAGGATCGCTTTGTTCATCCCGCGAGCGGCAAGCTCCTGCTGCGCCGGGCTTCCTCCGTGCAGAAAAAGTGCGTCACACTGCGAGAGAGTCCGCACAGCCCCCTCTGGGGGCCGGAGCAAAATGTGCTGATCGGCGAGATCCTGGACTTCTTAGAGACGTAAACATCAAAAATCCACGCCGGGTGCTTTTCCAGACGTGGATTTTTTCAGGTTCGTTGCGATACCCCTTGACAACTGAAGTACGACGCGCTATAATATGTTTGTACTTAATTTGGTGCGCAAATTGAATATGAACTATCGAAGATTCAGTCGATAAAGGCAAACCTGCCGAAAGACAGGGACGCAAAGCTAAGGGCCTACCGCACGCAAGTGCTATGGCAGCCAGCCGCCGAAATGGATTTTTTTCTTTTTCTTGTGGGACTTTTGTATGGAGTTCCTCCAGCACTCCGGGAAAAGCGATCCTCCGTTTTGAGCCGGACTTGTTTTGCCTTGGTCGCTGGATCTCTTTATTACCGGACAGGGGCTTCCGAATGAACGACCTCATGTGCACAACCCGGCCAGAGCGGCTCGGCCCCTCATTATTTTGCCTGCGTCTTATATTACGATATGGTTATTGGAAAACAGCGGAAGTAGATTGGGTCATCTACCTCCGCTGTTTTCCATTTTTTATTTTGCTTTGAAGCTTCCCTTGAGGGAGACACTGCGGTTGAAAATCAGGTTGTCCGGTGTGCTGCCCTTATCGGCGCAGAAGTAGCCCTGACGCATAAACTGGAAATTGTCTTCCTCCCCCGCCTGTGCAAGGCTGCGCTCCACCATACAGCCGGTCAGCGTTTCGAGCGACTCGGGATTAAGATAATCAAAGAAATTGAGGTCGCCCGTATCGGGGTTTTCGGCGGTGAACAGTCCTTCATACAGATTGACGGTTGCCGGGAGCGCCGTGCGCGCCTCCGCCCAGTGGATGGTTCCCTTGACCTTCCGTCCGTCGGGCGTATTGCCGCCCCTTGTGGCGGGATCATATTCGGCGTACACCTCGGTCACGTTGCCCTCGGCGTCCTTTTTGCAGCCGGTGCACTTGACGACGTAGGTGCCCTTGAGGCGCACCTCGCCTCCGGGGAACAGACGGAAATAGCCCTTAACCGGCTCGTCCATATAGTCGTCCGCCTCAATCCACAGCTCTCTCGAGAAGGTGATTGTACGCACGCCGTCGTCGGGATTCGCGGGGTTGTTCTCCACCTCGAATTCCTCGACGAGCTCCTCGGGGTAGTTCGTCAGGATCAGCCTGACCGGGCGCAACACCGCCATCACGCGGCGGGCATGCTCGTTGAGATCCTCCCGCAGGCAGTGCTCCAGAAAGCCGTACTCCACCGTGGACACGACCTTGGACACGCCGATACGCTCACAGAAGGTGCGAATGGCGCGGGGGGTGTAGCCCCGGCGGCGCAGCCCGCACAGCGTGGGCATGCGCGGGTCGTCCCAGCCACTCACCACGCCCTTCTCCACAAGGGTTCTGAGCTTGCGCTTGCTCATGACCGTATAGTTGATCCCTAAGCGCGCGAACTCAATCTGACGCGGCTTGTAGGGACAGCTGACGTTGTCGCGGAACCAGTTGTACAGCGGGCGGTGATCCTCAAATTCCAGCGAGCACAGCGAATGGGTGATGCCCTCCATTGCGTCCTCGAGCGGGTGCGCGTAGTCGTACATGGGGTAGATGCACCAGGCGTCGCCCGTGCGGTGGTGATGGGCGTGGCTGATTCGGTAGATCACTGGGTCGCGCATGTTAAAGTTACCCGAAGCGAGGTCAATCCTGGCGCGCAGGGTCATCGCCCCGTCGGGGAACTCGCCCGCCCGCATACGCTCAAACAGGGCGCGGCTCTCCTCTTTGGGACGGTCACGGTAGGGGCTGACCGCCGGGGTGGAGGTGTCGCCGCGGTTCTGACGCACCTCGTCGGCCGTCAGTTCGCACACATAGGCAAGCCCTTTGTCAATCAGTTCAAGCGCGTACTCATACATCTTCTCAAAGTAATCGGAGGCAAAGTAGAAGCGGTCGCCCCAGTCAAAGCCCAGCCAGTGGATATCCTCCTTGATCGCATCGACATACTCGACGTCCTCCTTCGAGGGATTGGTGTCGTCCATGCGCAGGTTGCAAACGCCGCCGTATTTCTCCGCCGTGCCGAAGTCAATACAAATCGCTTTGGCGTGGCCGATGTGCAGGTATCCGTTGGGCTCGGGCGGGAAGCGGGTGTGCACCTGCACCCCCTCGCACCGGCCGCCCGGCCGGAGATCCTCTTCGACGATGTCGTGAATAAAGTTGCCCGCCTCGCCTGAGACCTCTTTGATTTCTTCGGTCATGACGTCTGCCCTCCGTTTTCGTTTGTAAGCTTTTCCCTGCCCAGTCTGAGCCGGCGCAGCGCCTCCTCCTCGCCCAGCAGGGTCAAAATCTCGATCGCGCCGCCCGGCGTGACCAGCGTCCCCGACGCCGCGATGCGCACCGGCCAGAGCAACGTCCCGTTTTTGACGCCCTTCTCAACCGCAAGGTTCATCATAGCGTCGTGAATGGCGGTGTCACTCCACAGGGGCAGGCTCTCAAGCGCCGGTATGGCCGCGTCGAGCATCTCGGCGGAATTCTCCAGATTGGTCTTGCTCTTTTTGTTGACAAACAGCTCGGCCGGATAGTCGGGAAGCTCCTTAAAAAAGTGTATGATGCCGGGGATGTCGGTCAGCTTGACCACCCGCGGCTGTAAGATGCGCACGAGCACGTCCTCATACGCCTGTGCGCCGGGCACACCCTCGAAATAAGGGTGGGCTTGTGCGGCAAAGTCTTCAGACGACATCGCGCGCAGGTATTCGGCGTTGAACCAGTCGAGCTTCTCAAAGTCAAAGACGGCGGGCGATTTGCTGATGCCGTCGACCGAAAAAACCTGTTCAAGCTCGGACAGGGAAAAAATCTCCCGGTTGTCCTTAGGGCACCAGCCCAGCAGGGCGATGTAGTTGACAATCGCCTCAGGCAGATAGCCCTGGGCGGCGAGATCCTCAAAGCTGACCGCGCCGTGGCGCTTGGACAGCTTGGACACGCTTCCGTCCTCGTTTTTCCCCATGATCAGCGGCAGGTGTACATAGGTGGGCACCTCCCAGCCGAATGCCTCATAGAGCAAATTGTACTTGGGGGTGGAGGCGAGGTATTCGCTGCCGCGCACCACGTGGGTGATGTGCATGAGATGGTCGTCCACCACGTTTGCGAAGTTGTAGGTGGGATAGCCGTCGCTTTTGAGCAGGATCTGGTCGTCCAGCTCGCTGTTTTCCACCGTGATTGTGCCGAACACCGCGTCGGTAAAGGTGGTGGAGCCCTCCAAGGGCATTTTTTGCCGGATGATGTAGGGCAGTCCCGCCGCAAGGTTCTTTTGCACCTCTTCGGGGTCGAGCTCCCGGCAGTGGCGGTCATAGCCGCCGAAGGCGTCCTCTCCCTCCCCGCGCATTTTTTCAAGCCGCTCCTTCGTACAGAAGCAGTAATAGGCCTTGCCCGCCGCCACAAGCTGCTCGGCGTGGGGCCCATACAGGGAGAGCCGCTCGCTCTGGATGTAGGGGCCGTATGTGCCGCCGACGTCAGGGCCCTCGTCGTGTGTCAGCCCCACCTCGCGCAGGGTGCGATAAATCGCGTCCACCGAGCCCTCCACCAGACGCTCCTGGTCGGTGTCCTCGATGCGCAGCACAAACTGACCGTCCTGCCCGCGTGCGATCAGATATTCATACAGCGCCGTCCGCAGGTTTCCCACGTGCATAAAACCGGTGGGGCTGGGCGCATACCTCGTTCGTGTCACTTCTGCCATGCTTTTCTTCCTTTCCGTTTTTAGACATATATCTTTATTATACCAAGAAACACGCATGATGCAAGGTTTTGGCAAAAAAACAAAACCCGCAAAGCAAAACCTTCACGGGTTCCGGCCTTTCCCTGTCTCAGACGCAGCCGCGGATGTAGGCGACAATCGGGTCAACCGAATCCCGGTCGACATAGTCGGCGGGGGTGTCAAAGGCACGCAGCAGGGCGCGATCCTCGTCGGTGCGCTCGCTTTCCGGCTTGCCCTTTAGCATCTTTCTCATCATACCCATCATCATGCGGTGCATAAAGCCCAGCTTTTTGAAATCCATGCCGCCCCGCAGATAAAACACTCGCACACGGTCGCGCTGCTCCCCGATGAGGTTTTTCTCCCCGATCTGCTGAAAATAGGGGGCGTTTTGCTCGTTCTCCGGGTCGGTGAGTCCCACAGCAAAGACGATGACCCGCTTGTCCTTCAGGATCTCCCAGTGCTTTTTGAGCATCTTGATGCCGCGGATGCTGCTCACATATATGCCGCCGCCGAGGAGCACCGTATCGCAGGCCGCAAGTTCCTCCGCACTGACTTTGGACACGTCGCGCACGGGGCAGTCCAGCGCCTCTCCGAGCCACTGCGCATAGGCCTTCGTCGCGCCATAGGCCGACTTATATAGAACCAGTGTATTGGACATGGCCGTTCCCTCCCTCTAAAATTTCTGCTCCCATTATACACATTGCACGGGTGCTTGTCACCTTTTCTCTGAAAAAAGCGGACAGGGCCGCTTCTGAGTGTACGGCCCTGTCCCGGTCTTCCTATGTACGCGTGTTATTCCCTTGCTTCCTTCTTAATCCCGAAGAGTCCCCGGAGGATAACCCCAATCAGCTTGGGGCTTTTGACCACGACTACTTTCATACAGACGCCTCCATCCTTTCTCATTAGGGGGTCAGCATATACGCAAAAGCAAAAAGCCAATCGCAATGATAAACAGCGCGACGAGGATCAACAGGAACTGTAGCGTCAAGAAGGAGCCGATCAAAAGACCGAGCCCGAACGCAATGACGCTGTAGCCCCACTTGTGCTGCTGCATAGCTCTCACCGCCCAACTGCGGGGCGCCGCGATAGCGTGACCCGAAAGTACAACGGATGCTTTCCCGATGTCTACTACCATACTATACGGTTTTTTGAAAAACGTTCCGAAAAAAGGCTATTTTTGCAGCAAAAATACCGCCGTCCCCTCCTCCACCGTCACATGACAGCGGACGTCCAGGATGCGGTTGCTCACGCCGAGCGGCATGTCCGAGGTAAGCGTGAGCGCATGAAGCGGGTACTGCACCCCGTCCCCCGACACCACACACGCGGGACAGCCGTGGGGGAAAATGGACAGCGTGTGGCCAACCTGCCCGTCAAAGCGAAGCGTCTGCGCCCGGCCGAGACGGACTTCGCACTGCGCACCGGCCAGCAACCCCTCGCACCCGCGGCTGAGCAGCCACTCAAGAGAGGCGATGTTTGCAAGGGTGTGGTCGAGACGCCCGCCCACGCCGCCCAGAAGCACAAAGGAGGTGTGCCCGCGCTTCACCCCTTCACTGAGGGCGTACTGCATGTCTGTCTCGTCCTTTTCTGTGTTCAGGCGAATGAGCTGTGTGCCGGCCGGAAGAACGCCGGGCGGCGTCCATGAATCGAAATCGCCGACGATCAGGTCAACCGTAAGCCCCAAGGAAAGAGCGAGAGCCGCCCCTCCGTCCGCGCAGAAGACCGTGTCTGCCGGCGAAACGTATGTCCGGATCAGATCCCCTGTCAGTTCGGGGGACGCGCCGATTACAATACAGCGGTTCATAGGTTCTCCTTTTTTAACTGTGCAAAGATTTGCGTCAGTTTTTATCCCATTCCTTAATGTCCTTCACTTCGTTATACATGTACACATAGCTTTCGTGCCGGGAGTGCTCGATCTCCCCCGCCTGCACGGCCTCCAAGACTTTGCAGCCCGCCTCTTTGACGTGGGCGCAGGAGGTGAATTTACACTTGGTCAAGTAGGGCGCGAACTCACGAAAGGCAAACTGAAGGTTGTCCTTGTCCACCCGCTCGAACCGCTCGATGTCAAGCGACGAAAAGCCGGGCGTGTCGGCCACATAGCCGCCGCCCTCCACCGGGTAAAGCTCCGCCTGACGGGTGGTGTGCCGTCCGCGTCCCAGCTTCTGGCTGATGTCGCCGGTCGCAAGCGTCAGAGCGGGAAACAGCGCGTTGAGCAGGGTGGATTTTCCCACGCCCGAGTTCCCGGTCAGCGCGGTCAGCTTTCCGGTCAGCAGGGCACGCAGCGCCTCCTTTTCGGGCGATTCCTCCCGCGATATGGTGAATGCTTTAATCCCCGCGTGACGGTAGATGCCCATAAGGGCGTCGGCCGGCTCCAAATCGGCCTTGGAAAAGATGACTACCGGCTCAATGCCCCGGTCCTCAGCGATCGCTGTAATCTTGTCAATCAGCAGGGTGCTGGGCGACGGCTCGCAGGTGGACACCACGATCAGAAGCTGGTCGAGGTTGGCCACGGGCGGGCGGATCAGGCTGTTTTTGCGGGGTAGGATCTCCAGAATGGTGGCGCTCTGGTCAACGCCGCTTACGTCCTCCCCGTCCACCGCGATGCGCACCCTGTCGCCCGCGGCCGGGGTGATCCGCTGCTTACGGAAGAGCCCCCGCGCCTTGCACTCGTAAACCTGTTCGGCGGCTTCCACATAGTAGAAGCCGCCAATTCCTTTTAGAATGATTCCGGTATATTCCATACTCATCGTCCGCCCTGCTGTTGTGTCGTTTCGTCGGAGGATGTGTCCGGCGGCGCGCCCGAGCTGGACGGAGTTCTGCTTGAGGCAGGTCTGCTGCTCTCTGCCGGGGGGGAGGTCACCGCCTCGGAAGAGGGCTGTACGAATTCCTCACGCTGATCCACGGTATAGCTGCCGGTGTCAAAGTTGATGGTATACCTGCGGTAGGTGCGGGAGTTCAGGGTGACCGACACGGACTTCTGTCCGCTTGAACCAGTGAATATGATGTGGAAGGTACCATCGGTCTGCGCGGGGTTGATGGTCTGGGAGTATTGGTCGTTCTTAACGCCGCCCACATACACCTTGACCGCGATGTCCAGGTTGACCTTGGGCAGATCGACCGAAATGTCCACCGTCTTTTCGGGCACATCCGGGGCGTTGCCCGAACTGATGACCAGCGAAACGGTCGTGCCCTCCTCCACCTTTTTACCGGCGAAGGGGTTTTGGGAGATAACCGTACCCTTGGGCTCGCTACTGTCGGCCTCGGTGGGGCTCCCCATTTTGAGGCCGGCCGACTCAAGCGCCTGCTTGGCCTGGTTCTGGGACTTACCCACGCACTTGGGCACGATGACCAGTTCACGCTCCTCGCCGCGGCAGACATACAGCACCACGGTGGACGCTTTTTCCACCTTGACGCCCTGCAGCGGGCTTGAGGAAACCACATGGTTTTCCTTGGCGTCCTTGTCATACACTTCAATCACGCGGTAGTTGAGCTTGGCGGTATTGAGCTTGCCGATCGCCTCGTTGACCTCCAGACCGCTCAGTTCGGGCACCTGGATTTTTTCCTGGCCGGCGCTAACCGTAAACTGAACCAGCGCGCCCTGCTTCACCGATTTTCCCCCGCCGCGCGGGGTCTGGCTGATGATCACGCCCTCGGCGTAGTCGGCGCTGTTCTGATATTTTTCCACTTCAAACGTGAACTTGCTGCCGTCTGCCGCGAGGACGTCGTTGTAGATTTGCCCCGTGTAGTCGGGCAGCTCGATGTCGGGGCGCTCGGTCTCAGTGAGCTGTCCGCGGATGATCGAAAAGACGCCGAACACGACTGCGAATACGACCAGCGCGGCCGCGATGCCCGCAAGGATAGGCATGACGGGGGATTTCTCCTCCTCTTCCTCCTCTTCCTGGTCATAGCCGTAATCGTAGGGCGGCTCTTCGTAGCTGTCCGGACGCACATCGTCGATCGCGTCGATGTAGCGGGTGGGGTTGTCGTCTATGAAAAACTTAAAGTTAAAATGAATCGCAGGGTTTTTACGGAACTCGTCGATGTCGCGGAACATCTCCGCCGCTGACTGATAGCGCTGGGCGGGGTCCTTCTGCATCGCCTTGATCGTGATTTCCTCTAACCCCTCCGGGATGGTGGGGTTGATGTCGCGCGGTTGCACCGCCTGTGCCTGCAGCTGCATGATGGCCACCGACACGGCGTTGTCCGCCTCAAAGGGAAGCTGCCCCGTGATCAGCTCGTACAGGATCACACCCACCGAATAGAGGTCGGCGCGGTGATCGGTCAGGTCGCCCCGCGCCTGCTCGGGCGCGATGTAGTGCACCGAGCCGATGGCCTTGTCGGTCATGGTGCGGGTCTCCGACTTGGAAAAGCGTGCGATGCCGAAGTCGGTCACCTTGATGTTCCCGTCGGGGAGCAGCATGATGTTCTGCGGTTTGATGTCGCGGTGTACAATGCCCTTCTCGTGGGCGTGCTGAAGCGCACGCAGGATCTGCGCAATGAAATAGACCGCTTCCTTCCAGCCCAGCACCCCCTGCTGGCTGATGTACTCCTTGAGGGTGATGCCGTCGATGTATTCCATGACGATATACTGAATGCGGTCGCCGAAGCTGACGTCATACACCTTGACGATGTTGGGGTGTGACAGGATGGAGATCGCCTTGGATTCGTTTTTGAAGCGCCGGATAAATTCATCGTTGGAGAGAAACTCGTCCTTGAGAATCTTCACCGCGACCACGCGGTCGTCGATGCTGTCATAGGCCTTGTACACCACCGCCATCCCGCCGATGCCGATGATTTCCTGTATTTCGTAGCGGCCGTCTATTTTCTTGCCGACGTATTTGTCCATCGCGTTGGCACCTCCTAATTCCTTCCGATCACGACAGCGGTGATGTTGTCTCCGCCGCCGCCCTGATTGGCTCGTTCCACCAAAAGTCCGGGTACGCTGCTCAGTTCATGGCCGAGCGTGATCCCGGCGATCTCCTCCGCTCCCAGGAAGTTCGTAAGACCGTCGGAGCAGAGCAGGAGAATCTCGTCCTCCGCGTGGGCATATGACTTATAGTCGACATCCACGTGCGCCTCTATGCCCAGCGCGCGGGTGATGACATTTTTGTTGGGGTGGATGCGGGCCTCGTCCTCGGTTATCTTGCCCAGTTCCACCATCATTTGTACCATGGAATGGTCGGTGGTGATCTGCATGCACGCGTGCGGAGAAATCAGATACGCCCGGCTGTCGCCTACATGAGCCACATAGCCCCTGTTTCCCAGCACAAGCGCGAGCACCACCGTGGTTCCCATGCCCGTGAGCTCGGGCTCCTCCGCCGCCCGGCGGTAAATGCTCAAGTTCGCGTTTTCGATCGCGCCGATCATCAGGCTTTGCACCGATTGCTCCTTCATGCCCGGACGCACACCGCTCTGCATCTGCTCGGCAATGCGGTTGACCGCAATTTCGGCTGCGATGTTGCCGCCGTTTGCGCCGCCCATGCCGTCACACACCACCGCCCAGAGCACGTCCTCGGTCACCGCGCAGGACGCGTAGGCATCCTGGTTGGTTTCCCGTACTAAGCCTATGTCGGTTTTGCCGTATATATTCAAGTCTGTCCCTCCTTGCCCTGTTGCTGTGCACGCCGCCGCAGCTGCCCGCAGGACGCCTCAATGTCGGCGCCCAGGGTGCGCCTTACCGTGCAGGGAATGCCCGCCCGGGAAATGATATCGCAAAAGCGTTCAAGACGCTCCTTTTTGCTTTTTATAAATTTGCCGCCCTCCACGGCGTTGACCGGGATCAAATTGAGGTGGCAGAGCATGCCCCTCAGCTTGCCCGACAGCTCGCGCGCACAGGCGTCGGTGTCGTTCACCCTGTCGATCATGGCATACTCAAAGGAGATGCGCCGCCCGGTCACCCGAGCATAATCGCCGCAGGCGGTGAGCAGCTCGTCCACCCCGTATTTTTTACCAATCGGCATCATCGCGCTGCGCAGCTCGTCGTTCGGGGCGTGCAGCGAGACTGAAAGGGTCAGCTGGAGCTTCTCGGCCATCAGGTCATAGATGCGCGGAACCAGACCGCAGGTGGAAAGCGAGATGTGCCGCATGCCGATGCACAGTCCCTCCCCCTCGGAAACCAGGCGCAGAAAGCGCAGCACGTTGTCATAGTTGTCGAGCGGCTCTCCCATCCCCATGAGCACGAGGTTGGAGACGCGCACACCGGCGTCCCGCTGGGCCGCTTCAATCTGGGCGAGCATTTCCCCCGCCGTCAGGTTGCGGGACAGCCCGTCCATCCCCGTCGCGCAAAAGGTGCAGCCCATGCGGCAGCCCGCCTGTGTGGAGATGCACTGGGAGTGCCCGTGCTTATATTCCATGAGCACCGACTCGACCGCGGTACTGTCGGGAAAGGTAAAAAGATACTTAATAGTTCTATCATACGCGGAATTCCACTTTTTTTCAAGATTTGCAACAGATATGTAATATTTTTTTTTGAGAACCTCCCGCAGGGATGCGGGCAGATTGCTCATTTCCTCAAAATCCCGCGCCCCTTTTGCGAGCCAGGAAAAGACCTGCCCCGCACGGTAGGAGGGCAGCTCCTGCGCGGAAAAGTCCCCGGAAATCTCGGGAAGCGTCATCGACTTGATGTCCTGCCGGCACATGGAAATCACCCTCCTTTCCGAAAGCCCGCCATGAAAAACCCGTCGGTTCCGTGTATATGGGGCAGCAGTGTCCGCTCGTGCGCAAGCTCGTCCACCGCCCATTCACAGCTCCCGGGCAACCGCAGCGGTTCGGGCGCAAACGCCGGACACGCCGCACGAAAGGCTTCGGCCACACTGTGGTTTTCGGCGGGGCTGAGCGTACAGGTGGAGTAGAGCAGACGGCCGCCCGGTTTGACAAGAGGGGCCGTATTTATCAGTATGGACAGCTGAAGGGCGGGCAATTCATCAAATTCTGAAATTGATTTATACTTGATTTCGGGCTTGCGCCGGATGACGCCCAGCCCCGAGCAGGGCAGGTCGCACAGCACCCGGTCGGCGGGAGGCAGCGCCTCCCCCTTTGCGGCCGCATCCCGCTTCTGCGCGGTCAGGCTGGTCAGCCCCAGCCGCTCGGCGCCGGTTGCCATCAGCGCCACCTTCTGGTCATAGAGGTCAAATGCGCGCAGGACGCCCCTGTTTTCCATGCGCTGTGCGGTGGTAAAGCTTTTGCCGCCCGGCGCGGCGCACACGTCATAGACCGTCTCCCCCGGCTGCGCGCCCAGCGCCTCACAGCACAGCTGGGACGCAAGATCCTGCACATGGAACAGCCCGTCCTGATAAGCCTTTGTCCGTGCGAGTGACGCCGTATCTGAAAGGATGAGCGCGTGGGGCAGGATGTCCGGCCGGCGCGCCTCAATGCCCTCCGCCGCAAGCGATTCAATGAGCGCGCCGGCGGTGGTTTTCAGTGTGTTGACCCGGACGGTCAGCGGCGGACGGCCCAACGAAGCCCCCAGAAGCCCCTCAGTGTGCGCCTCGCCGTAGGCGCTCTGCCAAAAGGAGATCAATTCTTCTGGACAGGAATGCTTGACCGACAGAAATTTAAGCCGCGCGGTCTTTTCATTGGGATAGCGCAGGTTTTTGCGCTCGCGGGCAGCGGTGCGCAGCACGCCGTTGACAAACGCCGCGTGCGCGTCGTATGCGAGCGCTCTGCACAGCTTGACCGCTTCGTCCACCGCCGCCGCCTCAGGAATTTTTCGCATGAAATAGAGCTGGTACACCCCGATGCGCAAAATTTCAAGCACCATGGGCGGCAGACGGTCAAGACTCCGGTTCACGAATTTACCGAGAATATAGTCCACTGTGATGCGCCGCTCGAGCACGCCGTAAAAGAGCGCCGCCGTCAGCGCCCGGTCACGCGGGGGCAGCGCGGCGCGCTCCATTGCGCGGTCGAGCACCAGGTTTGAATAGCCGTCGTTCTTGTGCAGGGTGTAAAGCGCCTGCACAGCCACACGCCGCGGGTCGCTCATCGGCCATTCCGGCGGCCCGAAAGCAGAAGCAGGCGCGCAAGCTGGGCAATTGCCAGTAAGGCGCCCGCCACATAGGTCATCGCGGCGGCGGTGAGCACGCTTTTGACGCCCTTCATTTCCTCGTCCGTATAGTAGCCCGACTCGGCGAGCGCCTTGACCGCCCGTCGGCTCGCGTCAAATTCAACCGGAAGGGTAACCAGTTGAAAGAGCACAACGGCGGAAAAGAGGATGATGCCAATGGTCAGGAAAAATCTGTATTGTACCGGCAGAAAAAGCCCCAGAAGAACCAGAATCCATGAAACTGTCTGCGAAAACTGCGCCACCGGCAAAATGGCATTGCGCACCTTGATGGGGGCGTAGCGGGCGGCGTACTGGGAAGCGTGCCCGGCCTCGTGCGCGGCGACGCCCACCGCCGCAATCGAGCCACTGTGGATAACCGGCTCAGACAGGGAGATCGAGTTGTCGCGCGGGTCGTAATGGTCGGTCATGCTGCCCGGAACCGGGACAATGTTCACGCCGCGCACGCCGTTGCGGCTCATGACCATTTGCGCCGCCGTTGTGCCCGTCTGCCCGCTGCGGGCGGGGATTTTGGAGTACTTGCTGAACGTAGAGCGCACCTTAAACTGCGCGATCATCGAAATAATCAGCGCGGGCACAACCAGAATCAGATAATAAATGTCACCGTAAAAAAATGGCATGGTAAACCTCCCTTTCTAGCGAAACAACATGCCGGTTTCCATGCGGTTGCCCCGCAGAAAATCGGCCGTATTCATCCGTTTGCCCCCTTCGAGCTGCACCTCAAGCAGTTGTAACGTTCCCGTCCCGCACTGCACGGTCAGCGGCTGTATGCAGGTCACCTCGCCCGGCGCGGCGCCGGGCTTGTCCGCCTGCGTGCGGGGCAGGGCGGTGCGGTGAAGCTTGAGCGTTTTTCCGTTCCATGCGGTCTGGGCGACCGGCCAGGGCTGGAGCCCGCGCACCTGGTTGTGGATGTCTCGCGCGGCGCGTGACCAGTCGATGGGCGAAAGCGCTTTCGTCAGCATGGGCGCGTGGGACGCCTGTGCGCTGTCCTGCTTTTGAGGCGTCAGTGTGCCCGCCTGAAGCGGCTCAAGCGTTTCAGTAAGCGCCTGCGCACCGATGCGTGACAGCCGTTCATACAGCGCGCCCGATGTTTCGTCGGGGTCAACCGGGGTGGTGTGCACATAGAGCATGTCACCCGTGTCCAGCCCCTCATCCATCTGCATGACCGTCACGCCGGCGGTGTCCTCGCCGTTTATGACCGTCCACTGAATGGGCGCGGCGCCCCGGTATTTGGGCAGCACCGAGCCGTGCACGTTGATACAGCCATAGCGGGGCAGTCTGAGCACCTCTCCCGGCAAAAGCTTCCCGTAGGCCACCACCACGATCAGTTCGGGGGCAAGCTCAGCCAGTCCCTGCTGTACCGATGCGTCGCGCAGGGTTGCGGGCTGGCAGACCGGGATGCCCTTTTGGGCTGCGTACGCCTTGACCGGCGGCGGGGTTAAAATTTGCTTGCGCCCCACCGGCTTGTCGGGCTGGGTATAGACCGCACACACCTCATGTCCCTCCGCAAGCAGCGCCTCCAGCGACGGGACGGCAAAATCGGGCGTGCCCATAAACACGATTCTCATATTTTTTCCGCCTCTTCGCCCTGATCGTCGTCGCTGTTGTCGGCCTCGAGGAATTCCACCACATGCTCCAGGAACATCACCCCGTCGAGGTGGTCAAGCTCATGGCAGATGGCGCGGGCAATCAGAGCTTCGCCCTCGATTTCAAACCAGTTGCCGTCACGATCCTGTGCTTTTGCCTTGACCTTCATGGGGCGCAGGGTATAGCCGTACTGTCCCGGACAGGACAGACAGCCCTCCACCGCCCGCTGCTCGCCGCTCTCCTCGACAATTTCAGGGTTGACCAGCGCAACCGGCCCTTCCCCGATGTCGATCGTGACAATGCGGCGCAGGATGCCCACCTGACAGGCGGCCAACCCGACGCCGTCGGCCGACTTCATGGTTTCCATCATGTCATCAATCAGCTCATGCAGCCGTTCGTCATATTTTGTTACGGGACGGCATTTCTTCGTGAGGATTTCGTCCCCGACCTTCACAATGTTTCGTATTGCCATTACCTTGGCTCCTTTCGGGTCAGTGTATACCTTATTATAGAATATATTCCGGATTCATGTCCGCAAAAACGGTCACATCCTCATATTGTTTTTCTTTTCCAAACAGCGCCAGCATCTCGGCGATGCAGGCTCTGAACCGAATGCTGTTCACGCACTTCATGGTCATTTTGTAGCGGTACTTGCCGCTGACCTTGACCACCGCCGCCGGCATCGGCCGCAGGATACGCAGGGGCAGGTCGGCATACTTTTCCGCCAGACAGCCGCGCAGCCTGTCAAAAAACGCCTTTGACACCGTCTCCACCTTTCCATGGTCGGCGCCCACAAAGCCGATGACGCAGATGTCCGCTTTCGGCGGGTATAAAAGCGCCTCACGCACCTGAATTTCACTGCGAAAAAAAGCTTCATAGTCCTGTGTCGCCGCCATGCGGATTACCGGGTTTTCGGGCGTGTAGGTCTGGATGACCGCCTGCCCTTTCCGCGCCCCGCGCCCGGATCGTCCCACCACCTGCGTGAGCAGGGAAAAGGCGCGCTCATAGCTGCGGAAGTCGTCGCTGTACAGCGCCTGGTCGGCCGACAACACCCCCACCAGCGTCACATCGGGGAAGTCAAGCCCCTTGGCGACCATCTGGGTGCCCACCATGATGTCGTACTGCCTGCTCTTAAAGAGGGCCAGCTTCTTCTCGTGGGCAAAGCGCGACATGGTCGTGTCCGCGTCCAGCCGCAGCACCCGCGCTGCGGGCAGCAGCCCCGCGAGCTCCTCTTCAAGGCGCTGGGTGCCGAGCCCGGTGTAGCGCACGCTCTCCTCCCCGCATTCGGGGCACAGCGCGGTTGCTGCGATCGAATGGCCGCAGTAATGACACAGCAGGCGCCCGCTGACCGCGTGGTAGGTCATGGAAATCGAGCATTGGGGGCAGGTCAGCACGTGCCCGCATTTCCGGCAGGAGGCGTAGGTATGATACCCCCGCCGGTTGAGCAGCAAAATCGACTGCAAGCCCGCCGCGAGGTTCTTCTCGAGCGCCGCGAGAAGGGGGGCACTGATGCTGCCCGAGCGGTTCACGGGTGGGTCTTTGTTTAAGTCAACCACCGTCACGTCGGGCAGCTGTGCCGTACCGTACCGGTCGGGCAGGGTAAACAAGGTGTATACGCCGGTCTGCGCCGCCTGAAAGCTCTCCACCGACGGGGTGGCCGAACACAGCAGTAGCAGCGCCCGGTGCTTCATACAGCGGAATTTGGCCACGTCGCGCGCGTGATAGCGGGGGGCGGATTCTGATTTATAGGTGTGCTCCTGCTCCTCGTCCATCACAATCAGCCCAATTTTGTCAAAAGGCGCAAACACCGCCGAGCGCGTCCCTACGGCAATGCGCGCTTCGCCGCGTTTGACCCGCTTCCACTCGTCCAGCCGCTCGCCCAGCGACAGCGCGCTGTGAAACACCGCGATGCGTTCGCCGTACCGCGCGCGGAACAGGGAGATGGTCTGGGGGGTCAGTGCGATTTCGGGCACCATAACAATCACGCCATCGCCGCGCGCCAGTGTGCGGTCGATCAGCTTCATGAACACCGACGTCTTTCCGCTGCCGGTCACGCCGTACAGAAGCGCCGCTTTGGCTTCCCCCGCCTTTAAAAGGATGCGCAGCCCGTCGTAGACCTCCTGCTGCGCGCCGGTCAGCACAATCTCCCGTTCGTCGCGTTCGGGAGGCGCGTCGCGATAGGGGTTGCGGTAGGCCTCCTCGTCGCTGTACTGTACAATGCCCTTTTTGACCAGCGCGCCCACCACTGCGGGCGTCACGCCGGTGAAGTAGCACAGCTCGCCCAGCGACACGCCGTCGGTTCCGCCCGCCTCCTGTAAAAACTCGCAGGCCGCTCGCTGCTTTTGCGTGAGCTTCTGATCGGAAAACTCCTCCGCACACAGGCGCACCATACGGATGGTGGCGTCGGAGATGCGGCGTATGGGGTCGGACTCACACGTCACAAGGCCCTTGCCGGTCATGCGTTCAAGGAGATCGCTTTCGGGGGACAGGCTGAGCGCTTTGATAAGCTTTTCCCGCTCAACCGGGCCGCGCGCCGCGCACAGCACTCCGGCGACCGCCCGCTCCCCGTCTTCCAGTGTGCCGTCGTCCGCGGCCAGCAGCGCTTTGGTCGGGGCATAGCGGTCGGCCATGCGCAGAGAAATTCCGGCGGGCAGCATGGCCTTGGCCGCGTCGAAGTAGGTGCAAAAGGTCCGGTCATGCAGAAACTGCACAAGCGAGAGCATCTCCTCACGAAGAAGCGGCGCTTCATCCAGCACCGCCGCAATCGGTTTGATCCGCTCCACCTCCGCGTTATTCCTCAGCCCGATGATCATACCCTGCCGCCGGCGGTTTCCGCCGCCGAAGGGTACAAGCACCCGGCATCCCGCCTGTGCCGATTCCATGAGCGCGTCCGGCACCGCATAGTCAAAGAGCTTGTCAAAATGGTAGGCTGTGCCCGCCACAGCCACCTGCGCCACGCGCTCCCCCATTTTGCATCACTCCTTTACGAACAGGGGTAAGGGGCGGGTCAGTCCTCCAAATCGGGTTCAATGATACCAATCTTGCGTTCTGCAATTTCGTCGAGCGCAACGTTGACCGGCTTTTCCACCAGATTCTCCTGGCTTTGCTCCTGCTCCTCGGCGATCTGCCGGGCGCGGCGCGCCACGGCGACAACCACGGAATACCTGCTGTGACACTCTTTGACTACGTCCTCAATTTTCGGGTTTAACATTCTTTCAGCACCTCATCCATATTTTTTCTCATGCGCGGCACCCGGAGCTTTTCCGCCTTCAGAATGGCGTCCAGCTCGTCCACCGCGTCCTCCAGTTCACCGTTGAAAATCACATAGTGATAGTTCACGCTCTGCTTCATTTCCCCCCGGGCGATGTTCAGCCGTTTCTGTATGACCGCCTCGCTCTCGGTGCCCCGCCGGCGCAGCCGGTTTTCGAGCACCTCCACCGAAGGGGGCAGCACAAAAATCCCCACCGCGTCGGGACGCTTTTTCATGACCTGCGCTGCGCCCTGCACCTCAATCTCCAGCACCACGTCCCGGCCCTGATCCAGCAGGTTCTCCACGTCGTCAAGGGGGGTGCCGTAGTAATTACCGCAGTATTCGGCGTATTCGATCAGCTCGTCGCGCGCGATCATCTGCACAAACTGCCCCTTGGACAGGAAATGATAATGCTCGCCGTCAATCTCTCCCTCGCGGGGCAGACGGGTTGTCGCCGAAATCGACAGCATCACACTGCTGTTTCTCTTCATCAGCGCGTGAAGAATCGTGTCTTTCCCCGCGCCTGACGGCCCCGAAAGCACCACCAAAAGACCCCTTTTAACCATCCCCATTGAGCGCCTCCTCCGCATGATCATCTTCTCGGCTGTCCAATCGTCCCGCCACGGTTTCAGGCTGGAGCGCAGACAGCACCACATGGTCGGAATCAGTGACCAGCACCGCGCGGGTGCGCCGTCCGTAGGTGGCGTCGATCAGCACACCGCGCTCCTTGGCGTCCTGCACGATGCGCTTGATGGGCGCCGACTCGGGGCTGACAATGGCCACCAGACGCTCCGCCGACACCATATTTCCGAACCCGATGTTAATTAGCTTCATAAGATTCCTCCCGGCGGACTATTCGATGTTTTGGATCTGCTCACGAATCTTCTCCAGCTCCGACTTCATGGTGACCACCAGATGGGCCACCCGGGCATCCTGCGCCTTGGAGCCGATCGTGTTGACCTCACGGTTCATTTCCTGCACAATGAAGTCAAGCTTGCGCCCCACCGCCTCGTCCGTTTTGAGCATCCCTTCAAACTGCTTGAAGTGGCTGCGCAGGCGGACGGTCTCCTCGGCGGTCGCCACCCTGTCGGCAAAGATCGCCGCCTCGGTCAGCAGACGCCCCTCGTCGATTTTGATGTCGCCCAGCATTTCCACAAGCCGCGCCTTGAGCTTTTCCTGGAACTCGGCGAGAATCGTTGGCGTCTTGCTCTCGATCTCGTCCACGATTGAGAGGATGGTCTGTGCCCGTCCGAGCACGTCGTCGCGCATACGGGCACCCTCGGCCTCGCGCATACCCACAAGGCTGTCCATGGCCGGCTCCGCCACTTTAAGCACCGCCGTCCAGACCTCGTCCTCATCTTCGGGCGCGCGCTGCACCGTGAAAACATCCGCATAGCGGGCAACGGTGGACACCGAGATGTCGTCCTCAAGCGCGTACCGGTCGCACAGCTCCTGAAGCGCCGCGACATATCCGGCCGCCAGCGCGTGGTTGACCAGCACGTCGGCCGCCTGCTCATCCACCGTGTTCACCGAAACATAAACATCCACCTTGCCGCGTGACACGCGCTTTTGCAGCTCAGCCTTGAGCCGCTCCTCCAGAAACCCGTAGCCGCGCGATGTCCGGCAGGAAAATTCAAAGTAACGGTGGTTGACCGACTTGATCTCCACCGTGATGTCCCGTCCGGCCTCCATGGCCTGACAGCGCCCGTATCCCGTCATGCTTTTTACCATTGCTTCATCCATCCGATCCGCAGTTATTTTGCATTATCGATTCCTTATAGTATACCAATTTTTCCCGTGTGTTGTCAACTTTACCGAAAGTCGCCCTCCGCCGCGGCAGAATGCGCGGCAGAGGGCGACAAAACTCCTCGTAAAACAGGTTCTTACTTTTCGTTGAGCAGCTTGGACAGCTCCTCCATAAAGGTCTCCAGATCTCTAAACTGCCGGTATACCGAAGCGAAGCGCACGTAGGCGACTTCATCGATTTTTTTGAGGCTTTCCATCGCGTACTCGCCGATGACCGTCGAGGTGATCTCCCGGTCGAGCGAGTTTTGCAGCTTCATCTCGATCTCATCCACCGCGTCCGAAAGGGTCTGAAGCGAAACCGGACGTTTCTGACAGGCACGCAGCATGCCGCTCATCAGCTTGTCCCGGTCAAACACCTCCCGCGACTTGTCCTTTTTCACGACGACCAGCGGAACGGTTTCAATTACCTCATAGGTCGTAAAGCGTTTGCCGCAGCCCAAACACTCGCGCCGGCGGCGGATACGTTCGCCGTCGTCGGTCGGACGGGAATCGATGACCTTGCTCTCTTCATGGGAACAAAACGGACATTTCATGCTGGTGTACCCCCCTTATTCCGAACCATTATACCACAATCTGCATGATCGGTGCAAGTGGTATAATTTTTGTAACCAATATGACAGAATTGTTGTTTGACGAAACGAAAAAAGAGGGATATAGTGGGAGTGAAAAATGCAGAAAATGGAGGCGCGAAACATGAAAATGAGAACAATTTCGTGGATGCTGGGTTGCTGTTTACTGATAGGTTTGGCGGGCTGTACAAAGGCTCCCGCCAAGGTGGACGGCGGGGCATCCGCTCTTTCGTCCGACGCGGCGCCCCTGAGCAGCGTATCCTCCCGGCCGCCCGCGAATACCGGGGCACATGACCCGGAAGAGGCTGCAGACATGGGGTTCGAGGAGGATGTACGGACGGAGGCAGAGCGGACGGAGGAACAGTGGGCGGAGGCGCTCACCGAACGAAATCCTTTAGACCTCTACAACCGGTCTGATCCCAAGGCCCACACCGTAAAGCCGGAAAAAAAGGACGGCGTATATCTTCTGACGCCCTATGAAATCGGGGAGTTTATGAATGTCAATGAGGATGACCCGGACACGGAATGGCTGGATCCAAACGGCAAAGAATATGGTTTTTTTAATGATTTTTTCGGCGGCTGCAGCGAGTGGTGCCGCTACGAACTCTATCAGAAGGCAATCGCTTCCTCCGCCTTGCCCAATAAAAGCGGGCTTACTTACAGCGCTGAAAACCTTCTGGTTGATTTCGACTATGACGAACGCGACTACGCCTGGTGCGAGGGCGTGCCGGGCGACGGAATTGGAGAATTTGTGGAGATCTCCAGAGTGCTTATTGAGCCCTTTTACGACTACGAAGAATATATCAAGGAGACAGACAACTTCTTGGAAATTTCAAAGCCGCTTCCGCAGGGCGTACAAAAACCCTTTCAATACGACTGCCTGTGCATCGTCAACGGCTATGCGAAAAACAATGAGACCTGGAAGAACAACAACCGCGTCAAGACACTCGCTCTGTACGTCGACGGCACATACTACGGCGACATCCAGCTTGAGGACACCATCAAGCCGCAGTACATTCCGCTGCCTGATGTTGAGTCCGCACTGTTTAAAGAAACCAAGTTTAAATTTGTGATCAAGGAGGTGTACAAGGGCAGCCAATTTGACGATACCTGCCTGACCGGCATCGCGTTCGGCTTCACCGGGCTTCCCGCAGGACACTGATGAAATTGTAAACGGGGGGGCGGACAACTGTCCGCCCCCCCGTTTTTGTTATCCGAACACCGCGTCACGGTGCTTTTCCAGTATGCTTTTCGCACGCCTGACGCTGCCGTCGTCTTGGATCGCGCCGCTGTACACCTCAAGCACACAGTCCCCCTCAAAGCCATGCGCCGCCATCTGACGGAACAGCTTCTCAAAGTCCATGCGTCCCTCCCCGGCGAGCACACAGTCGTGTTCGCCGTTGTGGTCGTTGCAGTGCAGGTGAATCAGCCCGCGCCCCATCGCGTCACACATGACATGGGGGCTGACCCCCGCCCGCACCGCCTGCTTGATGTCCAGCACGAAGCAGGCGTTTTCTCCGAGCTGTGTGCGCATTTTTTCGATGAAGGCGGGCGACTGGCTGCGGTGTCCCACGACGTTTTCCTGCGCCACACGCACGCCGTATTTGCGCCCCCGCTCGGACAAACGGTAAAAATGTTCGAGATATTCCCCGTCACTGAAGGTGGGCATATTTTTTTCCCCGTGGATCACGAGAATGTCCGCCCCCAGACGGTTGGCCGCCTCAAAGTAGTGCTCATAAAAGTCCAGTCCGTCCGCGAACCGCCGCTCATAACGCGAGAACAGCAGGTAGGACTCATAGCCAGAGGTAAAGGGGTGGATGGAGACAAACCGTCCATTCCCCGCGCGCTGCTTCAGTTCTTCCAGAAACGCGGGACGCAGTTCGCTGAACGTATTGAAAAACACCTCAAAGGTGTGAAAGCCCAGATCCACTTCCCGTTGCAGCGCCTGCTCGGTCTGCAGCGGATAGAAGCAGGCTGTGGATATCCCGATGTCCATGGTTGTATCACTCTTTCCCTTTTGTATTCTCTATCATAATACGAAAGCGTGACACACGCAAGTGTTTATTCCAAATCCGCAATCCCGTTGGCAATCGCTCCAAATACCGGGCCGGAGGTCGAGCCACCGCCGTTGCCGTCCTCGGTCAGCACAACGATGGCGTAGCGGGGATTCTCCGCCGGGTAAAAACCGGCGTACCACGCCTGGGCCACCGACGCCCCGTTTTCCTTTTTCCAGCCGGTCTCCGCCGTGCCGGTCTTGGCGCCCGCGCCGCCGACGGTCGGCGTGCCCGGACGTCCGGTGCCGCTCTGTACACAGCGGATCATATATTTTTGTAAAAGTCGCGCCGTGCGCAGAGAAATGACCGGCGTGTGCGTCTTTTCCGCGTAGTCGGCCACGGTCTGCCCGTCCCTGCCCACCGTTCGCTTCACAAGCGACGCCGGCAAAGCGTCTCCGCCGTTCGCAATAGCCTGTATGACCGAGCAGATTTGCACCGGGGTCACCATCAGGTCTCCCTGCCCGAATGAAAAGTTGGCGAGCGCATGGGGCGCGGACAGCGACCGCTCATCGGGCAGGCTTCCCCCGGCGGCATACATGCCGGGCGCAAGCTCCAGCCGCCGCCCCAGCCCGAACCGCTCGGCCATTTCGCGCAGGGGCTTGGCGCCCACCCGCTGGGCGAGGTTGATGAAGTAATGGTTGCACGACTGGGCGAGCGCGTCCTCCATGTCCATCATGCCGTGTCCGCGCTCGTTGCTGCATCGAAAAGACCGTCCCGCCACCGTCGTAAAGCCCTTGCAGTCAAAGGCCAGGTCAGAGGAAATGCCCTTTTCGAGCGCCGCCGCCGCCGTGATCAGCTTGAACACCGATCCGGCGTTGTAGGCGGTGAGCGCCCTGTTGACCAGCGGCGAGCTCTTGTCCCCCAGCGCCGCGCCCACATTGGTGACCGAAAAGCCCGGCATGCTGACCATCGCCTTGATGTCGCCGGTGGAAACCTCCTCCACGACCACCGCCCCCGCTCCTATGTCTTTTGCGGCCTCCTCGGCGATTTTCTGTACGCGTGCATCCAGTGTGAGCACAACCCCCTGCCCGCCCTCGCTGTAGGACACGCCGTGCACCTGCCGCCCCTCAGCCAGCGCCCGGCCGTAAGCGTCCACCTGATAGCTGATGCTGATCTCCCCGCCGGCACCCTTGAGCCAGTCGTCAAAGGCCTTTTCCACGCCGGTCACACCGTCCCCGCTGCCGTTTGTGTAGCCGATCACGTGGGGGGCGCACTGATCCTCCTCATAGCGTATTGGCGTCCGGAACACATCGATCACGCCGCCGGTGTCCAGTCCCTCAGGCACCACAAGCGCAAAGGGCACGCCCTTGGCAATACGGTCGGCCGCCGACGCAAACTGCTCCCGGGGCAGCGTCCGACTCAAAATCTCCGCCGCCCGGCTCCCGCCCGCGACCGCCGCGACCGAGCGTGTGGTCTGGTTGACCAGCGGCTTCATGTTGCAGTCGTAGATCGTGCCGCGGTATTCGCCGATGTCAAGCCGGTCGGTGCTCTGGCGCTCCGCGGCCTCACGCAGCTCACCGCCCGTTGTCAGGGCAAAAATTTTAATGGTAACCCCCGAAAACAGGGTCAGCAGGATCATCAAAATGGCAAAGGACTTTTTTTTCACGGCGAGCGCTCTTTTTCCCACGGCAAACACACCTTTCTCTTTGAAATAGTGTGCGCAGAAGAAGAGCAATTACACGTAAAAAACGCGCGCCGTTTGCCGACGCGCATTTTTGCGGCGGAGTCCTCTTTATTTCGCCGGGTTATTGACCACGCCGGAAAAGAGCGGGATATCATTTGCATCGAGAATCTCATAGGCAAAGGGGCGGTTGAGGTTGAATTCCACGACGGTGATCTCATCCATCAGGCCGGACGCGCGCAAGCCCACCTCGGTGTAGGCGGCCGCCTCACAGCCGTTTTCGTCCACGGTCACCGCCGCCGACTGGTTCACGTCGGAGATGAACACCGGCTTCTTGGAAATGCCGGAAAAGTCGGCCTTTTGGGAGTCGAACGCGTCACTGAGCCCTAGCTTTTCACACACTGCCTTCAAATCCATGTCTGCCTTGATGTCAAACTTGGGCAGGCTCAGATTCACTTTAGACCAAGTATACACATACGGCACTTCTTCGCCGCGCTTGATCAGGTTTTTAGAAAGCAGGTCGTTCGCGGAAACGCCCTGCACCGGCAGATAAAATTTCATTGAATAGCCGTTGCGGAAGGGCAGGGCAACTTCTTCATATGTCTTGTCATCCTTAAAATAATAGGCACTCTCCAGAAGCTGGTGCATAAAGGGCACAGTCACCTCTTTGCCCTCGGCGCAGGTAAAGGTATCGTCCCTGGTCTGCTTGGGATCGAACTGGCTCGACCACTGGTCAATGAAATAGATCGCGTTGATGAGCGACATCACCAAGTCTTTCGTGTCCTCCGGCTCCTTACGCGTGACCTTGCCGTTGGTTTTTTCCTTGACCCAGTCGCTGATGCGCTCCTGCGCCGCGCGATCCTGCAAATCCACGTTGTAGGCGGGGGCGAAAAACTTGTCCGCGGTGGTTTTGTAGAACTCCTCTTTGACCGGCAGGCTGTCGTCCACCCAGATCGAGTTCGCGAGATAGGTCTTGCCCGCGTCGGTGTCAAAATAGAGGTTCTGGAACAGCTTCTGGGTCTGGTCGGCCAGCGTCTCCTTGTCCATCGAATCCATGCGGAAGGCTTTCATCATCTGGTCGCGTGTCGCATTTTCGGCGCCCGCGCTGGTCATCGCCAGTGCCATATAGAGGCTGACCGGTGAGAAGGCCATGTTTTCGGCGGTGTCCACCCCTGCGGCCACCTCTGCGGAGCTGTCGCCGCAAAATTTGATGAGCGACCTTACAAACTCTGCGTTCAGCTCAGGCTTGTCGGCCGTGCCATCCGGATTGGCGTCGGGATACTTGGGCTCCCGCAGGGCCGCGTCTGTTTTTTCGCCCATGCTGCTCACTCCTCCGTCATCCTTTGTCCCTCCGCCGCAGCCCGCCAGCACGCTCAGCATGAGCGCAGCGGCAAGCAGGAGGCAAAGTATTGTTTTGATCGGCTTCATGGTCTGACTTCCTTTCTGCCCGTCAGCGACGGTTACTATTAATATAACACTTTCGCGGCGGTTTTGTTGGCGAAAGGTTTTATTTTTTTATGTCAACAATTTTAAGATAGCGGATTTTCAGATACTCATAGCTGTCAAGCGGCCGGTCATAGGAATCGTATGTGTGGGCGCAGATCAGAATATTTGACATGTCGGGGATGACGCCGGTTTGTGTGATCAGGAGGCTGTGCCCGAAGCGCTGTTCTTCGAAAGCCAGCTGCACGATGTCGCCCGGTTCCACATGCGTCACCGCCACCGGATGTCCCCAGGGGCCACCCCCCCGCTTGTTCACCAGAAAGGTGTACAGGTACTCCACGCCCGTCCACGCCGCCGCCCGGTCTTCGGGGGATCGGTAATACCAGCCGGTGTCCTTTGTATAATTCATCACGCCCCCGCCGGCGTAGACGCACTGGGAGATGAAGTTGGTGCAGTCACCGCCGTAGGGGTCAAAGTTCAGGTAGGCGGGATTGCGGGCAAACGCCCACGTCCGCGCATAGCGCACCGCGTCCTCCCGTCGGTAGGGAACCGAAACCAGGCTCATAGCTTCTCCTCCTCCGCTCCCTATTTATATGCCGAAACCCAGGGCAATAGCCCTTCTCTCTTTTAAAATGAATCCATTAAAATATTACAAAAACAGCTTTTCAGCATTTCAGGCTTGCCCCATCTCTGAAAAAGTGTTACAATATTGTCACATTTAGGCGTACATAATCCGTGCGCATGTATGAAACACCGGAAAGAGAAGCAGGAGGATACTCAAGTGAAACGATTTGGAAAGCAGCTTACGGCGCTGTGTCTCAGCGCCGTGCTGACAGGACTTCTTGTCTGCACAACATGGGTGCCCGCGCAGGCGGTGTCCAACCCGACCAACACCGGCCTCGTCGGGCACGCGCGCAAGGCGCTCGATGAAGAGTGGGGCTACTTTTACGGCTCCTACGGCCAGATGGGCACACAGTCCCTGCTGGACGCCAAGGCCAAGCAGTACCCCTCGGTGTACAACAGCAAGCTGTACGACGGGCGCACAGTCTACCAGCACGCCAAGCAGTGGATCGGCCGCCGGGTGGCCGACTGCATCGGGCTGATGAAAAGCTACATCTGGTGGGACAACAGCAAAAACGGCCCGGTATACAATTCCTCCACCGATAAGGGCGCCAACTCTACATACAGCGAAGCCAGCAAAAAGGGCGACATCACCACCATTCCCGAAACGCACGGCGTTCTGGTCTGGAAGGAAGGCCACATCGGCGTCTATGTCGGCAACGGCAAGGTCATTGAGGCGCGCGGCACGGCCTACGGCGTCGTCGAGACCAATCTGCATGAGCGCTCGTGGACCAACTGGTGCTACTACAAGCAGATGTCCTACCCCACCGATACAAATGGCTATTACACGATAAACGGCGCGAAATACCGCTATGTCGACAAAGAGTATGTACAGGGCTGGTACGAGAACCGTTACTACGGCTCCGACGGCAAAATGCGTACGGGCAAGCAGACCTTTGACGGCGCGACCTGGGACTTCGGCACCGACGGAAAGCTCGTTAACGATCCTGACGTCACCTCGGTGTGCATCGACAAAAAGCTTGCGTTTGTGCGGCTGGGCAAAACCTTTCAGCTGACCGCCACCTCCAACAACAAGGATGCGAAAATCACCTGGACAAGCTCTGACACAAGCATTGCGACTGTGTCAAGCAAGGGCCTGGTCACCGGCGTCAAAGAGGGCGAAGTGACCATTACGGCGTCTGAGCCGGACGGCAACTTCTCTGAGAGCAAGATTAAGGTGCAGAACATCTACCGCATTGTCTCAGCCAAGGCTTCGGCCACATCGGTTGCGCCCGGCGCCAAGGTCAACTTCACCGTGGTCACCGGCATCAACGACGAGACCATGCGGGTTTATCTCAACGGTACTCTGAACAAAACACTCACCTCTGGCTTTACGCGCGGGACAAGCACCTACACCTGGACCATCCCGATGACCTTCGAAACCGCCGGGAAATACACGGTCAAATTTGTGGCAGGCACAGAAAAAACACCCTCCAACTCGAAGAGCATCACCATCACGGTGACCGAACCCTTCTCGGCCTCGAACCCGGTCATCGACCTGGGCGTCGGCAAAAGCGAGCAGATCAAGGTGACGTCACCAAACCCGGTCACCGGCTATACCTCCAAGAACCCCAAGGTTGCCACGGTGGACGAAAACGGCGTGGTCACCGCAATCAAGCGGGGCAGCACGGCGGTCACGGTTACGAACAGCGCGGGCAAGACCGTGCAGGTGCTGATCATCGTGGACAATAAATATGTCTCCCTGCGCGTCGGGTATCGAACCGCCATAGCAAACGGCACAAAAACCACCATCGACACCGACTCCGCCAAGCCCTATATTACGAACAGCCGCACAATGATCCCCCTGCGCTTTGTCAATAAGGGGATGGGCGCCTCGGTGACGTGGACGAGCAACTCCAAGCCGGTCACGGTCACCTACGGCAAGAAAAAGGTACTCTTCCAAGTGGGCAAAAAGTCCATAACGGTCACCGACCAAAACGGCAAGACAGCCACGTCCGCCATCGATTGTGCGCCCGCGCTCAAGGACGGCCGCATCTATATCCCCATCCGCGCGGTCAGCCAGAGCCTCGGTTTTCAGGTCAAGTACACCGAAGCCACCCGCGTGGTCGTGGTGTCCGACCCCGCCATGTGCTCCGAGCTGATTGAATACCGGTTCAGCCAGGCCGCGAAGGTGATTAAGTAACAACGTATGATCCCAGCGGAAAGAGGGTTCTCTTTCCGCTGGGATTTTTGCTGTGGCAGGCCATATAATCAATTAAAAGAAAATTTATATTTTTTGTAGGAGGCAATCTAATATGGCAATAGGAGTATTTGTTAGCAAAGAACAAGAACCGATTGATGAAATGGTAAAACAAGCGCTTCATTTAAACTTTGCATTGTGGCAAGACGTTATAGGTTATTTGAAAGAACAGTATGGCACAATAGAATCCGAATGGAAATTTTACAGTAAAAAATCTGGATGGTGCTTGAAAATAGCAAGTGAAAAACGCAATCTGCTATTCCTTTTACCATGTGATAACTATTTTATCGCAACAGTCAATATGGGTGAAAGTGTCAGAGAAAAGGTTCTTAGCGCAGATATCGGGAAGAAAAGCAAAGAACTGATTAAAGATGCTAAGGTTTATATGGAAGGCATTTCAGTTCCATTTTCAGTACATAATGAGATTGATTTAAACGAGGTAAAATCCATTCTGTATATTAGAGATAATAGTAGGTGAGTGATTCAATGTCCACAGCATCAACATTTTCTGTAAAAAGCAGGTTTGGGAAATCCCAAACCTGCTTTCTCTTATCCTTTTTTACGCGTTCAGCTTGCGGTTGATCGCCGAGATCACGCCCTTGATGGAGGCAATGTTGATGTTCGACTCAATGCCCACGCCGAAAAACTGCTTTCCGTTTCCATCCCTCAGTTCGATATAGGCAACCGCCTTGGCGTCCGAGCCGGAGGAAATCGCGTGCTCATGATAGGCGACAAAGTGAAGCTCGGGCAGCCCCAGCGGGGTGATCGCGTTGAAGAAGGCGTCGATTGGGCCGTTGCCGTGCCCGGTGACCGGGATCTCCTGCCCGCCCTTCTGAAGGCTTCCTTTGAAGATAACCTCCGAATTGCCGTTTTCACCCGACTCCTCGATGTTATGCTTGGACAGTCTGTAGGGCGATTTCAGGTTGATATACTCCCGCTTGAACAGCTCCATGATGTCCCCGGCGCCCAGCTCGGTGCCCACACGGTCGGCTTCTGCCTTGACGGTTACGCCGAACTCTGGGTGCATCACCTTGGGCAGGTTGAAGCCGTAGGACTGCTGCATGACAAAGGCAGCGCCGCCCTTGCCCGACTGGCTGTTGATGCGGATGATGGGCTCATACTGACGTCCCAGGTCGGCGGGGTCGATGGGCAGGTAGGGCACCTCCCAGTATTCGGTGCCGCTCTCCTTCATGTAGGCCACGCCCTTGTTGATCGCGTCCTGATGGGAGCCGGAAAACGCGGTGAACACAAGCTCGCCCACGTAGGGCTGGCGCTCGTGAATCTTCATTTTGGTACAGCGCTCATACACGTCGCGCAGACGGTTGATGTCAGAGAAGTCCAGCTTCGGGTCGACGCCCTGGGTAAAGAGGTTGAGGGCGACTGTGACAATGTCCACGTTGCCTGTGCGTTCGCCGTTTCCGAACAGCGTGCCCTCAATGCGCTGCGCCCCCGCCAGCATGGCCAGCTCGGCGTCGCTGACGCCGGTGCCGCGGTCGTTGTGGGGGTGGACGCCGACGATCGCCGCTTCACGGTTCGGCAAATGGCGGCAGAAATATTCCACCTGATCGGCGAAGTGATTGGGGGTGCTCAGCTGGACGGTGGAGGGCAGGTTGAGGATCACCGGGTTTTCCTTTGTCGCGTGCAGCGCCTCCATCACCCGGGCACAGATCTCCACCGCGTTGTCAATTTCAGTGCCCGAAAAACTCTCGGGCGAATACTCAAAGCGGATGCTCATGCCCGACCCCGCCTGCTCCTGCGCGAGCGCATACACGAGCTCCGCGCCCTGCACGGCGATGTCAATCACGCCCGCCATATCGGTTTTGAACACCACCTTGCGCTGGAGGGTGGAGGTGGAGTTATAGAAATGGACGATGACGTTTTTCGCACCCTGAATCGCGTCAAAGGTCTTACGGATCAGATGCTCGCGCGCCTGCACCAGTACCTGGATGGTCACGTCGTCCGGGATCAGGCCGCGGTCGATCAGCGCCCGGAGGATGTCATACTCGGTCTGTGACGCCGACGGGAAGCCCACCTCAATCTCCTTGAAGCCCACCTCCACAATCGTTTTGAACATCTCGATTTTTTCCTCAAGGTTCATCGGGTCAACAAGCGCCTGGTTGCCGTCTCGCAGGTCGACGCTGCACCAGATGGGCGCGGCGTTTGCCACATGACCCGGCCACTGCCGGTCGGGCAGCGCGATTGGTGTGAAGGGAATGTACTTCTTAAAGCCGGTTTTCATAGGTTTTTGCCCCTTTCAAAAATATAATTTTTGTCGGCCGGGGCAAAGGGAAAATCCCACAAAAAATCCCCGCCCCGGAATCGGGGCGAGGATAAAATATCCACGCGGTACCACCCAAATTCAGTCAGTTTCCTGACCCTCGTTCAGCCTCCGACAAGGCCTGGCCTCTAACGCGGCCAACCGTCTCATTTTATGCTTTTCTAACCGCCTGCCGGCGTAAACACCGGGGGCTTTTTTTAGATTTGGCCGGGCTTTTTTCGCGATCCAAGGCAGAGGAGGAA
The DNA here is from genome assembly GCA_031551875.1 of Oscillospiraceae bacterium. Classification (GTDB taxonomy): domain Bacteria; phylum Bacillota; class Clostridia; order Oscillospirales; family Acutalibacteraceae; genus JAVBNA01. The sequence continues at coordinate 2,713 of JAVBNA010000003.1, read as the reverse complement.
GGCAATACATCTGTATGCCGACCGACGATAACGCCGGAGCGCGGAAAAAGAACGCCAAAGCTTCGAATGAGCGACTCGGAGATGAGCTATACACACATGCGCACGCGCCGGCTTACACCAGCCGCCGGCTCTCTGAAGCGGTGCGGGATGTGTCTTGTTCCCGTCACAGTCTTTGCTTAGAAAGTATTCAGTTTGGCTTCATTATAGGCCGGGGATTTTCTTTTGTCAAGAGTCCGGCATCATTTTATGCCCAAAAAAACGTATAGGGGATGAGCTCAAGCCCGTCCGAATAGAGCGACAACAGAAAGGTTGCAAGCGCGAACACCACGATCACGGTGTTCTCGAGCTTCGGCAGAAAGGTCTTTTCCGATTTGCGCGAGGCGAAGGATGCAAATGTAATGATGTTAAAAATGGAAAAATACGCACCCGCGCGTCCGATGGGCGGGATGAGGTAGTTCACCACCAGAAGCGGAAGCGACAGGGCGGTCGCAAAGAGGGCGGGACTTTTTGTGTTTTCCTTCGTGGTGAAGCTGTCCGACAGAAATATTGCGCCGAAAATCAGCACCCCGCGCAGCAGCCACGACGATCCAATGTTCACCTCACCCCAATTGAGGTGCTGTTTATAGGCAGAGAAGACGCTGATCTGTGTCACAAGCTCGAGCAGCGGCACGAGGTAGGGACTGACCGTGATCAGCACCGACCCGGCCGCCAGAATGCACAGCAGCTTGCGCGCTCTGGGGGACAGCTTTGCCGCCGCGAGCGGGTAGAGCAGCAAAGCGATGATGGCCGAGGAATGCATCAGATAGGCCACATACACAAAGAGTGCGTAGAGGATAAAACGCCGTTCGCTGATAAAGCGCAGGGCAAAGAAAATGATCGCCACCGAGAAGCACTGACGCACGACGTTGTAGGTCTGGAGATAGAAAAAGCACAGGTACAAAAACATGACCAGCCCGAGCTCCATTTGATCGCGCAGCCACCAGATGCCCGCAAGCATGAAAAGAATTGTGGCCGCTCCCGACACTGCAAAGACAATCTGCGGGCTCCCGACATAGACCGAAAGCCGCACCAGAATCTCGTAGATCGGCTCAATGTTGTCACGGAAATCCAGGCTTCCCTCCCTGAGGTAATAGCGGTAGTATTCGGTGTATTCGTGGGTGTCAAAGCCCACTGTCTCCCCCCGCAGCATGATGGGCAGCGCAAGCAGGAGAAATAAACCGCCAAGAATCCACCAATACTGTTTGGAGCCCGCCTTGTAAAGCGACTGTGCCCACCGTATCATGACCACGCCTGAGGCCATGACCAGAAGATACATCCCCCAGGACAGTGCGATCTGTATAGTCATCAGACAAGTTCCTTTCCTTCTTCGGAATGTTCTCAAAAAGTGTAGCATACTTCCCGTCTTTTCGCAAGGGCTGCGGGGTAGGGTAAATAAAAGATTCCCTTGATTTTTCCTGCCAAAGGCGGAGGTTACGGAGCTGTCTCCCAATAGAAAAGCTGTGTTAAGCAATTGACAATCGGCAAAAATAGTTGTATAATGCAAATAATTTGAATGTCAAACTATTTGACTATCAAAATGAAAGTGGGCGTGTGTTTTGAAAATATCCCTTCTCTCCACCGGCAGCGCGCTGCCTCAGAAAGTTCTAACAAATGGCGACCTCGCGGGCATGGTGGACACCAACGACCAGTGGATCAAGGAGCGCAGCGGCATCGCACAGCGCCGGGTTCTGTCCGGCGAGACGCTCACCGACCTAATGACACAGGCGGGTAGGCAGGCGCTCGACCGCGCTAAGCTGGACGCACAGGCGCTCGACCTGATCGTCGCGGCCACGTTCACCCCCGAAACGCTGGTTCCTTCTGCGGCAGGTGCGGTGCGTGAACGGCTGGGGCTTGACAGCTGCGTGGCCTTTGACTTAAACGCTGCCTGCACTGGCTTCATTTATGCGCTGTGTACGGCGCGGGGACTGATGCAGACCATGGGGTATAAAAACGTGCTGGTGATCGGCGCGGAGGCGCTGTCCAAGGTGACCGACTGGACCGACCGGGGCACCTGTGTGCTCTTCGGCGACGGCGCGGGTGCGGCGCTCTTACAGGCCGACGCGGGCGGGGATTTCCTCGCTGCCCACCTTGAGGGCGTCAGCGATAGAGACAAGGTGCTCTTCGCACCTGCCCCCTTCGGTGACACGCCCTTCCACAAGCGCAGGGACAAGAAGCACTTTGTGGAAATGAACGGCAAGGCGGTGTTCAAGTTTGCGGTGACGGCGCTGTGCCGGGCGGTCAAAAAAGTGCTGGACGACGCACGGCTGACGGCGGAGAACATTCAGTGGCTGGTGCCCCACCAGGCCAACATCCGAATCATCAACTTTGCCCTGTCCAAGCTGGGCTTCGCCCCTGAAAAGACAGTCATCAACATCGACAAATACGGCAACACGTCGGCGGCCAGCGTGGCCATTGCCCTTGACGAGCTGTTCCAAAGCGGCAAGCTCAAACGGGGCGACAAAATGATTTTGACCGGATTTGGCGGCGGGCTGACCGCCGGAGCCATTTTATGGGAATACTAAATCTATTATATTAAAGGCTCTGTAAAGTTAAAATGAAAATTTAGCGCCAATTTCCTTAGACTTTCGCCCAAAAACTTGCGTAATCGCTTTTTCTCGTATTGTCAAGGCTAAATGTACGGCTGCGCCGGCCTTGACAATGCTCCAAAAACCGA
>JAVBNA010000045.1:0-22636 GCA_031551875.1 Oscillospiraceae bacterium | reverse complement strand
GTTCCAAAGGGTTTATCATTTCAGATCCGATAACTTCCATCGAATAACAGCCTATTGAAATTTGAAATCTTGACTGCTTTCGGCGGTCTGCTTTGCTTTGCCCCTTTTTAGCGCGGGGCTGCTGTGTTTTGTTTCAACCTTCATCCCTCCAAAATGATATGCCTGTCCGTGCAAAACATTTACACACCATACTATAATTTCAGTATAGACTATTTACTAGTATTTGTAAAGTCACATTTTGTGTTTTATTGCTTGAGTTTACTTGACTTTTATGATAATATATCATAAAAGTTATTATTGAATCAATTTATGTCTGGATAAGTTGTATGTGAAAAATATTGATTGCTTTATAATCGCCAAAATAAAAAACGGGGATTTATAGAGCTTTAAATGAATTATTTATTTTTGATTATTATTGATTAATGAAGGGGAATACAAAATGAATCGGTTTAAAAAGCACCTTGGAATCTTGCTGGCCATCCTTATCGTATTCAGCGCATTCGGCAGCTTCTTTTTTTCTGCTTCCGCTACTATGGAACAAAATGGAAAAATAACGCAAAATTCGTACCCGGCCAGGTCATTGTTTGCCTGAAAGACCCTTCTTCGGACTATGCCAGTTCCGGCTCCTCTTCATTGCCCAAGGTCTCTTTTTCTGGCGTAAATGTCGCCGAGATTGAAGAACTGGCACAGGCACAAGCGGAGAGCGCGAATGGCAACACTACAAATGAAGCCCCTGCCAAAAGTGAAATTCTGCTCCTTTCCCTGGAGGAAAAGACAGAACAGGCCGTAGAGAACGCCATTGAGGCATTAAACGCAAACCCGAATGTTGAATATGCCGAGCCAAACTATATCGGAACCTTTGATGCTATTCCCAATGATCCGTACTTTGATTTCAGTACTTCCAACCATCCTTACTTCAATTACCAGCATAATCCTGTTTATTCCAAAATGGATCAGTGGAACATGCGACGGATAGGAGCGCCGGATGCATGGGATATCGAAACCGGAAGCGCTGATGTTCTCGTCGGGGTTATTGATTCGGGCGTATATTATGACCATGGGGATTTAGCCAGCAACATAGATCTGGCTACGGGTATAACTATGCAGAGGGACATGATGACCCCTATGATGATTATTGGGACTATCACGGAACACATGTATCGGGAATCATTGGCGCGGTCGGAAACAACGAGACGGGTATAGCCGGCGTCAATTGGAATGTAACGCTTGTTCCTTTAAAAGTCGCGGGATATTATTATCCATTGACTGCCGCCGCTGTAATTGATGCCCTTGTTGACGCGGAAGAACTTGGTATTTCCGTTGTGAATATGAGCTTTCACTTTCCGGGCTCCACATCCACAGGGCTTCAAAGTGTAAAAACGGCCATTGATAATTTCAACGGATTGGTAGTCGCGGCCGCTGGCAATGATGGCAACAATGGTGTGGAATATCCCGCCGGTTTTTCTCTCGAATGTGACAACATGATTGTCGTCGCAAGCAGCAATCGGGCAGATGAAATTAGCACATGGTCAAATTATAGCCGAGAGTACGTCCACCTAACCGCGCCGGGCGAGGATATTTTCAGCACGGAAGGGAATGGCGGCCATTCCCTTCAAAGCGGGACATCCATGGCCGCGGCGCATGTCTCGGGCGCGGCAGCACTGTTAAAAGCCTATCGTCCCGATTATATAACGGCACAAATGAAAGAAGCAGTCCTGAACAGCGTAGATGTCATTCCAGGGCTGGAGAACTATGTGTCCACCGGCGGTCGGCTTAATCTTAATAGCATGTTAAAATATAGAGTTGTGGATTTTGTGCCCGGCGAGGTTCTTGTGGGCATGGAGGAAAGCTGGGCGATTTCTTCCACACCTAGTAGCAGTGTCTTTCCGGGAGTGGAGATTGCGGGGATCAGGAATATTTCTGAAAATGATAGTGATGCAAAAAGACAGCTTTTACTCCTTAGTCTGACGGAAGAAACCAAGCAGGGCGTACTGGATGCAATCAATCTATTAAGAGAAAATCCAAATGTCGAATATGCTGAACCGAACTGCATCGGAACCATTAATGCGGTCTCCGACGATCCCTTTCCGAATGATTTTTTCTTTGACCGTCAATGGGGAATGATGCGTATAGAGGCACCTGACACATGGGGAATTGATATTGGGAACAAGAGAGTTCGCGTTGGCGTACTGGACACTGGCATTCACGGAGAATTTTCGTTTGGTGACTTTATTCCGCATGAGGATTTAGCGGATAATATGGAAAATGAACTTATGAAAAGCTTTATCCTAAATGATACGGTAAAGGATTGGGACGGGCATGGAACGCATGTTGCAGGAATCATCGGTGCGGTCGGAAACAACGAAATCGGTGTAGCCGGCGTCAACTGGACATATGCGACTCTTGTCCCCATGAAAGTCATAGGTGGAGGATCATCTGCTACCATTGAAGCACTTAAATATGCAAGAAACAATGGGATTCCAATTGTTAATATGAGTTTTGTTTATCGAAACGCTACTACAGAAGAACTTCAGGCTCTAAAGGAGGAAATTGAAACATTCGGCAACTTCGGTGGATTGGTGGTCGCAGGTGCCGCAAATGATAGAAATGATATTGATTTTGAGCCCCTCTATCCTGCCAGCTATGCCCGCGAATTGGACAATGTGATTACCGTCGCGAATAGTGATCAAGGGGATAATAAAAGTGATTCGTCGAGTTATGGTGTCGAAACGGTCGCTCTAGCCGCGCCTGGTAATCCAATTGAAAAAAAGTGGGCTTGGTTTAAGAGAAAACTTCGTGAAACCTTACAATTCAATGATTCGTTTCAGCGATGCCTTGTGCAGCTTTTTTTAAGTTAAATGACTATAAATCACAGCTTACGCAGTGTATGAAAGATGTGCCGGATATACAATTTATTGCGGAGGAATACATCAAACCCGAATATGGATATTTGACACGGATTGAGGTTATTGACGGCAGGTGCCGACTTATCCTCAAAAGAAGCGTAACCGATGGAGGATTGTCAGCGTATCATTTAGGCTCGACCTATACGCCCTATGATGATTGCAGTGATGAAATCAAGGATACGGCGGTTCGAGCAATGGAGCTGTTGCAAATCGAATCCGGCAGCATGGATATTATTGAAAGTGAGGACGGCTTTTACATCATAGATATAAACTTCGTTTCCAACGCCTCGGAAGATAACACGGAAATGTTTTCGTTTGATTTAATGAAAGAACCCGCCGCTTATGCGGTCAAAAAATATAAAGAACTTAAAGGAGAATTATAATGCAGATAAAAGAGATTTATGAGCATTTTGACAAGATTGGGTGCCTGAGCTTTGCAACATGGAATGGGAGCGAAGTAGAATCAAGAATTGCCCATTTTTTTGCTTATGACGATGATGGCATATACTTACGTACAATGACAATAAAGCCGTATTATGAACAGCTCACCAAATATAAAACACTGTCTGTCAGTGGATTGTATCCCGAAAGCAAGGTAAAACATGACGAGAATAATCTGCCGCACTTTGTCCCCGGTTATATGGTGAGGATTGCCGGAGAAGTTCGGGAGCTTTCGATGGATGAAGTAAACGAAAAAGCAAAAACAGACCGAAATTTTTCTGTTGCCGTTTATGACATTGCGAAATATCCCGAAACAAGAATTTTCGTGCTGCACAAAGCACGAGGAGAAGTTTACGATTTTGATTATGCAATGGTTAATCGCGACCATAAAGTTCTCAGAACAGCTTTTGCATACGGCGGCGCAAAACTAAATCCGGCAGGACTTCGTATAAACGACAATTGTATTGAATGTGGAGCGTGCAAAGAAGCCTGCACTTTCAAAGCGATAACACCGGGAACACCTTACAAAATTTGTGGTGAACGCTGTGATGAATGCGGCAATTGCTATAATGTTTGCCCTGCAAACGCCATCGAACTGAGAAACGCTGATTAAGTGCCCAGTTTCCACCCAGGAGGAACTATGAGATTTGCAGTAATAGGTACAAATTTTATTACCGATAGATTTTTGAAAGCAGCCATGCAGATACAGGATTTTGAACTGGCGGCAGTCTATTCAAGAAGCGAAGAAACCGGAAGAACATTTGCAGAAAAGTATAATGTTGCAAGGGTGTTCACCGATCTTGAAGAAATGGCTAAAAGTGACTTGATAGACTGTGTATATATCGCAAGTCCGAACTCACTTCATAAACAGCAAGCCATCTTGTTTTTGAATAATAAGAAGAATGTGTTGTGCGAAAAGTCTTTTGGATCTAACGCAAATCATGTAGCGGAAATGATAAAGGCTTCCACCGATAACAATGTATTTTTAATGGAAGCGTTAAAACCTGCGTATACCCCTGCTTTTCTTGCTATTCAAAAGCACCTTCCTAAGATCGGAAAAGTACGGCATTTCTTTTCCTCATACTGCCAATATTCTTCGAGATATGATAATTATAAAAAAGGCAATGTAGAGAACGCATTCAAACCCGAATTTTCAAACGGCGCTTTAATGGACATAGGTGTTTATACAATTGGCTTTATGACACGGTTATTCGGAAAACCCGATGAAATCAAATCTATGGGAATTATGCTTGACAGCGGTGTCGATGGATTTGGCAATACTGTCGTAAAATATGCAAGCGGAATGACCGGCACATATGTGTATTCAAAAATTTCGGACTCAAACATGGAATGTGAAATTCAAGGCGAGGACGGCAGTATTTACTTTGATTCCGTAAATTCACCTAAAAGCGCAAGAATCGTTTATAGGGATAAAAGTGTAGAGGATATCAGTGAGCAATCCTCTGACGATGAAATGATATATGAAACAAGCGAATTTATCCGCTTGATTAAAGAAAACGATAGAAATAAGTGTGATTTATATTTAGACTACTCATTAAAAGCGATGCAGGTTATGGACGAAATCAGAGAACAGAAAGGTCTTGTATTTCCTGCCGACAAATGAGAGATGCGGCAAATTCCCATTAGTTACTCTGTGGTAACTACCGCATTTTATAGTGCCTACTTTACAAAACGATGATATAGACATAAACTATGATTAGAACAAGTCGTGGAAGTAAAGATTATAAACAGAGCAATGAATCTGCCCTGCTTGTTCTCACAGGCAGAGCAGATTTTTTTATAAAACGAAAGGAAACCTCCGACATGGACACGAAAGACTATCTATCATATATCGTAAATGAAATTCATTCCACAGTCGTTGCCACGGTTGACGAGGATGGACTGCCCGTCACTTGTGCCATTGATATGATGGATTGCGATAAGTTCTTCATACGCAACCCCCTTCGTTGCGTCCATTATATCACTTCTTGTTTCACTTGTCTATCTTGTGTAGACACAATCTAGTACATCGTAGTTTTCGGGTGGACGTTTTCTGCGCAAAACCGTGTTGAGCTGATTTCGTTCAGCGGTCAATTGCTGAATTGTATTCTCTGTTTTAGCGGTAAAACCATGAAGCTGATCTATAGTATTGATTTTATTTTTACACAGCAGCGCCATTTGCTCCGTAAACCGATCCAGAAAGCGGAGATCTTCCGCCAATAAAGGATGAACCGACTTTCTCGGATTATTTTTCGGCAGGATTCCCATCCGGTAACAGTAATAAAAGCCAAAGCAAGAAAGGTCAGTATAAAAATACTAACCGGGAAATGCTTTGCCTTCACATGCCTGTCCACACGTCTTTTTTTCATTCCACCACCGCCTTATAGCCAAGGCCACGCACGGTAACGATCTTAAAACCTTCGCAGCCGGAAAACTTGTCCCGCAGCTTGGTTACATAGACATCGACAGCCCGAAGGCTGGTTTCTGTGTCAATTCCCCAAAATTCATCCATGAGCTGTGATCTGGAAAAGGTCTTTTTGGGGTACGATAGCAGTTTATACAAAACATTGAACTCCCTGGTGGTGACGGGGATTTCATCGCCGTCCACTGTGGCGGTCATGGCATCTGCATCCAGCTCCAGATTGCCAACAATGATTTTTCTGTCCATTTCGATATTCGCCCGACGAAGCAGCGCCCTAACCCGTAAAAGCAACTCGTCAAGCTCTATGGGCTTCACCATAGCTTAACACTCTCAAATATTTAACTGTAATCCTTACGATATTGACTGGGCGACAGGCCTGTCAACTGTTTGAATACATAGGAAAAGTATGAGAGGGTGTTATAGCCGCAATTTTCAGCTATAACGCTCATGGGCAGATTTGTGTGAATCAGCAGTGACTTCGCCATGGAAATCCGTTCCTTGTTGATATAGTCGCTCAGTGACAGTCCCACCCTTTTTTTGAAATATTTCGATAAATATTCCGGGTTGAGGCTGATGTTATCGGCGATCTCGTCCCGGCTCATCTCGTGTTTGATGTTCTGAAATATATATTGCTTCACTTTTATGACCAGCGAATCTTCGGTAGACTCAATGTTAACGGCCTCCAAATCCTTGTTGGAATTCCTGTAGACTTCCTTTGTCGCTTTAAAAATTGCGTTTTCAAGATCGTGGTCGTCAATTGGTTTGATAAGATACGAAAAAGCACCCAGTTCAATCGCCTTTTGCGCATAGCTGAAATCGGGATAACTGCTGAGTATCATATTGATGCAACCTTTGTGATTTTGATTCACGTACTCAATTAAGTCCAAGCCGGTGCCGTTGTCCATTTCAATGTCGGTCAAAAGGAGATCCACGCTATTGCTTTCAAACACCTGGATTGCCTCTTCCATGCTATAGGCTGTAAGCACATTCTCAATGGACAATCGTTTCCAGTTCACAATACCGATAATTCCCTGTATGGCGGGGATTTCATCATCAACAAGCAGAATTACCATGCTATTTTTCTCCTAACCAGGCTCTGTATTGAGCATTCATTTCATCCATAATCTCAGGCATACCCGCCACGTCTAATTCCTCTAGCATGCTGGGCAGGTACAGCTCGGGGTCGATCATGCCCGACTCTAAGCCCTTGGAGTATTTTTCTGCAATCTTTTTAACATCGCTGATCTTCTTTTCCAATTCTTCATCCTCAAAAAAGAAATAAAATACTTCTGAACGCGTCGCCTGTCGGTCAAACTCCTCGGTCTCCTCCCATACATCGATGGGATAGCCCTTCCACAAATAGGAGAGCGACTGGTTGGGGGCGAACCATGCGATGTTCGGCGGATACCCGGAGGTTGTGATGTCGATGCCTGCGGGGAAATCAATAAAGGTATCCTGACCTTGGGTATAGTGCATCCCGCGTATACCGTAAGACAACAGATTGATGATGTCCGGGTCGCTGTACAGCAGATTTAACAACTTCATGGCCGCCTCTGGATTTTCCGATTCCTTGGATATGCCCCACATAATGTCCGTCGCAGAGCTATACGTGACCTTGGGTTGCATGAGAGGCACGACCACCATCGGTGTTCCGGTCGCGATTTGGAGTTCCGCTTCAATGCCCGGCTTACACGCGCTTAAAAAGCAAAACAATTCTCCTGTTTTAATCAGCTCTTCCGCCTTTAAGCTTTGCAGGAACAGCTCGTCAGGAAGATATCCTTTTAAAAACCAGGTTCGGAAAAGCGCCAAGTACGCCGCGTATTCTTCGGTTTCATATATATTTTCGATTTTTCCGCTTTTCGTATCCAGGACCGCATAGGAATGGCCGTTGACACCCATCCAGGGATAGAAGCGTGCAAAAAAAGCTCCGTCGGTTCGGATGGGGGATATCATTTTCAGAGTGGGTTCATGTTGACGGATTTTCTGAAATATGAGATCTAAGTCGTGCAGAGAGCCTATCGTTTTGGCATCTATATTATATCTGTCCAAAATATCCTTCCGCATAGCAACCCCGGCGGAAATCGTGTTGTCACCTTTTGAAGGAAGAAGCAGTTGCTTTTTGTTTTGTTGCCCCCAGCTCAGCTGTTCCTCCGACAAGGCGCTTAGAATCCCCTGCCCGTACTCAGCAAGCAAGGCGTCCAGCTCCACCCCCTCGAAGGGCTCCCACTTGTGCACGATCGGGACATCGATGGTAATGCCCTCTTTGCCCAGCATCTGCTTTTCACTGGCCAGATTGATAAAAGAGGACGCGATATGAATATCCACCTCCACGCCGATCTTCTCACGTGTGATCCGGTTGACCTCGTCTTGTATGAGATCAAAATCATCCGTCTTTCCTGTGGTGACAACCCACAGCATGGAGACTTTGTTGTATTCTTTTTCAGGCAGCGGCACGGTACTCTGGCCCGCATGGCAGGCAGACAAAACAAGAGAACAGCATATAGCGAAAATGAGGCCTGCTTTTTTTATATTCATGCTCTATTTTTCCTCCGCTGGTCTGGTGATTGGCAGCAGCATTTCAATATGCGCGCCGCCCGATGGGTGATTGGAAAAAGAAAGGGCGCAGGTATCGCCGTAAAGATTGCGCAGTCGTTGCTGAATATTATAGATGCCGATGCATTTCCGGTTTGCATCCATCTTTTGTATCCCGCTGTTCAGCGTCGCCAGCGTGTCCTCGTCAAATCCGTCCCCGGTATCTTCCACCGTGATTCGCATTAACGCCTCGTCCTGCGCTTGATGCCTTTGAAGGGAAATCTGTATGTGCAAGGGCTGACTGCTTCCCTTTGCGTATTTCAGAGCGTTTTCGGCAAAGGTCTGAAGCGTTAAAATCGGGAGGGATTCATCGGAAAGCGCCTCATCGCATTCAATTGTGTAGGTGAACCGCTTATCAAAGCGCAGCCCTTGAATTTGAAGATAGTTTTCCGTATGCTCAACCTCTTCCGCCGCCGTAATTAACGTTCGGTTATTTAATAGATACTGAAAATGTTTTGCCAGGCCGATTGTCATTTTTCGAACCAAATCATACTCCTCCGTCCGGGCAAAGCTGAGAATATTATTCAGGGAATTGAGAAAAAAGTGCGGCTGGATCTGCAGCTGCAAGAGTTCAATTTCGGTCTCCTTCTGATGCAGCTGTTCCTCATACACTTTAATTTTAAGGCTGTCAATTTCATTGATCAAGGCGTTCAGCGCGTCATAGGCCTTCTGAATTTCATTGTCCAAACGCGTGTCCGTGTCAATATTTTCAAAAACGCCGCCGCGTACGCTGTCAATGGAAAGCACAAGGTTGTTGATCGGCCGAATAATCTTCGTTACCAAATAAAAAATGCAGACAGCCAGTATGACAAACAGAAAAACAAAAAACAGCAAAAAGGTCGTCTGAATCGGATTGAGGGGGCCGAGAACTTCCGATTTATCAAGTAAAGCCACCAGGCTATAGGGCAGGGTTTCAAACTCCTCCACAATGGGGATAAAGCTTTCCATGACTTTGTCATTATATAAATCCCCCAGTGAAGGATAGGTGTCGCTCATGAACTGCCACTTATGATCCATCAGCATCAGGCTGTGCAGCCCGGCAATTTTTGTACTGTCTAGTTTGTCCAAAACCGCAGAAATGCTTGCCCAGCAACCAATATACTGATCTTCATACTGGTCAATAATCACAAGGACATATTCTCCGTAAACGTCTAAGGGGATAAAGCCCTGTTTGAAATAATCACCACTCGGCGTTTCAACCATATAGCGTTTTACTCTTTCAAAAATGTCCTTTTGGCGCTGATAATCGCACAATGAGTTTTTGACAAAAGTCATATTTTCTTTGCTGCCAATAAAGACCGACTGTATATGCGGGTACATGGCCAGATCGCTGACAAAATCCCGGTTCAACGCCTGTATCCCAGTCACCCGCTCCAATTCGTCGTCCGAGGAATAGGCCATGCTGTACTCATTAAAAATGTCGGGCGTAATTGTTTTGTTAGCGACATAGTACTTCATGTTTTGCAGGGACAGTTCAATCTCTTTTGCATAGGGCTTGAGGGTTTGCTGGCTGGATGTCTTGAGCTGGCTTTCATAAGTGGACACAAAGAGGCCATAGCACATGAGCAGAATTGCAATGGTGGGTATGATGAGTACGAGAGTAAGCAGAAAAATTTTGGACCGCAGAGATTTCAAAACCATCACCTTCAACAAAGTATTTATTCGTATTCTATCATGTTCTTGCGATGCAGACACAATATTTAAAATGGTGGTCACAATATTTATAACAAGCTTAAAGTGTTTATGCTATAATATTTCATGCAAGACACAAAATATTATACAATATATACAGCGAAAATGCAAAGGAAAACCTTTGCAGCGATTTTCTCCACTTAAGCCGCTGTCTGTATTGGTAAAACCGTCGGGGGGGGTGTGAAGCGCTCATACAAATGCATCTTCAGGAGCTTTCAAATCGTTTTTCAAGTAATTAAACGGAGGGACAAAAACATGAAAAAGGGAAAGTTATCAAAAGCATTGGCCATTTTACTGAGCGCGCTGCTCTTTATGATGATTGCCGCGCCTGCCGCACAGACCTTCGCAGCAGGCTCTGAGTATCGGTATTTGTGGACAGCGGAAACTGAGGCCATACAGGCGTATGACAACGGCAAGTACCAAAACCTGTATCAGCATCACCGCGCGCTGGGCAACGCAAATTTTGACCCTGATTTCTTTTTTAACGGTGAACTGGGCGACAGCATCATAGGAAATTTTTACTATTTCCTCAACTATACCGATGAAATGCATCCCGATGTTCTGCGGTACTGGGAAGAGGACATGCACACGCGCAAGGAGATGCACAACGAGCGCGGCGAAGCCCGGAAGTGGGTTTCCTACACGCCCCTGGAAGCGCTCCAGCCCGGAAACACCAAAAAATACCCGGTTGTGATTGTCATGCACGGAAGCGGCAACACAACCTTTATGACCGAGACTTACGGCTACGCACAGCTGGCCGCGGAAAAGGGGTTCATTTGTATCATCCCGTGGGCGGACAACGCGACAACCTACGCGGAGGATCTTCCCTGGATTATGGACACCTTACGAGCGGATTACCCGATTGATGAAAGCCGCGTATACGGCGCGGGCTTCTCTTTGGGAGGGCGTTCGGTCATACAGGAGGCGATTCGTTTCCCTGACCTTTTCGCCGCCATCAACGTCGGCGGGCAGCCCCTGGCGGGAACCCGTTCGGCAAGTTCGCCCATTCCGGCGTCCGATTGGGCCAAGCTGCATGATTTGCCGATTCTCCAGATGTGCGGAGGCGTTGAGCAGAACAGCCAGCTGCCCTATGGCATCAACCGTGTCATCGGCGGAGAGCTTCAGGTTGAGGCGCTCAACATCTGGTTCGGCATCAACGGCGTCAAGGGTCACAACACGACGCTGGCGGAATGCCTGAACCTGACGGCAACTTCCGCGGATCCGGCGGTCAAAAACCTCGGCCTGATCGGGGACAAAAACTACACGGTGCGCATGGACGGCACAAACTATTACCATGCCGACTATTTCAACGAAGATCATGTAAACATGGTCAAGGTCGTTGCAATTGAAGGCCAGCCTCACTGGCTTTCGGGCTCCTACGCATCCATCGTTTGGGACTTCTTCAGCCAGTTCGCGAGAGACAAGGAAACAAACGAAATGGTCGTACTGAAGGACGACAAACTGCCCCTCAGCGTCGAGGGCGGCAACACCGTGGTCATGCCCATCCGCGCCGTGGACTGTGAAGATTTCGCGGGCATGAGCGGCACGGTCCGGTATAACAAGGAACTGCTGACGCTTGAAGGCATCAGCGCGAAAAAAAGCTTTACACTGACCGCTGACGGCGATTCCTTTGTGGTTGTGACCCCGGACGGCGCCGGCGTGAGCGGAGAGACTATCGTTGGATATGCCATTTTCCGCGCTGAGGCAGATCTGGAGGACGACGTGACCACATACGTCTGGATCGAGAATATCAATGCCTATAATGCGGATCTGCAGTCCATCAGCCTTGATATTCCGGACACGCCCATTCAAGTTCTTGCTGAGTCGCCTCTGACCGGCGACGTCAACCTGGACGGTAAAGTCGATGTGGCCGATGCCATCCTGCTCATGCAGTACTTGGCGGGCAGCAAAACTCTGACTTCGCGCCAGCTCAGAGCAGCGGACGCCAACAAGGACAGCAAGGTCAATGTCGGCGACGTGACCATCATCATGCAGATGTGCCTGTAATTTTATTCAATCCTTTTTCTAAAATATGGACATCCCTTTTAAGCCGTGCGCCGGTTGCTCACAGATGTGGGCAACCGGCGCACGGCTTTTAAAAAAGCCGATAGCGTTATTCCTGAAAATAAGCGTGATTACGACCACCCGGGCATACGGCGACTTTAAACAGGAGGGCTTTATCGTCATCGACGAAATCGGGTATCTCCCGATGGATATTCAGGGTGCTAATCTCTTCTTTACAGCTCATCGCCAGACGGTATGAAACGGCTTTTTCCCTGTGGAACGAAGTTTTTTCCGATGTTACCATTGCCTCAGCTATTCTTGACCGCATCCTGCATCACTGTACCGTCATCAACATCAAGGGCGAGAGCTACCGACTCAAGGAGCGAAAATCGTTTATGACGCAAAAGCAGCACATCGTTAATTCCCTCTTCGAGAACAGAAACACCTGATTTCCGCACATCTTTCCACCGCTGATAAACGACAAAATTTAACTGGCGCTTTTCTACATTTTCAAATCGGCGTTGACTGCAAGCGCATGCGCCATGACTCATGAACTTTCCATCACCAGCCGTTTTCCTCGCTATCTGATATGTTTTTTTCGATAGTCGGCGGGGGAGAACCCCGTTTCCCTTTTAAAGATTTTAGAAAAGTGGGAACTGTGGCTATAGCCTGCCTTTTCGCTTATGAGGCTGATAGAGTGCTGCGTACAGATCAAAAGCTTTTTGGCGAATTGTATGCGGCATTTGCAGATGTATTCAGAGAGCGATATGTTTTCCTCCCGCCTGAAAATCCGGGTCAGATAGTCGGGACTGAGAAAAAACTGTCTGCTGATCTGGCCGCATGACAGCTCACTGTCCAGATTTTCGTCAATATAAGCCTTGACCTGTGACACAAGATCCTGCGGGCTTCTCTCCTCCGCCGTTTCCTCCATCCCCTCCTGGAAAATCTCGTTCATCTGACGGTTGCGCAGGTTTTCCAGGCTCGCTCTGCGCTTCTGCACAGCCCCCTCCAGGGCCATTTGCAGTTCGTCAAAGGGAATCGGCTTGAGCAGGTAGTTTGCCGCGCCCAGCGCAATGGCCTCCTGCGCATAGCGGAAGTTGGGATGGCAGGTCAGAAAAATCGTGACCGTGTCCGGATAGCGCTCGTGCACCCAGCGCAGCAGTTCCATCCCACTCCCTCCCGGCATTTCAATGTCACAAAGCATGATGTCCACCGCGACTTTCTGAAAAACCGCCTGTGCCTGCCTGAGGCTGCAGGCAGCAAAGACGTCCTCAATGGAGAGCTGCTTCCAGGAGATATAATCCTGTATGGTTTCCACCGCTAAAATCTCGTCATCCACAATCAGCGCACTCAACGGCCGCATACCCTATTCCTCCTCTTGATCCCCCTCAAGCGGCAGCCAGACCTCCACCACGGCGCCGTGCGGCTCCGCGTTGCGGAAATAAAGCCTTGCCCGTCCCGCGTAGAGATTTTTCAGGCGATTCTTAATGTTGTTGATCCCGATGCCCTTATCGTATTCCAGCTTTGTCACCGTCTCGTCACGGTTGAGCCACACAAGCTGCGCCTCCTCAAAGCCCGGCCCGTTGTCCGAAATGGAGATACGAACCCCGTCACACTCCGCGTCATAGCCCTGCGTAATTGAGAGGGTGATGTCATTTTGCTGGTCGTGATCAATGGAGTGCTCAATGGCGTTTTCAATGAAGGTCTGCATCATAAGGGGCAGGATCGGGATGTCCATGAAGCGTTCGGGGACGTCCTCGTGGTAGGCCACCTTGCCGCGCAGGCGCATCTCCTGGATCTTCATATAATTGCGGATGTGGTCAAGCTCCTCCCGCACAGTGGCCTGCCGGGACGCGTCGCCGAGCAGATACCGGAGGTAGCGGGTCAGATACATGATCAGCTCCTGAATCAGTTCATACTTTTGAGACTGTGCAAGCGAATAGAGAATGTTCAGGCAATTGAGGTAAAAGTGGGATTTGAGCTGCATCTGCAAATACTGCCGCATAATTTTCTGTTCGGAGATCTGCTGTTCATAGACACTGATTTTCAGCTTTTTGATCTCCGCCGTCATGGAGTTGAAAATGCTGTATACGTGGTCAAATTCCTTGAGGCGGGACTGCTTTTTGATCTGTATATCCAGATCCCCCTCCTCCGCGCGCTGCATCGCGGACACAAGCGTTTTAAAGGGACGGTAGAGGAAATTGCCGCTGAGCAAAAATACACTCAGCACAATCAGAAACAGAAAGGCGAACAGCTTGACAATCAGGAGGCCGCTGTCCCACTCCTCTGTAATCCCTGACATGGGGATGAGCACCGCCGCCGTGAACTCGCACTGCGCCGACGGCGTGCTGATTTGCAGGTATTCGGTTTCCCCCACTTTGAGCTGCTTCCAGCTTTCATGGTCAACCGTCAGCGTTTCGAGCGGAGGCGATGGCGTGAGCACCCTGCCGTCCACCATGCACAGCAGGGGAAGGCTGTCGGGCGCAAAATCAATGTCCCGAAGCGACTTCTGGAGCGTTGTCACGCTCACCCACGCGCCGCAGTAGGAGCCGTTTACCTGAAAAAGGTGCAGCAGGTAGTGCTGCCCGCCGACGGTTGACAGCACCCACTTGGTCTCGTCCTGTGAAAACTCGCTTTGGCTGTTGTTAATCCGCGCGAGCACATACTCGCGCAGCGCCCTGGTCTCGCTCAGATTCAGCACGTGCGAGGTGCGGATGACAAACTCCGCCTCATCCCCCAGCGGAGAGTAAAACAGCACGCCCTCGGCGATGTCGTGCAGGCCGGCCATCTGGGACAGATCTTCCGAAATCCCGGTTTTCGCCAGATAGCGTTCCTGTTCGCCGCACGGCATGTTGAGCAGCACCGCGCGGTTGTTGCCAAACATGAAGTTGTAGAGATAGCGGTCAAGCTCGTGCAGCGACTGATCCACATTGTCCCGATAGAAACCCAGCGTCGTCTGGTTGATGCGGGAGGCCTGATTTTTGAGCGACGTGTCGGCCACATTGGACATGTAGAAAATGAGTGTGAGTAGAATGGCAAATACGGCGAAGGACGTGATTCTCACACCCATGCTGATGGATATTTTGTTCTGTTTTTTCAATGAAGTTCTCCTGTTTTCAGCCACGCATCAAGCTGTGCCTGTTTTTCTGCAATGATGGAGTCGATGCCCGCGTCCCGAAGCGCCGCCCGAAATTCCTCCAGCGTCTCGTCCGGGTTCAAAAAGCCGTTTTGCAAACCGCTCAAATATTTGTCGCACACCTCGTTACAGCGGATGATCTCCGCCTGCACATTGTCCGGCTCAAAGACAAAACCGAACGCCTTGGATCGCGGCGCGGTTTTGTTCAGGGCGCGAACCTGCTCCCAGATATCGGGCGGGTCTCCCTCCCACACATGGGCGATAAACTGGTTGCAGTGCCGCCAGCCGGAAAACTGCGCATAGCCGCTGTTGTCGGCGGTGACGCCCTCGGGGAAGGTGATGATGTCCTTGTCCTTGTCGGCAAAGACGTAGTGCTTTCCCTCGATGCCGTAAATCAGAAGGTTCTCCACTACGGGATCGGTGTACATCAAATTCAAAAACTCCATCGCCTTTTGCGGGTTCGCGGAGCTTTTGGCGATGGCGTAGTAGATCCACTTGACGTCGGAGGTGCAGGAAAAGGCGGGGATCAGCTCCACAAAGCCCATCTCATGCCCGACTGTGCGGGTTTCCTGCGTGGTGAAGCCCGGCTTCCCGTTGGCGACCGAGCTGAACACCTCGCCCGAACGGAAATAGTAAAAATTCTCCCCCGCGTCGGACACCGTGTCGAGCACATAGCCCTTCCGCCTCCAGTCATACACCCGGCGCACCTGCCGCTCGAACTCCTCAGTCTCATAGAGATTTTCCACACGCGTGCCCTGCCCCATGTCCATCAGCACGCCGTACGGGTTGCCCAGCGCGTCCCACGACCGGTGGCGCACCACCGCGACCGGCGTGACGCCGGGGCATTTTTCCTTAACCTGCCTAAATACTCCGTCCAGATCGTCGATGGTTTTGACCCCTGACATATCGATGCCGTACTTTTGGGCGATATCCGCCCGGTATTCAAGCCCTAAATTGACCGCCATCTCCCGGTTGACAGGCAGTCCATAGATCGCGCCGCTTATTTTGCTGACTTCTATGTATTCACGGTCGAGCGCGCCGTAAATGCCCTGACCATACGCTTCCAGCAATCCGTCCAGCGGCATAATCTGCCCCTGCTCTGCCCAGTCGGTAAGCGCCTGAAACCGCGGGCAGTACAGGATATCCATGGGCTCGTCCGACACAAATTTCTGGCTGATGGTTTGCACATAGGAGGAGTCCACAAAGGTGATCTCCACCCGTGCGCCGATCAGCGGCTTTATGTATTCATTGAGCGCTTCTACCACAAGCGGCGCGTCGTCCATTCCCGCGTCGTTTCGGGTCATGAACACGTTTAGGGTAACCGGTTCGGGCGCAGGCTCAGGCTTCTCGGGCGTGCAGGATGGCATGAGCGTAGGGAGAACAAGCATCAAACACAATACGCATAAAAAACGCATGGACATACTCCGCATATTTTCCACCGACCTTCCGACTTTTTTCATATTTTTTATTATATCTGATCCGGTCGGGATGTTCAACCAAGAACAACAGGTGGACGGAAAAACATAAAATACGGACGGAATAGTTATATCTTTTTGGTGATTTTTTTGTTACCGTTATAGGGCAGGGCAGATAATGTGCTCTGCAAAAAAAGGAAAATGGAGGAATGGAAATGAAGAAGTTCAGAAAAGTGGTCGCAGGGCTGCTCGCGCTGGCTTTGGCCGGTTCAATGAGCCTGACGACGTTTGCGGCCACGACCCCCGCCCCCACGCTCACATGGCAGGTGGAGCACCAGTCGCTCGCCCGCCAGATCGAATCGGAAGCCATCCTGCTGCTCAAAAATGAGAGCGCCATCCTGCCGCTGAGCTCGACCACCAAGGTCGCGGTCTTCGGCGAGGGACAGGTTTCACCGCCCGGCGGCGGCGGTTCCGGCGGCGCGGCCGGTTCGTTTACCTCAAACCTGATCGACGGCCTCAAGGCGCTCAGCGTGGAATACTACGAGCCCCTGACCGAATACACAAACGCCCGCACGGGCACAAACACCCACGGCTGGAACACTACCACTGAGTATCCCGGCGAGTGGGGCGTCGGTGCCTCATCCGGCTCAGGCTGGAGCCGCACCTCCGCCGTCCAAAACCCCGAGGCCAAGCTTGACGACGGTTTAATCAAAGCGGACGGGCTGGTCGCCGACGCGCGCGCCTTTACCGACACCGCGATCGTCTTCCTCTCCCGCAACACCGGCGTGGAGGAAATGGATCGCAACCCGGTTCCGCAGCCGAGTGACTGGTACTTAAATCCCTCGGAAAAAGTCCTGCTCAATCAGGTCAGCGACAAGTTCAGCAAGATTATCCTGATCTACACGGGCACCGCGCCCATCTGCCTGTCTCAGTTTGATCCTTACCCGATCAAGGCCTTCATCACCGAGTACGGCGCGGGTCAGTTCCACGGTCTTGCCATGGCGGACATCCTGTACGGTGTGGTCAACCCCTCCGCGAAGCTCAACGACACGCTGGTGCGCGACTACAACGAGCATCCCACCAACGCGAACTGGGGCTACACCACCTATACCGACCGCGGCTATAACTGGGAGGGCAATCTGTCCAAGTACGGCTCGCGCAAGTTTAGCCCGAACGACCCCATTTCCGTGTACGAAGAATATATCTACATGGGCTACAAGTATTTTGACACCTTCGGCAAATCGGTGGCCTATCCCTTCGGCTTCGGCCTGTCCTACTCCACCTTCAGCTTCACCGACATGGCCATCTCCGCCTCGCAGGCCAATAAGAGCCTGACCGTCACCGCCAAAATCAACAACACCTCCGCGGCGGGCGTCATCGGCGGCAAAGAGGTCATGCAGGTCTACGTCAGCAAGCCGCAGGGGAGCCTCGAGCAGGCCTACCAGAACCTTGTTTCCTATGACAAGACCAGAAAGCTCGAAAGCAGCGAAAGCCAGACCATCTCGCAGGAGATCTCCTTCTATGACTTCGCGTCCTACGACGAGTCGCTGGCCGCCTACGTCCTCGAGCCGGGTGACTACATCATCCGCGTGGGCAACTCCTCGAGAAACACCCACGTCGCGGGCAAGTTCCGCGTCGCACAGCGCATTATTGTGGATCAGCTGTCCAACCAGCTGTCCATGCAGGAAGTCAACAAAGCAAAATATGAAACAAGCCGCCTGAAAAACGCAGGCGCTACCCCCATCACCTATACGGGTGAAGCGGCGGAAATCGCCTCCGCCCCCGTGGTCGGCATTGACGCCTCCTTCGTAAGGCAGGATCTGACCGCGCCCATGAACCCTACCTACAGCGAAATCAAAGCCCTCCCCGCCGGTTCCCCGACCTATACCTTTAGGGCGGTCACCAGCGGCGAGATTACCCTCGGAGAATACGTTACCCAGCTGACTGACGACGAACTGCTCATTTTCCTGTCGGGCGGCTTCGGCGCCTCTTACCTAAACAGTT
Organism: Oscillospiraceae bacterium; assembly: GCA_031551875.1. Lineage (GTDB taxonomy): Bacteria > Bacillota > Clostridia > Oscillospirales > Acutalibacteraceae > JAVBNA01. Next base: position 4,024 of record JAVBNA010000045.1, on the reverse strand, counting down.
CGGGCGTACGCGACAACAACATTCAGCTGTACGCCTCTGATGAGCCGGGTATCCCGCTGAGTAAAAACAACTCCAAGCAGACGGTCGCCGGCGGTGCGGGCTCCTCCCGCTCCTTTGCCCGTCTCGGCCTGCCGTCCATGACTTACGCCGACGGCGGCAGCGGCATCGGCTTTAATTTAAGCGTAAACGGCAGCAGCACGCGCGTCAACACCGGCTGGGCGCGTCCCGCCGCCATGGCCTGCATCTGGAACCCTGACCTGTACTACAAGATGGGCCTCGCCGAGGGCGAAGAGATGGTGCACGCCAACGTGGACAACTGGCTTGCCCCCTCCATCAACATGCACCGCAATCCCTTGTGCGGACGCAACCTGGAATACTGGTCGGAGGATCCCGTCCTCGCCGGTAAAGCGGTTGCCAATGTGGCAAAGGGCGTGGAAGCAAACGGCGTTTCGGTTTGCCTCAAGCACTTTGCCGCCAACGACCAGGAATGGTTCCGACGCGGCCTGTACACCCCCGCGAGCATTTCCGCCGGCACATCTAAAGCGGCCATCAACGTGATCGCCCCTGAGCGCGTGCTGCGTGAAATCTATCTCAAGCCCTTTGAGTATGCCGTCAAAACCGGCAGTGTTTACAACGTCATGTCCGCTTTCAACTCCATCAACAGCCAGGCCTGTGCCTCCAGCCCCGAGCTTCTCACCAACATCCTGCGCGGCGAATGGGGGTTTGGCGGCTATGTGGTCACCGACTGGGGCGATTATGACGACATCGCCGACTCGGCCTATGAAATGGCCGCCGGCAACGACATGATCATGTCGGGCACCCACACCCGTTACAACATCCCCCCCGAGCTCAAGGCGGGCTGGGACGCGGGCGTCACCAACCGCACCCAGATGCTGCGCAACGCCTATAATGTTCTGAAGACAGCCAAGCACAGCGTCCTGTCCACCGACCCCACCAAGCAGAAGGATCCCGGCGCACTGACGCTTGTCACCACCGTGCTGCCCGACGCCAAGGTGGGCGAGGAATATTCCAAAGTCAAGGTCAGTCCCCTGTGGGCCAACGGAAGCGCAGATTCCACCTCCTACACCTTCTCGCTTGACGCGACCTCCCAGGTCCTTCCCACCGGTCTGACACTCGCGAAAAACGGACGCCTGTCCGGCACACCGGCGGTCGGCTCTCAGGGCACCTACAACCTTGTCTTTAAAGTAACCGACAGCCTCGGCAACACCGCGACCAAGGCGCTGACGCTCACTGTGGATTCCGGCCTTGTGTTCCAGACCGAAAGCCTTCCGAGTGCCAAAGCGGCCATCAATTATGTTCCGGTAAATCTCCAGGTCGCCGGCGGTCAGGCGGCCGTGACCTTCTCGGTTACAAACGGCACGCTACCCAGCGGCATGGTGCTTGACACGGACGGCAGGCTGTGGGGTCAGCCCTCGGCGGAAGCCTCCGGCCTGTATCCTGTCACAGTCACCGCAACCGACGGTGTCAACAGCAAGGCCAAAGACTTTGTCCTGTATGTAGAGGGCACGCTGACGCCCAACCCGGCGGCAGGCACCGTCCTGAACGCCAAAGAAAATGTTCCCTTTACCCAATATGTGACCATCAGCGGCGGCTTCAACAATACGCTGGACGTGTTTGAAGTCAGCCAGATCGGCGACGCGCTTCCGAATGGCCTGTCCGTTTCCATCGACAAGGCAAACAACCGCGGCGTCATCAGCGGCACGCCTGCCGTAGGAACTGCCGGAACCTACGATGTCTACATCAAAGTGGATGAAGAGTTTGCCGGATCCCCTGTATTTAGCTATGTACACTATCGCATCATCGTCGGCGAATTTGAAGCTGACAAGGATCTCTTGGAGGCGGCCATTAAGGTTGCTGACAAAGTCGTAGCTGACGGCGCTCTGGACAACGTGAGCGAAGCGGCGGCCGACGAGCTGGCCGGCGCACTGGCGGACGCCAAAGCGCTGACAGCAAGCACTCCCACCCAGGAAGCGGTTGACGCCGCGACCAAGCGCTTGATGGATGCTCTGAGCGCTGTTCTAGTTGAACAGGAAGAAAACAAAAACCCGAAGCAGGATTGGGCCAAGTATGACGAGGCGCTGCAAAAAGCCGTCGCAGCAATGGCAGATCCAAACGCCTACACCTCCGCTTCCTACACAGCGTTCCTCAAAGCGTTTGCAGCCTGTGACTTAAGTGTGCGTTCCAACGCCAAACTTCCTCAGAAGGACATTGACACGGCCGCAGCGAAGCTGTCAGCCGCTGTTGGGAAACTGGTCAAGGGCGCCAAAGTGACCGGCGTAAAGCTTGCCCCCACCTCGGCCGACCTGATCATGGGCAAGAACCTGACTCTGAAAGCCACTATCAGCCCGCCCAGCGCCAGCAACAAAACGATCACCTGGTCGTCGAGCAAGCCGGAGGTTGCTACGGTTTCCAATGGTGTTGTAAAGGGGCTCAAGCCCGGCACGGCTACCATCACGGCGAAGACAGCCGACGGCGGCTTCAAGGCCGCCTGCACAATCACCGTGCACAACTATGTCACTCTGAAGATTGGCTCCCAGAAAGCTGTCAAAAACGGCAGCCTGACGACCATAGACAATCAGGGTACCAAGGCTATCAAGATCAGCGGCCGCGCCATGGTTCCGATCCGTTTTGTCACCACAAATATGGGCGGAAAGGTGAAGTATACCGGTGATAAGGATCCCATCATCGTTACGTACGGAACGATTACCGTTCAGTTTAAGCTGGGTCAGAAAACCATGACTATCACTGAAGGCAAGAGCACGCGCCAGGTACAGATGGACGTCGCCGCGCAAAAACGCAATGGACGCACCTTCATTCCTCTGCGCGCCGTCAGTCAGGCGCTGGGTTTCTCCGTCTACTATCAGTCGGGCTCCGAATATGTTGTGGTCAACAATCCGGCTATGACGGCGGCGGTTCGAAATGACCGTCTCGCAGAAGCGAAGAAATTAATCAAATAAGTGCTTATAATTTTTCAAATTCTCCTTTCTCAAGCAAAATCGCGTCCGCCTTCCGGCGGGCGCGATTTATATTATGCTTTAGCAAGAGAACCTCCCGCTAAGCGGGTGGGATTAAAGCTTAAGCGAAGCAACTCCTTTCTTGATACAATCGGCAAATATGCTGCTTTCCGATACTCCATGGCAGCAACGTGCGCGAAGGGACGACATTCACGCCAATATTCCAACGCCGCAATCAATCGCTCTTCCATGCACAGCTTTGGATTCCCGCCGCGCCGACGATGTTTTTCAGTATGCGCTACGGATAGAATCGTCAGCATTTCTTCAAATGTTGTTCTTTTGACACCCGTTATTTGCCAAAACTGCGCGTTGGAATCGTTTTCCATTTGCTCATACTTCATTTGATACACCCCAATCTCTTTGAGCATATCAGTTTTTCCTTCATTTAAAAAAAGGTCTATTATTTAAATCGGGCCGCCAAGAAATGGCGGCCCGATCCCGTAGCTCCTAACTGCTGATTCCTGCTCGCTTATCTTCTTCTCAGCCTTCTGCGCGGCAAAATGAATCCCGCACAGCTAAGCAAACCAAGGGCGATCAGCATAAACCCGATCATATGCGCAAGTTTTGTGCCGGTGACAGGGATGTTCGGGTTATCCGAATCGTTATTGTTCCCCCCGCTAGAACTGGAATTTGAAGATGAGTTGGAAGAATTCTTGTTCGGCGTAATGTCAACAACCTCGGTGTCATCATCGGGCGGATCCTGAGTCTTGTTGGGCGGATCCCCGTCGACAATCTCATCCAGGTCTGTAATCAGGTTTTTCACCACGAGCTTGATTTCAATTTCTCCCGAAGTAACCTTTGGTACTCGGAATCCAACCGCCGGGTCAGTAACCAGGCCGGAGCCATTCACCTCATACCCCTGCAGCTCAAACCCGGCGCCGCTTTCCTCGGCCAGATAATAGGTCGTGCCGCTGCCCAGACCGGTGATCACCTCTTCCCCGCCGTTCGCGCTCAAAATCACGCGCTCGATCAGATTTTTCTCTGAGTCG
>JAVBNA010000010.1:0-52728 GCA_031551875.1 Oscillospiraceae bacterium | reverse complement strand
GGCGGTTCAACAAAAACGTTGAACCGCCGCCCCTCTTTACAGCATTCTGTTATGCAGCAGCAGCCCCGCGGTATAATCCTGCAAATCGCCGTTGCCCGATTCAACTACCGCGACCTTATACTTTTTCTGCTTGTATTCATTATAAATAGGCTTCAGAGTTTTTTTGAACTGCTCGTCTGATTTTTCTCGTCCCGTAAGCCATATTTCTACGATATGGTCGTCATCACGGACATGGATTTCCATATGGCTCACCCCTTTTCCCTGCGGATAGTGTGGCTGAATCATATGATGTTTATGCCCAAACCCGTGAAAGTTTGGAGGTATAATTGCGTTCGGCTATAAGCCCCAGGAGATCAAAAAGGAAGCCCGTCCCTACATTGCGGGGACGGGCTTCCTCTATGCCCAGATATCGGCGTCGGATAACCTTGTACGATTGATGCGGGAAAAATCAACCCTGGAGAATACGGTTGTGGCGAGCGCCAGGAAAAGCACCCCGAACAGCAACACAATGATCATACTGATGAAGGGCGTCACTGTGAAGTTCCCGAACTGAAAGGCGAGCTGCTCCCGGATCAGCTGATCGGTGGTCAGCGAGGTCTTTTCCAAAATGATCGTGCGGAAAAAGGCAGTGGTGTAAGTCATTGGATTACAGTAGGCCACCGCCTGGAGGGGCGCGGGCAGCAGGCTGAGCGGAACGTAGGCGCCGCAAAGGAAGGTGAGCGGCATGCTGATGGCCGTCTCGACGATCTGGAAGGTCTGCGCGTTTTTAATGAGCGTCGCCAGAAACAGCCCAAACGCTGAGAAAACAAGCCCCACAATGATCATCACGCCAATCACCAGGAGGGGCGTCCAGACGGAGGTAAAACGCAGGCCGATGAACAGGCCGATGATCAGCACGACGATGCCCTGCATGGTGGAGATGGTCGCGGCAGCCAGAAGCTGACCCAGAGCGATCTGGATACGCTTGACCGGGCTGACCAGCACCTCCTTCATGAAGCCGGACACAATGTCGGTGATTGTGGAAGAGGCAATGTTGAGGGAGGTCTGAAACACGTCGGTGATGACGATACCGGCCAGCATATAGTTGATGGGATTTTCGATGTTTTCCATCCCGAAAACTGCGCTGAATACATAAAGAAAGAAGAAGGGCATAGCGAGGGTAAAAAACAGCTGTACCTTATTCCGCCAAAAGGCCTTGAGGCTGCGGAACCATAAAGCGGCGACAATTCTCATACACGGATGTCCTTTCCTGTGATTTCCAGGAACACGTCGTTGAGCGTTCCCTTTTTGATTTCCATATCGCGGATGAATTCTTTATGCTCGGCCACAAGCGAAAGCAGCGCCGGCATATCGCTGACTACCACCGAATAGTGGGTGGTTTTGTTTTTGTACTCCATGCCATACCGGTTCAGCAGCGTTTCCAGCGCGGGGCCGCTTTGAGTCGTAATGTAGGCTTTGTCTTTGGTATACTGACGTTTTAGCTCATAAGGCGTATCCATGGCAACAATTTTGCCGCCGTCGATGACAGCAACCTTTTTGCAGATTTCCGCCTCATCCATGTAGTGGGTGGTCAGGAAGATGGTCATGTTGTTTTCTTTTTGAAGCTTGACGATATAGTCCCAGATGTGAGCGCGGGTCTGCGGATCAAGACCGGTGGTCGGCTCATCCAGGAAGAGCACCTTGGGCGTGTGAAGCAAGCTTCGCGCGATTTCCACACGGCGTTTCATGCCGCCCGAAAGCGCGCTGACCATCTTTTTCTTCCATTCCAGCAAGTCTACGATTTGAAGCACCGCATCGATGCGTTCGGGCATTTCATTATTGGGTAGGCCATAAAAATGGCCGTGCATCTGCAGGTTTTCGTACAGCGTCATTTTGGTGTCCAGCGTCGATTCTTGAAACACAACGCCGATGACCGCGCGCACCTGTTCTTTTTGTCGGCTGACGTCCTTCCCGTCGATGAGCATGACGCCCTCCGTTTTGTCGAAAATGGTGCAGAGAGTATTGATGGTCGTGCTTTTCCCGGCGCCGTTTGGCCCGAGAAAGGCAAAAATGCTGCCCTCCTCCACATGGAAGGAAATGTCGTCGACCGCAGTAAAGCTGCCGTATTTTTTTGTGAAGTTTTGGACCTCAATGATATTGGCCATACGCTTCGTTTCCTTTCTTTTGGGTAATCATGGAAATGACCACATTCATTATATCAAAAACCAATTCAGGACGCAACAGGGAAACAGAATGCCCAATAATACCCACATAAATTGTATCTAAAGATACTAAAAATAATAAAAAGGCACACGCCTCAAGCAGTGCCTTTTGGAAGTGTTTCATTTTCACCGGACCAGGTGTGCATAATCCTGCCGGCCGTCGATGACATAATCGACAAAGACGATCGGGTCACGAATGCGATACAAAATCAGGTAACGGCAATCCACCACCATCTTATGGTATTTTTCGTATGGGATTTCTTCCGCTTCAAGAAAGGGAAACTTTCCGGGCATCTCCCGCAGGGAGAGCATGGAGGCAATCAGCGCTTGGCGAAGGCGATCCGCGGCAACGGGATTTTTCTGTGCGACAAACGCGACATGGCCTTTGAGCATCTGATAGCAGCGCGGCGCAATCCTTACGTCATATTGCGGTTTCTGTTCCATGCGTCACCTCGTCAATCGCAGCTTTCAACCCTGCGTTCAGTTCTTCAATGGTATACCCCGCATGACCCGCAAGCCATTCCTCTTCGACCCGCAACAGCTCTTCGCGCAGCTTGAGCATCTTTTCCCGCTGCTGAAAGGATTCAATGTCCATCACGACCAAATCCCCTTCCCCGTTTTTGGTCAGGTAGACGGGCTCCCTGGTTGAGCGGCAAAGCGCCGCGATCTCGTTGTAATTTTGCCGAATACTGGCTGAAGGCTTGATATGCATCTCGATCACTCCATTGTAAAATTCTAATTATATTATACCCGATTTTTACTATGAGGTCAACAGAATTATATCTGAGAGAGTGCATATATGCGTAATTGGGGAGGAGCCAGCATTCACAAATTTTCGACACAAATCAACATGAAATTTTATTATATCTGTTTTTTATACTCTTACGTGATCATGTTTCACTCATAAAGGTGGCGGCTTATGTTTTATGCTATAATCACTACCCGATATACGATTTCAGTGAATAGAATTGGCAAATGTGATTGTATTTAGGAATGGAGGACGTCATATTTCGAAGAGAATCCTTTATGGAGATTCTTGTAAGAAGCAACTGACGGGTTGAGGTGGGTGCAATTCTTTGATTTAAATAACCTGCAAATGAGATGGACAGGTTATGCGGATAGATAGGTGTGGCTGTGATGATGAAAGTATTGATTACCGGTAAGGATAGTTTTATCGGGACATCCTTTGAAAGATATATGTCGAGGTGGCCTGATCAATATCGGGTAGACACCATCGACATGATGAACAGCTCTTGGAGGCAAAAGAGTTTTGCGGCGTATGACACGGTATTTCATGTTGCGGGTATGGCGCACACGGATGCCGACAGAATATCTGATGAACAAAAGAAACTCTATTATAAGACCAATACTGACCTGACCATCGAGACGGCGAAAAAAGCCAGGAGGGATGGAGCAAGGCAGTTTATTTTCATGAGCAGCTCTATGGTCTATGGCGGCAATGCGATCGTTGGAGAGCAAAAGCGCATCGCGGAGAATACGCCGGTGAAGCCGGAAAATTTTTATGGAGACAGCAAAGTGAAAGCAGAAGAGGGAATTCTACCGCTGAGTGATGAGCACTTCAAAGTTGTTGTTTTGCGTGCTCCGATGATTTATGGCCCGGGCTGTAAGGGGAATTATCCCATCTTGTCGAAATTTGTGCAAAAGCTGCCTCTGTTCCCCTATGTAAAAAATGAGCGTTCCATGCTATACATTGAAAACCTACTGGAGTTTGTACGTTTACTTGTGGAAAACAGGGAGCAGGGAATCTTCTGGCCGCAGAATGCAGAGTACACGTCGACCTCGGAGATGGTTAGGAAGATCGGTGCTGTGCATGGCAGGAAGGTTGCGCTTGTGCATGGCTTTGGATGGTTCTTAAAATGGATGGGCCGTTATATAAAATTGGTGAATAAGGCTTTTGGTAATTTAAGTTATGAGCAAAGCCTGTCGGAGTATAAAGAACCATATCGGGTTTGCGGGCTGGAAGAAAGCATTCGGAGAACCGAAGCGCCCGCCGCGCCCAGAGCGTTAATTTTGGCCTCGGTCGCTTCCATGATTGACCAGTTTAATATGCCCAACATCAAAATACTTCAGGATGCTGGTTATCAGGTCGATGTGGCCGCAAACTTTGAGACCGGCAGCACGACCACGCGGGAGAGAGTGGATGAGGTTAAGAAGAACTTGTCAGAGCAGGGCGTGCATGTGATTCACATGTCCATTCCGCGTAGAATTTTTGATAGTAAAGGGATATTCTCTTCATACAAAAGCATTAAAAAGCTGTGCATGGAGCGCAAGTATACACTGCTTCATTGCCATTCACCCATCGGCGGTGTGATTGCCAGGCTGGGCGCAAGGAGGGCCAGAAAGAAATACGGAACAAAGGTCGTCTACACCGCGCATGGCTTTCATTTTTACAAGGGCGCGCAAAAGAAAAATTGGCTTCTCTATTATCCTGCCGAATGGATCTGCTCTTTTTATACCGATGTTCTGATTACGATTAATCGAGAAGATTATCGCAGGGCCAAACGATCCTTCCACGCGAAAAAAACTGAATACGTTCCTGGGGTCGGCGTGGATGTTGAGCATATAAGAAACATAAAAGTTGACAAAGCCATAAAAAGACAAGAGCTTGATATTCCCAATAATGCTTTTTTAGTCTTGTCCGTGGGCGAATTAAACGCAAATAAAAATCATGAAGCCATTCTCAGAGCAATCTCAAGCACAGATCATCCTGCCATCCATTACGCCATTTGCGGTGTCGGGGATCGGGAGGAGTATTTAAGGGATTTAGCAAAAAAATTAAACATAGAGGATCAGTTTCATTTGCTTGGATATCGAAAAGATGTGATTGAAGTGTGTAAATCAGCGGATATATTTGCGTTTCCATCTAGGCGCGAAGGGTTGGGCGTAGCAGCCCTTGAAGCGATGGCCTGCGGATTACCGCTTGTCACTGCGAATGTCCATGGAATCCGCGACTATTCGGTCGACGGAGAGAGCGGGTTTACGGCAGGGCCGGAGGACGCAGAGACGTTTGCAATTCATATCGAAAGTCTTTTAAGAGATCGTTCCTTTATAAAGAAAGCATCGCGGCATAATATAAAAAAAGTTTCTGAGTTTGATATACACATCGTCATTAAACGATTGTCAGAAATATATTCTCATGCATGACGAATCCGGGGGACGTAGAATGAATTTTCAAAACAAAAAAGTATCAGTAATTATGGGCATATACAATTGCGCCTCGACTCTGGATCGGAGCATTGCTTCAATTCTGGCGCAAACGTATACAAACTGGGAGCTCATCCTGTGTGACGATGGCTCAAGCGATACGACCTTTCAGATTGCTAAAAAATACAGCGATGCCTATCCGGATCAAATAACCCTGATTTCAAACGACAGAAATATGGGCTTGGCATTTTCACTGAATCAATGCTTATATCAGGCCTGCGGAGAATATATAGCCCGGATGGATGGCGATGACATTTGCTTTTCTACAAGATTCCAAAAACAGGTGGCGTATTTAGACACCCATCCTGAAATCGGGGTGGTCGGAGGGGGGTTCATTCCATACTGCGAAAACAGAGAATACCCCGTCAAACTTCCGGAAGCGTATCCGACAAAATCCACCTTGCTGAAAAGCATCCCGTTTTGTCACCCGACAATTATGATGAGAAAATCAATTTACGACACCTTGGGCGGGTACATCGTCAGCGACCGCACCCGAAAAGGTCAGGATCTTGATTTGTGGTTTCGTTTTTTTGCGAAGGGATTTCACGGGTATAATTTGCAGGAGCCATTAATTCATTACCATGAGGATATTGCGGATTATAAAAAGAAGAGAACCGTAAAGGCGGCTCTGGGCATGGTGAAGACCAGATGGCTAGGATTCAAAATGCTGAATTTTCCGATACATCAATATGCTTTTACAGTGCGTCCGCTCATTTCCGCAATCCTGCCAAAATCCATCATGCACCGCTATCATAATACCTGATCGTATAAGGAGTTAATATGTCAAATTTTGGCAGTTTGTTGTTTTATATTTTGATATTTTTATTTTCCTTACTCTTGATTTATTTCGGATATAAGCGGAAAAGAAAATTCAATTTTATAACCTGTTTAGGGTTGCTCATTCCTGTCATTGTCGCGGCAATTCGCTTTTGCGGAACAGATATTGTCGTTACATATAATACGTTTATAAGAAATAAAGATGCTCCGTTTTTTGCACTTAACAAAGATAATCATCTATTTACAATGGGGTATTTTATCATCCAGAAGATGTCTCATTTGTTAGGGAACCATATTGTATTTTTCGGGATTTGCAATCTTATTTTGGTTGTGCTTGTATATGTGGTCGTCACCGATCACAAAGTATACGTAAGCGTTCCCTTTGCCATGTTTGTTTTTTTCTTTATGTTTTACTTGCCGTCGTACAACATCATGCGGCAATATATTGCGGTTGCCATTGTGTTTTTTGCCTATCAATATGTTTTTGCCCATAAACCGGTTTCATTTTTTGCCCTCGTTCTGCTGGCGGCCACCTTTCACCCGACCGCTTTGGTTGCCTTGCCCATTTACTTCTTTTGGAATCAACAAACAGATGATTTACGACGCTGGGATTTTATATGCCTGTTTTTTATTGCGGGGATCGTTGTCCTGTTCTCGTACCAGAGCATCGTGTCAAAGCTTTCCTCCATAGATTTATTTGATCGGTATATCATGTATGCGGAAACGGACGCAAGCGGTCAAAACAGAGATATTGTTGTGAAAATCGCAATATTATTGCTGGAATTGGTGTTCTCCCAAAAGTTAATCAAGCACGATAAAAGGAATAAATTATACATCATTTTATCGGCGTTTGATGTATTAATTGGTTTTACCGGCTTTGTCAGTCCCTTTATAAAACGCACAAGCCTGTATTTTGCGTTACCGCAAATTTTAATATTAGGGGAGATGCCGAAAATAGTAAAAAAGGACAGTAAACCGCTTGTCATTGCGATGCTTTCGGTGTTCGCATTTTCTTACTTTGTTCTCACGGCCTATGTGTTGCGGCAGGCGAACCTCATCCCCTATAAAACCAGCTTGGGTCTTTTCACATAAACAAGAAAGCGAATGATAGACGTGACAAAAATACTGTTTCTGATCCCTTCGTTGACGGGCGGAGGTGCCGAAAAAGTCCTTGTGAATTTAGTCAACAATCTCGATCCAACGCAATATCAAATTACGGTGCAGGCCTTATTTGATTCGCACACCAACAAACAATTTCTCAAACCGCACATTAATTATTTGTACTCCTTTAAAAAACAGGTTCGCGGAAATATTCATTGGATGAAGATCTTTCCGCCAAGTTTTTTATACAACTATTTGATAAAAGACGATTATGATCTGGCGATCTCATACCTGCAGGGCGCAACAACGAGAATTATATCCGGCTGTCATCATCCCAAGACGAAAATCATCAATTGGGTGCACAATGAGTTTCATGATATGCGCGGGATCAGCAAGTGCTATCGATCCCCAAAAGAGGCAATTGCCTGTCATGTAAAGTATGACGCCACCGTGTTTGTCGCCCACACGGCACAAGCGTCATTTTGCAAGAGTATGCCTGCGTTAAAAGACAATGTACATGTGATTTATAACACCATAGAACCCGAAATCATTCGGTCGCTGGCTCAAGAGAAAATTCAGGACAACCCCTTTGATCAAGGGAACGTGAATTTAATATCCGTCGGCAGATTCGTACCGCAAAAGGCGTTCGGCCGCTTGATCAGGATCGTCGGCAGACTGAAAAATGAGGATCATTTTCCGGTTCATCTCTTTTTACTCGGCAACGGAAAGCTTCAAAAAAAGTACGAAAAATTGGCGGCAGACCTCCATATACAGGATTCAGTCCACTTTCTGGGGTATCAGCAAAATCCCTATCACTTCGTGAAAAATGCGGATCTCTTCGTCTGTTCCTCCCTGCATGAAGGATACAGCACGGCGGTGACCGAGGCGTTGATCGTGGGGACTCCCGTGGTTGCGACGCTGTGCTCGGGGATGGTTGAGCTGCTTGGAGAAAACAATGAGTATGGCATGATTACCGCGAACGATGAAAAAGCCTTATACGATCAAATAAAAAAACTTCTTTCCGATCATGATGAACTGAATGCACTGCGAGAGCGGGCGAAAATCCGGGCAGAACAGTTTAATGTGGAAAGTAAAGTCAAAGAAGTTGAAACGCTGTTTTGTCTTGTTCGGGCCGAGGGAGCGTAACGTCATGAAAAGGGTATGCTTTTTGGGACGCTTTACGGCAGGGGGGACCGAGCGGAGCACCCTGCTTCTGGCAAACGCGTTATCGGAAAATTCTGATAGACAGGTACACGTGTTAAATGTCCTGAACCGGCCGCCGACTTTTTTTCTTTCGCCCGCGGTTATCTATGATTTTCTTCCCTATGACAATGAAAAGGCAAAATTGCTTTATAATATCCGCTTTCTCCGCAGCTATTTAAAATCACATAATATCGATGCTTTGATCAGCGTGGAAGCCTTGACGGGGCTGGTCTCCATCCCCGCCACGCGGGCTATGCGGTGCAAGCATATTGTGTGGGAGCACGCCAATTGCTTCCAGACGCAGGGCAGCCGATGGATGAAGCAGGTCAGAACATTGGAGCTTACATATGGATGTGCGGACGCGTACGTCGTACTGACAAAACGGGATCTGAGCAATTTCAGACAATATTACTGGATCAGAATCCCAATTCATCAAATTTACAATCTGGCGAAACCCGTGAAAAAAGAGTGCTTTTACGCAACAAATTCGAAAAGAATTGTAAGTGCCGGTCACCACAACCGAATGAAAAATTTTACGGTTATACCGGAAATCGGAAGAATTATTTTTGAAAAGCATCCCGATTGGGTCTGGGAAATATATGGCGGGCGCGCGGGGGAACATTACGAAAATCTGAAGAAAAGGATTTGTGCGTACAGCCTCGAGAAAAACATCATCCTGCGTGATTTTCACGAGAACATCGGTGACGTGTATGCCCGATCAGCGATCTATGTCATGACATCGATTATGGAGGGACTGCCCATGGTTCTGCTGGAGGCCAAAGCGCACGGACTGCCGATTGTAAGCTTTGACATTGAAACCGGGCCGGATGAAATCCTTCGCCACGGTGTCAACGGATATTTAGTGCCGCCTTATGACGTCCAACAGATGGCGGGAAAAATCTGTGAGCTTATTGAAAATCAGAGCCTGCGGGAACGCTTTTCGCTCCGGGCACAGGAGGATCTTGAAAAGTTCAGCGAAGAAAGATGCGTCGCGGCGTGGAATGAAATTTTTTGCAGTTTATAAAGGAGATTCGTGCATGGCAAGCTTGCGCTGGAGGATCGTCAATTACATCACACGCACATGGCTGCTGAAAAGCAATATTTACTATAAGCACTTGATCCATGCGCTGAGAAAGCAGGGGACGACCAAGCGGATATGGCTGTTCGGCATCCCGACTTCGTCCAATTTAGGAGATCAGGCGCAAACCATGTGCACCCTTCGCTGGTTTGGTACCTATGATCCGGTTTGTGCCGTTTGCTGTTACAGCACGAGGGAATTAAGCGCTGTGAACTGGAGGCTTCTCAATCGTCTCAGGGAATTTGTAAAGCCGGATGAAATGATTTTCTTTCAAAGCGGTTATAACCTGACCGACCGATATCCGCAGCAGGAGGAAATGCACAGGGCTGTGGTGAGGGCGTTTCCCGAAAATCGATTTGTGTTTTTGCCCCAGACGCTTTCATTTCAGAAACCCCTGAACACGAATGAATTTGTAAGAACAAGTGAACACACATATGCAGGCAAGCGGATTTTGCTTTTATGCCGGGATAAAAAATCACTTGACTTGGCGCAGCGCGCTTTCCCGGATATACCCGCCCTCGCCTTTCCGGATATTGTCACGACGTTAATCGGGGAAAGGGAATGCACCAATCAAAGGGACGGTATATTGCTTTGTCTGCGCGAGGACCTTGAAAAAGCAATGACCGACGACGAAAGGGAGACACTGGTCAAGGGCGTGCGCAAAATCGGAAAAACCAAACAAATGGATACTACATTAGAATGGCCCAATGCCTACTTCATTTCGAAAAAGAGAGAAAAATATATCTGCAAAATGATAGGCGAGTTTGCAAAAGTCCGAGCCGTAATCACCGACCGTTATCACGGCCTGATTTTCTCGCTGTGCGCAGGAACGCCGGTTGTGCTTCTAAAGACGACCGACCACAAGATCACGGAAGGGCTTCATTGGTTTGGGGGAGAATTGCGGGACATGATCGCCTTTGCAGATACGGCCGAACAGGCGATTGAGCTTGTCAGAAAACAGAGCCGGCGGGCGGGCGTATTTATGCCCCGAAATTCATTCAATGCGTTGTATTACGATCGCCTGAAGGGGATCATTGAAGCGGAATTAGAGATGAAAAATGAAAAGTAAAAAATTAGGCATCACCCTACTGGCAAACGTTGTTGCCTTTGCGGTCAATATGGGAATCAATTTTTTCCTGACCCCTTTTATCGTGGGACGCGTCAGCGCCGAGGCTTACGGTTTTGTCTCCCTCGCCAACAACTTTTCCGGGTATGCGCAGGTCATTACCGTTGCGCTCAACAGTATGGCGGGGCGCTTTTTTACGATTGAGTACCACAAGGGAAACAAAAAGGCAGCGAACGAATATTTTACGTCGGTGCTTTTTGCCAATGGCGTGCTGTCACTGTTTTTAGCCGTCAGCTCGGTTGTCTGCGTCCTCTTTTTAGGGGATTTTTTGCATGTCAGCGCGGTCAGCATAAGCGACATCATGGCACTGTTTTCCTTAGTTTTTGCCGCCTTTATCGTCACGCTGATCGGAACCACGTATTCGGTGTCAACCTTTGCGGCTGACCGGCTTGATCTTGCCGCCAGGCGCAATATTGAGTCATACATGATCAAAGCGGTTATGCTCATTTCACTGTATTTGATTTTTGAGCCGCATGTATATTATGTAGGCCTGGTCAGCTTTGTGATGTCGCTGTACCTGCTTGCCGCCAATGTCCGCTACACCAAAAAACTTCTGCCCGACATTCATGTGGACAGAAAGCATTTCAATATAGGGAAAATCATTACGCTTTTAAAAGTAGGCGTGTGGAATTCCATTGCAAGGCTCGGCAATGTTCTCAACGACGGTTTGGATCTGCTCATTGCCAATCTTTTCGTAGGTGGGCCGGCAATGGGCGCTTTGGCAGTCGCCAAGGTGCTGCCGACTGCGATCACGGTTTTGATCAGCACAGTCAACAGCATTTTTCTGCCTGGAATTACCATCGCCTACGCAAAAGAAGCACGGGAGGAAGTATTAGGTCATGTCCGGCGGGAAATTGTGATTTTGAGCATGCTTTCCAACGCGGCGTTTTGCGTGCTGGCCGTGGCGGGACAGGAATTTTTTACGCTCTGGGTGCCTGCGCAGGATGCCGGATTGCTGCACATCCTTTCCCTGATCACGATTGCGGGTCTCATGGTCAATGGCGGCATTCAGTGTATGTTCAATATATATTCAGTGGTCGCAAAGCCGAAAATACCCTGTCTCATCACGGTTTTCACCAGCCTGCTTTGCATCGGCGTGGTATTTGTTTTCATAAAGACGACCAATCTGGGAATTTTTGCTATCGCGGGATGCAGCTCCCTCGCATCCATTTTACGAAGCATATTTTTCTACATACCCTATGCTGCAAAATGCATTGACGTGAAAACACGTTTTTTTATGCAGCCTGTCACCCTGAACGTGTTGTCACTGCTCCTGAGCATTGGCTGCGGATATTTGCTAAGGCTCTTGATGCCGCTTGACAGCTGGCTTCATCTGGCCGTATTTTCCTGCGCGCTGATTTTCGTGGCGACCATGATGAATATCGTCATTGCGACGACAAAAAAAGAAAAAGCCATGATGCTCCATTACACGGCAAAAATTTTTAAAAAGTGAAGGCTCAACATGAACAAGGATAAAAAAATTCTCGTCACCGGATGCGCCGGTTTTATCGGATCCTTCCTCTCAAGCCGCCTGCTGGAGGCGGGCATGACAATGGTCGGGCTGGACAACCTGAACGGCTACTATGATGTCAATTTGAAAAGGGCACGATTGGAGCTGCTCAAGCCCTATGAAAACTTCACGCTCCACAATCTGGATATCGCGGATAAAATTGCGATTGACAAACTGTTTACAGCGGAAAAGTTTGATGTTGTCGTGCATCTTGCGGCGCAGGCCGGGGTGCGGGACTCCATCCTCAACCCGGAGGTCTACATCAATAGCAATATCATCGGGTTTATGAACATTCTGGAAGCCTGCCGGCATCACCCGGTGGAACATCTGGTGTACGCATCCTCCTCTTCGGTGTACGGTACCCACAAAAAGGTTCCCTTTTCCACGGACGACAAAGCGGATGCGCCCGTCAGCCTGTACGCCGCGACCAAGAAATCCAACGAGCTGATGGCGCATGCCTATGCAAAGCTGTATCAAATTCCCTCTACCGGTCTGCGATTCTTCACGGTCTACGGCCCGATGGGGAGGCCGGACATGGCCTATTTCAGTTTTACGGACAGGCTGGTCCGGGGCGAGAAAATCCAGCTTTACAACCACGGCGACATGATGCGGGACTTTACCTATATCGACGATATCGTCACCGGACTTGTGAATGTGATGGGAAAAGCCCCGTCGGAAAACGAGGACGGCGCACCGTATGCCGTCTATAACATCGGGAACAGTAAGCCGGTGAAGCTGCTGCATTTTGTACAGACGCTGGAAAACTGCCTGCTGCGGGAAGGGCTCATTGACCGGCCGGCGGAAAAAGAGCTGCTGCCCATGCAGCCGGGTGATGTATACCAGACCTGCGCCGATGTGAACGCTCTGGTCCGCGACTTTGGCTTTAAACCCCGCACAGCACTGGAGGCGGGTCTGTCCAAGTTTGCGAAGTGGTATAAGGATTTCTATAAAAACAGCAATTAAAGCGCGTCACGGCCGCAAGGGCCTTAGCTCATCCGAAACCTTTCCATGTCAACCGTATTTTCATCCGCAAATTCAACGCCCTCGTCAAGCAGCAGTTGACGCTGAACGTTTTCCCCGCCAAATGCGAAGGCCGGAGACAGTTTTCCCTCTTTGGTCACCACACGGTGACAGGGAATGGCGGCGGGGTCGGGATTTACGTGCAGCGCATACCCGACGACCCGCGCCCATCGCGGATTCCCCGCCAGCATAGCAACCTGGCCGTAGGAGGCAACCTTGCCTTTTGGGATTTTCCTGACCACCGCATAGATTCGGCTGAACACTTCACCCATTGATTTTTCCCTCCGCCAGAAAGCCGCGCAATTTGCGGCATTTTTTCTTTACACCCAGTATAGTGCAAAAGTTTGGTTTTGTAAATTGACAGGGTGCGGAATCTTTTTCCCATAATAACCGGGCGAATATGATGAGGAATTTAAGATCAATTTTAAATAAAAAATTTGTAGAAAAATACAAAATGTGTTATAATTGATAACGTTCCCCCGTTAAGTGTCATCCAAGCAAAAGGGGAAGCGACAGAACGATTACAATAGACTCAAGTATCAGAGGTGCAACTATGTTTGAAAACGTTGTAAAAAAAGAACAAGGGCAATCAATCCTGAGTAATGCGCTTGCGAAAATTACCAGAAATCCCGCGCTTACGGAGGGCGATTTAAAAAAGGCGCTGGACATGATTGCGTTGGAAGGCTGTCTGGCGCTGGACACCTCACGCATCGGCATATGGACATACGACAGAGAAAACAATGTGCTCAACAACATCACTATGTTTGACAGGGAAAAAAACGAGTTCGAAAAGCAGGAAGATTTCGAGCTGGATATAAGGCCGAACTATATCGGCGTTCTCAGCACGGAACGCCTGATCGTGATCGACAACATCAAGTCTCCCAATGTGCTGGGGGACTTGACCGAAACCTATGACGAAACAGTCTGTTCGCTGCTCGATGCGCCGGTGCGCGTCGGCGGTGACCTGGTGGGCGTAGTGTGCATTGAGCAAAGCTACCAGTATCGCAAATGGTCTGTGGAGGAGCAGAACTTTTCGAGTTCGCTTGCGGATCTGACCGCCCTGGCGCTTGAAGCGACCGAGCGTAAAAAAACGATGGACGCCCTGAATGCGACCAATCGCCGCACTGAAACGCTGATGTCCAATCTCCCAGGCATGGTCTATCAGTGCCTGAACAACCCCCCTGATTTTACCTTTACGTTCGTCAGTGAAGGCAGCTATGCGTTGACCGGCTATCGGCCGGAAGAGCTGATGAATAACAATATGCTGAAATTTCTGGACATGATTCATCCCGAAGATGTGGGCCCGCTGGAGAAAGCCAACAACGAAACGCTTGTGATCGGTCTGCCGCTCGATACCACCTTCCGTTTGATTATGAAGGACGGCAGTGTAAAATGGATCTGGGAACGCAGCCGTGTGGTGGAAAAGCATCCCGACGGTACGCCGCTTTTGCTGGAAGGCTTCTATACCGACATCACTGAACAGCGTCGGCTGGAGGCGGCCGAGCTTGCCAACCGTGCAAAAAGTGAGTTTTTGGCCAACATGAGCCATGAAATTCGCACGCCCATGAACGCCATTTTGGGGATGACCGAGCTTTTGCTCAGAGAGTCCCTGCCCCAGGAATGCGAAACCTATGTGCGAAATATCCGCTCGGCGTCCAACTCGTTGCTCAACATTATCAACGACATTCTTGATTTTTCCAAGGTGGAAGCGGGGGCGATGGAGCTTAACCGCGCTAAGTATTTTACCTCTTCCTTTATCAATGATGTGGTTTCCATGATTTATGTGCGTATCGGCAACAAGCCCATTGATTTTATTGTGGACGATGTGCCGGCGCTTCCGGAAATCCTATGCGGGGATATTACAAAGATCAAACAGATCGCCATTAACTTTCTGACCAATGCCGTTAAATTTACCAATAAAGGGTTTATACGGTTCAGCGTTGGCTTTGAAAAAACCGGCAGCAAAACCGGCCGGCTGATCATGAAGGTGCAGGACACCGGCATTGGGATCAAAAAAGAAGATTTACCCGTGCTGTTTGAAAATTTCGCACAGCTTGATACCAAGAAAAACCGTGCTGTGGAAGGGACCGGTCTTGGTCTGGCGATTTGCAAAAAGCTTGCCGAGCTGATGAACGGCAGCATTTCCGTCACCAGCGAATATGGCGAGGGCTCGGTTTTCGCTGTGGCGTTGGAGCAGGAGATCATTGAGGATTCTCCCCAAAAGACACTTAAAAATCCTGAGCATATGCAAGTCGGGATCTGTGTTGCCCTGCCGGAAAAAGCACGCTCCATTCAGGAAAAGACAGACATTCTGAAAGTCTCCTCGGTCATAGACAACGTGCTCAGCGAACCTAAGCAGTACACCCATATCGTGATCGACGCCGACAAGAGAGATCTGCTGGAGGGAAAAGACCTTGCGGGAGTAAAACTCATCTCGCTGGTTAAAAATCACTTGGCAAGCGGGATTGATTTGCCGGGCGCTTATAATGTCAACTCTCCGCTTACATTCCAGATTTTATCAGATCTATTGGGCGATGTTACGCGGCGGCACCGTGATATGGATGAAGAAAACGCGGAAAAGGAGCTGGTTCTCGATCAGGTCAAAATATTGGTCGTTGACGACAATGACATCAACCTCCTGATCGCCGAAAATATATTTAAAAGCTACCAGGCCGACGTCACGCTGGTGAAGTCCGGATTTGAAGCAATCGCTGTGCTCAAGAACAACGATTTTGACATTGTGTTTATGGATCATATGATGCCTGAGATGGACGGCGTTGAAACCACGGAAAAAATCCGCGATATGGAGGGCGAACGGTTCCAAACCATGCCGATCATCGCGCTGACGGCCAACGCAATCAGCGGCGTGCGGGAGATGTTTATCGCCAGCGGCATGAACGATTTCCTTTCAAAGCCCCTTGAACTGGGAGAGCTGAAACGCGTGCTTTGCGAGTGGCTTCCGTCCGAAAAAATATCCTTTGAACCGGCATAACGCCTGACCTTACGGCGGAAAAACCATAAAACAACGACTCATAGATTCTAAATATGAAACAGGGGGACATTGTTTTGTCTGTAAATCAAATCATTGTATATATCATGCTATTGTTTATGGTTTGGTCGGCGGTCGATAAATTTATTTTGAAAAACCGTTTCGGGTACGGCGCAAAATTTGATGAAGCGTTTGAAGCGATGGAACCTCTCGCGCTGTCCATTATGGGTATCATGTGCTTCGCGCCCGTGCTCGGCAATTTGCTCACTCCGGTATTTACCCCCTTATTTAAGCTGGTGGGCGCAGACCCGGCCATGCTGGCCGGATCCATTTTGGCAAGCGACATGGGCGGTCTGGCGCTTGCCTCCGAGATGACTGAAAACACAAGCATTCAGGCCTTGTCGGGCATTCTGCTGGGCTCCATGATGGGCGTGACCATCATTTTTGTGATTCCCTATACATCCACCATCGTTCAGGACAGTGACAAGCCCGCCCTCTCCAAAGGCATTATGGCCGGGATTATCGGAATTCCTTTCGGATGCCTGATCGGCGGTCTGATCGGGGGCATTGAGCTGAAGCTGCTGTTTGTCAATCTCATTCCGGTCATTATTCTGGCGGTCATATTGGCGCTGCTGCTTCTTTTTATCCCCAAAGTGCTTGTCAAGCTGTTCAGCATTTTTTCGAAAGCGGTAACCGTGTTGATCGGCGCCGCCCTTGTGATCGCCGTCATTGAAGCACTGGGCACAACCTTCAGCGGCGAAGAGCTGACCATTGTTCCCGGCATGGCGCCCATTGAGGATCAATTTATCGTGGTGGGGCTGATTGTTTCCATGCTGGCCGGCGCATACCCGTTCATTCACTTCCTGACTACTATTCTCACAAAGCCGCTTGTGGCGTTCGGCAAGCTGATCGGGGTCAACTCGGTGACGGTCGCGGGCATGATCACTTCGCTCGCGAGCAGTATCGCGATGTATCCCATGATCAAAGATATGGATAAGCGGGGCAAGATCGTTGCGGTTTCTTTTTCGATCTGCGCGGGATTCTGCCTTGGTGATTTTTTGGCCTTTACGTCGGCAAAAATGCCGGAATTCATCTTTCCTATGATTGTGGGAAAACTTGTCGCAGGTGTGATTGCGGCGGCCATTGGCATGTTTGTTGCGGGCCGGGGCGAGTCCAAGGAAAAGAAACCGGCCGAAAGCGCGGACTGAGCAGAGTCTCGGCATAGAAAACACGCCCAAAGCCTTTGGCTTTGGGCGTTTATCATGTTGCCTATGTACGGCCATTTTACCCGGTTGCATCACCGAAGCTTCTTCGTTTTGCCAGCTCAAGCATCGAAAACATGTATCGTTCTGATTGTGTCCATGTTGTCTGTAGAGGGTCACCTTCGCGTATACGCAGTGTTCGGCGAATTTCTTTCGGTATGACTACACGACCGAGGTCGTCAATTCTTCTGACAATGCCAGTAGCTTTCATATGATGATACTCCTCCATTTTTCACATTTTTTATTGCAGAGAGTGTGACAAAGGTAGTGTTTGTAAAATGGTGGGCAATATGCAAGAAATTTCGCGTAAACCGTAGGGTTCTGTTGACCGTCGTTCCCAAAAGAGAAGCTTTTACCAGAATGACTTTTTTATGGAAAGTCATTCATTTTCAATTAAAAAAATAATAAATTTACGAATCAAAAATATAAAAATTATACAATTATTTCAAAAAAATTTCCTGTTTTTTTATGACTCAAAGCTTGAATTGTAAGAAAACAGGAAAATGATGTTAAACGTTACAAAAACAGATAAAAAGCTTTGTAACTCTTGCTAAGGCAAGAAAATGCAGGAATACTTGCAAAGTTTTGAAGGGTATGGTAGGATATTGTTACGAAACTGTTACCGTTCAAATGCACATGAATTGCCCTTTGATAAGCTTTAAATTGCGAAGGATGCACAACTTGAGTGTGCCTTTGATATAGGCAATGGATCCTTGATGCCGCCGGTATACGATCAACTCTCTTTCTAAAGGCGACAAGGTTTTTTCGGACTGAAAGACGGCTTCGCGCAGACAAAGCCGAATGGTTTTGCTTCTGTTTTCAGGCATAAATACATAATTACAGGGGAGGTGCGCTTTTTCAGGGGAAAAGATCAAAGGAAGAGTAAAACGTTCGCACTGTCCGCGTGACAACAAACGGGAAGGAAAAGGAGGATGCATGAACAGGAATGCGGCTTCGGGAGAAAGCTGCAGGGAATGTGTATCTCTGGTTTAAACGTTTAATTATCCGGGGAATGTTATGTCGGACATTCAGTTAGGGGAATGCCGGCATAGATCAAGAAGAGTATCTAGGAGGTAAAATTAAGTTGAAAAAGATGAAAAAGCTTTTGGCAACAGTTCTGGTTTTTCTGCTGACAGTGAGCATCCTGTCCGTGGGTGTTCTTCCTTCCATGACCGCGTCGGCGATCCTGTACCCCGGTGTGACAGGTCTCTCCAGAAGAGCCGCGGCGGAAGGCATTGTCCTTCTGCAAAATGAGGACAATGCTCTGCCCATCAAGAGCACCGACAAGGTTTCCCTGTTTGGACGGATCCAGGTGGATTATTTTGCCTGCGGCTACGGCTCGGGCGGCGACGTCAAATTCCCGTATACCACAAGCCTTCTGACGGGAATGCGCAGAAACCCCAAAATTAACCTGAATGAAAATCTGGCCGGCATTTATGAGGCCTGGTGTGCGAAGAATCCTCCGAACCACGGCTCATGGGGCAACTGGCCCATGTATCATCCCGAAATGCCGCTGACCGACGCGATCGTGGACGGCGCCAAGGCTGTGTCCGACACCGCGGTTGTCGTCATCGGACGTTCGGCCGGTGAGGATCGTGAGAGCACCCTGACCAAGGGCAGCTACTACCTGACCGACCTTGAGGTCGAGATGCTCAATAAGGTCACGGCCAAATTCGATAAGGTGATCGTCGTTCTGAACGTCGGCAACATCATTGACATGGCGTGGCTGGACAACTACACCGGCAAGATCGACTCACTGCTGTACGCCTGGCAGGGCGGCATGGAGTCCGGCTCGGCGGTCGCGGATGTCCTTTCGGGCGACGAGACGCCCTCCGGCAAGATGGCGGCGACCATCGCCAAGACCCGCGCGGACTATCCGTCCGCCGCGAACTTCGGCGCTTCGGCCTACACCAATTATGTGGATGACATTTTTGTAGGCTACCGTTATTTTGAAACATTTGAAGAGGGCAAAGACAAGGTGAAATATCCCTTTGGCTTTGGCCTGAGCTATACCACCTTTGACATCACCACCACCCGTGTGGCGACCGTCGGCGATTTTGTCGAGGTTGACGTCACGGTCAGAAACACCGGCAATGTCAAGGGCAAAGAGGTTGTGCAGGTCTACTACGGCGCGCCTCAGGGGCTCCTCGGAAAGGCCGCGAAATCCCTGGTCGCCTATGCGAAGACCAACCTCATCCAGCCAGGCGGCTCGGAAAACATCAAGCTGTCCTTTAAGGCTGACGCGATGGCTTCCTATGACGACGCGGGCAAAACCGGCAAAAAATCCGCGTGGGTGATGGAAGCGGGTACATACCCGATTTATGTCGGCAACTCGGTGCGCGCCTCCCTGAAAAAGGGCGAATACACAGAAGCCGCTCTGCGCGTGGTTGAGCAGCTGTCCGAGGCCTCCGCGATTTATCCGGCCGCCAATGCGTTCTACCGCTGGACGGCCTCCCAGGGTCCGAATGATACCATTACCCTCAACAGGGGCATGGATCTGACCCCGGTTCGCAGCTTTGACCTCGGGCAAAAAATTCTTGCAGAAATGCCTGCCGATAAGCCCCACAGCCAGGGCGGCAAGGGCATCAAGCTGATCGACGTCTACAACGGCACCAAGACCATGGACGACTTCATCAGCCAGATGACGCCCGCCCAGCTTTGTGACCTGACCCGCGGCGCGGGCGCCATGGGACATAGCTATGGAATCCCCGGCAACGCCTCGGTTTACGGCGCTGTTACCACGGATCTCAAGAATTTCGGCATTCCGAGCATGTCCTCCACCGACGGTCCTTCCGGTATCCGCATGACGGCGGCCGCCACCCTCCTGCCCATCGGCACGACGCTGGCCTGTACCTGGAATGACAAGCTGGTTGAAGAGCTGTACGCCGGCGTGGGCGCCGAAATGGTGCTCAACGGTTCCGACGCGCTGCTCGCCCCCGGCATGAACATCCAGAGAGACCCGCTGTGCGGACGCAACTTCGAGTACTTCTCCGAAGACCCGATGCTGACCGGACGCATGGGTTCCGCCACAGTCAAGGGCGTACAGTCCCAGGGTGTTTCGGCTACACCCAAGCACTTTGCCTGTAACAACCAGGAGACCTCCCGTAACACGACCGACTCCCGCGTTTCCGAGCGCGCCCAGCGTGAGATTTATCTCCGTGCGTTCGAGATCTGCGTCAAGGATTCGGAGCCGATGAATATCATGATGTCCTACAACAAGATCAACTCTGTGTGGGCGCATTATAACTATGAGCTGGCCACCGTTGTCCTGCGTCAGCAGTGGGGTTTTAAGGGCCTCATCATGACCGACTGGTGGATGCAGAACGGCACCTCCCCTGAGTTCCCGAACATCACCACCAACGCCTACCGCGTGCGTGCGGGCGTCGACGTGCTGATGCCCGGTGAGAACTCCACCACTGGTAACCCGTTGACCGCTTACCAGAACGGCTACCTCAACATTGGCGAAATCCAGCGCAGTGCCGTCAACACACTGAATTTCTGCATGAAGTCCGCCCGGTTCCGTCAGGACAACGGCCTTGCGCTGTATGACTATCAGATTCCCGCAAAGCAGAGCTTCTTTGTCACTCAGCCCACGCAGAGCCGTCCCGAGCTTGCCGATATCAAAATTGACGGCAACTCGATCGCGTCCTTTGCGTCGGCAACCACCGAATATGTCTTTTTCCGCAGCGATCTGACCTCCTTCCCGACCGTGACGGCTACGGGCAAAGCCGGCGTGACGGTTCAGGTTACGCCGGCTGCGGCGGGTGCACCCTATGCGACCCTGCTGGCCAAATCCGCGGACGGCGGCGAAACCATCTACCGTGTGCTCTGGTCCAATGCGGCCGGACTGCCGGTTACCGATCCCAACCCGGTCTATGCCTATGCAACCGGAATTTATGTCAACGGTGCGAAGAAGATGGACTTCTATAAGGATCTGTTAAGCTACACCCAGTGGGTTACCGATCCTTCGAATGTTACCATTACGGCAGACGTGCCCGCCGGACGCAACGCCAGTGTTACCCGTTCCGGCGACGTGTTCACCGTGCGCGTGGAATCTCCACATCAGGCGGTCGAGTACAAGATCACGCTCGAATACCCTGCGGCCCAGGTTCTGCCCCAGAGCGATGAGTTTAATGCGGGTTCGCTGAGCAGTTTCTGGACCGAGGGCGGCAAAACCGACAAGGGCACCAAGGAAGACGGCTACTATCAGATCGTCTCCGAAAACGGCGACTGGTACACCTCCGGCACCGGCCAGAAGAACTATGTCTGGCAGCGCGCCGACGGCAACTGGACATCGATCACCAAGGTTGCCTATGACATCAAGCCTTATCAGAGCTATCACCAGTGCGGTGTTCAGGTCTATCAGGACGAGAACAACTTCCTCCAGTTTGTACTTGAATACAACAACTGGGACGGCCTCCAGACCCGCCCCTTCCAGTTCGCGGTGAAGAACGAGACCGCCGGTTCCAACAGCGCCACCACCAACAAGGACGTGGCGGAAGCGCTGGCGACCAAAACGTCAAATGGCGCCGCTGAATTCCTGATGAGAGTCACCAAAAACGCCAATGTATACACCTTTGCGGTCAGCATTGACGACGGCGCAACTTGGGTCTCGGTGGGCGGCAACTTCACCAAGGCTATGACGCAGCCCAAGTTCTCCCTGCTGACCCTCAAGGGCGCTACGGGCGGCACCATGGCTCCGAATGACATCACCGTGAAATACGACTATGTCCGCTTCTCGAATGTCATCGAGACTCCCGTCACCCCGCCCGCAGCTGTTCCGGTTGTGGACATTGCGGCCTCCGGCTCAAGCAGACTGCGCACCGCCGTGACCTACTTCTACATCACCGGCACCTCATCCTCCGGCCTGCGTACGGAATCCTGCACCGATAGCTCCGATACACCGCCCTCCGGCGTTTCCAAGCGCAACATCGGCTACACCGAAGGCGGCCTGTACACTCTCTATAACATTAACGTTGCGGAAGCCGGTTACTATAATGTGACCGCGCGTATGTCCAGCGGCGAGAGCAACTCCGGCATCCAGATCGCGTTCGGCCTCCTGCTTGACGGCGAGCGTATCGCCACCTTCAACCGCGGCGGTCCGACCGGCGGCTGGCAGAACTGGATCACCCTCCCCGCACAGCTGGTTTATCTGCCCGCAGGCGCTCACAAGCTGATGTTCCGGTGCGATACCGGCGGATTCAACATGCACTACTTCGACTTTGCGAGAAACACCGTGGACAGAAGCGCGCTGGAAGACAAGATCGAAGCGGCGGAAGCTGTACAGCAGGGAGGCTATGCGGCCTCTCGATGGGGAGCCTTCAAGTCTGCGATTCAGACTGCGAAAACCGCGCTGTATACCGCGGCGGCCACCGCACAGGACATTGCGAACGCTGTGACGGCGCTCCAGGGCGCGATTGACGCGCTGAACCTCGACGTGGCGATTGCGCAGAGCGAAGCCGGCATCACAGCCATCGGCGGCACAACGCAGCTCACTGCGAACGTGACCCCGGAAACGGCGCTTGTCAAAACAGTCGTCTGGTCGTCGAGCAACACGGCGGTTGCCAGCGTAGATGCAAACGGCAAGGTAACGGCGCGCAGTGTCGGTACAGCCACCATTACGGCAG
This sequence comes from Oscillospiraceae bacterium, assembly GCA_031551875.1. Lineage (GTDB taxonomy): Bacteria > Bacillota > Clostridia > Oscillospirales > Acutalibacteraceae > JAVBNA01. The sequence continues at coordinate 29,609 of JAVBNA010000010.1, read as the reverse complement.
CTACGACCGACGGCGTCAAGTCAGACACCTGTGTCGTGACGGTCGGCGCGTCCGCCACCGTGAAGGTTGCCACCGGCGAAATCTTCTCCGTGCCGATCACGCTTGAAAATTGCAACAAGTTCTCCGGCCTGATGGGCGGCAAGATTGCCTACGACGACAGCCTTCTGACCCTGCAGTCTCTCACGGCGGCCAAGGGCTTCCTGCTGACCGGCGACGAGGGCTCCTTCGTAGCCCTGACCGCCAACGGCATGGGTGTCAGCGGCAACGTGGTGATCGGCTATGCGGTATTCGCCGCCAAAGCGGATCTCCTCTATGACGCCGTGACCGACATCACCTTCCCGTTTGACGGCGTGACTGCGTTTGAAGAAACCCTGGCTCCGGTTGCTCCGGTTGCGTCAATCGTGAACATTACCATCAGGGGCGTGCCGCCGATGCCCGGCGACGTGAGCCTTGACGGAGCGGTTGACCTGTCGGATGCGATCATGCTCATGCAGTATCTCGCAGGCAGCAGAACGCTTGACGAGCGGCAGCTCAAGGCGGCCGACGTCAACAAGGACGGCAAAGTCAACGTTGGTGATGTGACCATCATCATGCAGATGTGCCTTAATTAGATTACTGACAACAGAGAGCAGATAGCAGATCACAGCGAGGAAGCCCGGGGCATTTGCCCCGGGCTTCCTCATTTTCCGTCGATTTTACATGGATTTTACAGGTTTGATCCTTTTCTTTTTACAGGAAGGATTTACAATGTCCTCAGTGAGAAAAAGAAAAATGCAACAAATCAGGAGGACATACACTATGAAAAAGAGACTTGCACTGATTCTTTCCTTTGTGCTTTGCACAGGGCTGCTGACCGGCTGTGCGGGAGCGGGCAACGGTGCGGGCGGGAAACCCGCCAGTAACACCGGGGACAATCCGGTTGCGGTTTCCACGGCGGCGGATGTGACAGCAGGCCCCATTACCGTGGTTTCCCGTGAAGCGGGTTCGGGCACGCGCGGTGCGTTTGTGGAGCTGTTCGGCGTGGAAGTGAAGGACAGCGACGACAACAAGCAGGACATGACCACCGAGGACGCCGACATCGTCAGCCAGACCGAGGCCATGATCCTGAGCGTGTCCGGAGACTCCTCTTCAATCGGCTACATCTCCCTGGGATCCCTCAACGACAGCGTCAAAGCGCTGCGCATCGACAGCGCGGAAGCCACGGCCGAGAACGTCAAGAGCGGTACATACAAAATCGCACGCCCCTTCATGATCGCCACCAAGGTTGGCGCCAAGGATCTTGCGAAGGATTTCATCGACTTTATCCTTTCCAAAGAGGGCCAGGAAGTGGTTGGAAAGAGCTACATCGAAGTGAGTGACTCCGCCGTGGCCTATGCCGGCAGCAAGCCGGAGGGCAAAATCGTAGTAGCGGGCTCCTCGTCCGTAACGCCCATTATGGAAAAACTCAAGGAAGCCTACTGTGCGCTCAACCCCGCCGCCACCATTGAGATCCAGATGTCGGACAGCTCAGCCGGTCTGACTGCGGCAATCGATGGCAACTGCGATATCGCAATGGCCAGCCGTGAACTCAAGGACACCGAAAAAGCGAGCCTGACCCCCATACAGATCGCCATCGACGGCATCGCGGTGGTCGTCAACAGGGCGAACACGTATGAAGAGCTGACCAGCGAACAGGTTCGGCAGATATATACCGGCAAAGCAACCGACTGGGATTTCAAATAAGAGACAAGGATAAGACCGGAGGGGCACGGGGAAATCTCCGCGCCCCCTGCTGTATGGGAGAAAAAAATGCGTAAAATAACCGTTCAAAAGTGGAGAGAGAATATCATGCACGCCGTTTTTTTGATTGCGGCGTCGACCTGTATTCTAGCAGTTTTGCTGATCTGTTTGTTCCTGTTTGCCAATGGCATTCCGGGGATGGCAAAGATCGGCGTATTTGACTTTTTACTGGGCACGGAGTGGAAGCCCTCCAATACCCCTCCGTCCTTTGGCATTTTTCCCATGATTCTGGGCAGTCTCTATGTCACGGCGGGCGCTGTCGTGATCGGCGTGCCCATCGGCATCATGACAGCCGTCTATATGGCCCGGTTCTGCCCGGCGTGGCTGCACAAGATTCTCAAGCCGGCGGTGGGGCTTTTGGCGGGCATTCCCTCCATCATCTACGGCTTCTTCGGCCTGGTGGTGCTGGTGCCGTTTATCCGCGGCGTTTTTGGCACGGGCGGGAAAAGCATTCTGACCGCCTCGATTCTTTTGGGGCTGATGATCCTGCCTACTATCATCAGCCTTTCCGAAAGCGCGCTGCGCGCCGTGCCCGACAGCTACTACGAGGGGGCGCTCGCGCTGGGAGCCAGCCACGAACGCAGTACCTTTTTTGTCGTGCTTCCGGCGGCCAAGTCGGGCGTTATGGCCTCCATCGTGCTGGGTATCGGGCGAGCCATCGGGGAGACCATGGCGGTGATGATGGTGGCGGGAAACCAGGCGCGCCTTCCGGACAACGTCCTCAAGGGCGTGCGCACCCTGACCACAAACATCGTGCTGGAGATGGGCTATGCGGCCGACCTGCATAGAGAGGCGCTGGTTGCGACCGGCGTCGTGCTGTTTGTCTTTATTCTTCTGATCAATCTCTTGTTTTCGCTGATGAAAAGGAGGGGACGCGCATGAAAAAGGCAGTCCCGGAATTCGACAGAAAGAAAAGCGGCGCGAAAGCCGGCGTGAAGCCGGTGGATTTGATTCTCAAGGTGTTTGTGCGTCTGTGTGCGCTGATCACCTTTGCGGCTCTGCTTTACCTGGTCATCTATATCCTGGCGCGCGGCGTTCCCTATCTCAAGCCGTCGCTCTTCGCGCTCGAATACACAAGCGACAACGTCTCAGTGTTCCCGGCGATCGTCACCACGCTCATGATGACGGCGCTGTCCCTCCTGATTGCGGTGCCGCTAGGCATTTTTGCCGCCATCTATCTGACCGAATACGCAAAAAAGAGCAACAAGATCGTGGGCGTCGTACGTGTGACCGCCGAAACCCTGTCGGGGATTCCCTCCATTGTGTACGGACTGTTCGGCATGCTGTTTTTTGTGACGGCTCTGGGCTGGGGCTTTTCTCTGCTGGCGGGCAGCTTTACACTGGCGATCATGATCCTGCCGCTCATCATGCGCTCCACCGAGGAGGCGCTCATAGCGGTGCCCGACTCGTTTCGTGAGGGTTCCTTTGGGCTGGGCGCAGGGCGGCTTCGCACCATTTTTCGTATCATCCTGCCCGCCGCCGTGCCAGGCATTCTGTCGGGCGTGATCCTCGCGGTGGGACGCATCGTCGGCGAAACAGCCGCGCTCATTTACACCGCCGGAGCCGTGGCGAAGATTCCCGAAAACGCGATGGCCTCTGGACGGACGCTCGCCGTCCATATGTATGCGCTGTCGGGCGAGGGACTGCACACCAATGAGGCGTTCGCCACGGCAGTGGTGCTGCTCATAATGGTCATCGCCATCAACGCGCTTTCCGCCTTCGCCGCAAAAAAGCTTGTGAAAGGATAAACTATGAACGTATTTGATATAAAGGATCTCAACCTGTATTACGGAACCTTCCATGCCCTCAAGGGCGTCAACATGGGCATCGCAAAAAATGACATCACCGCGTTTATCGGGCCGTCGGGCTGCGGAAAATCCACACTGCTTAAATCGCTCAACCGCATGAATGATCTTGTGGAGGGTTGCAAGATCACCGGGGAGGTGCTGCTCGACGGGGAGAACATCTACAAGGGTATGGACGTCAATTTGTTGCGCAAGCGGGTGGGGATGGTTTTCCAGAAGCCCAACCCCTTTCCCATGAGCGTCTATGACAACATTGCCTTTGGTCCGCGCACCCATGGTGTCAGGTTCAAGCACAAGCTGGACGACATCGTGGAAAAATCCCTGCGTGACGCCGCGATCTGGGAGGAGGTCAAGGACCGCCTCAAAAAGCCCGCGCTCTCCCTTTCGGGCGGACAGCAGCAGCGTCTGTGCATCGCGCGGGCGCTGGCGGTCGAGCCGGAGGTGCTCCTGATGGATGAGCCCACCTCAGCGCTCGATCCGATCTCCACCTCGAAAATTGAGGATCTCGTGCTCGAGCTCAAAAAGAAGTACAGCATTGTCATCGTCACGCATAACATGCAACAGGCGACGCGTATTTCGGATAAGACGGCCTTTTTCCTGCTGGGGGAAGTCATTGAATACGATGACACGATTCAGTTGTTTGCCAACCCCCGAGAAAAAAAGACCGAAGATTACATTACAGGGAGGTTTGGCTGATGCGCAACCGATTTGACGAACAGCTGACGCAGCTGAACAACAATTTAATTGAAATGGGCGGGCAGATTGAATACGCGATCTCCATGGCGGTCAAGGGTCTGACAACGCAGGACACGGTCCTCGCCCGCAAGGCGATCGAGTTTGACACCGAAATCAACCAGAAGGAAAAGGAAATTGAGTCCCTGTGCTTAAAGCTCCTGCTTCAGCAGCAGCCCATCGCGCGCGACCTGCGCCAGATTTCCTCCGCCCTGAAAATGATCACTGACATGGAGCGCATCGGCGACCAGAGCGCCGACATCTCGGAAATTACCATTTATCTGGCCGGCACGCCCTACATCCGGCAGCTGGATCTCATTCCCGAGATGGCGCGCGAGGTGATCGGAATGCTCAATGACGCACTGGACGCGTTTGTCAGAAAGGATCTGGGGCTGGCCAACGAGGTGATCGTGCAGGACGACGTGGTGGATGACCTGTTCAACCGTGTGCGCAGCGACCTGATCGACTCGATCCGTGAGAATGCCGACAACGGCGCGCAGGCGATTGACCTGATGATGATCGCGAAATACCTAGAGCGCATCGGCGACCACGTGGTCAACATCGCCGAATGGGTGGTGTTTTCATTGACGGGCGAGCATAAATATGGCAATATGTAAGTAAAGCCTGCCCGAAAGGTGTGACGATCCATGCAGAAAATCTATCTGATTGAGGATGATGAAAATATCCGCGACCTAATTGTTTATGCGCTAGAATCGGCGGAGTTTGCGCCGTCGGCGTTTGAGAACGGCGCGTGCTTTTTTGAGGCGCTCCAGCGCGAGACGCCCGATCTGGTGCTGCTCGACATTATGCTGCCGGGCGAGGACGGGCTGGCCATCCTCAAGCGTTTGCGCGGGGCGGCCTCGACCGAGCACCTGCCCGTGATCATGGTGACCGCCAAGGGCAGCGAATACGACCGTGTCAGGGGCCTAGATCTGGGCGCTGACGACTACATAATCAAGCCATTTTCCGTGCTTGAACTGATCTCCCGTGTTAAGGCGCTGCTGCGCCGCACCGCACCTTCCAAGGGGGACAGGCCGCTGTGCTTTGGGGACATCACGGTCGATGTACAGAAGTATGCGGTGACGGCGGCGGGACAGCCCGCCACGCTCACCCTCAAAGAGTTCGATCTGCTGTGCTATCTCCTGCAAAACACCGGCATTGTGCTCAGCCGCGACAAGATCATGAACCATGTCTGGGGCTTTGACTATGAGGGTGAGAGCCGCACGGTCGACATGCACGTCAAAACCCTGCGTCAGAAGCTGGGCGGCGCGGGGGAGGCCATCAAGACCATCCGCGGCGTGGGGTATAAGTTAGGAGACTGAGTATGAAAAAACGTATCAACCGTACTATGTGGCTGCTCGCCCTGTTCAGTATTATCCTCACAGCACTGTCGGCCGTGCTTGTATTTTACGGTGTATGGAGCACACAAATGAAAACCGAGGTTCGCGAGGACGCCGAGATGTTCCGAAAAAACATTGAATATGAAGCCGACGACCTAGCCTATCTGAATACGCTTGATTTGTCGCCGCCGGAAAGCCGCGTAACGCTGCTTGACGGAGACGGAACTGTGCTCTATGACAGCTACATGGAGGCGGATACGCTTCCGAGCCACGCCGGCCGTCCCGAGATTCAGGCAGCCGCTAGGGAGGGGATAGGGGAGAATGTGCGCCGCTCCGAGACGCTTCACCGCGAAGCCTATTACTATGCACTCAAGCTGTCCGACGGAAACATCCTGCGCCTTGCCAAAACCAGCCAAAATCTGTACAGCATGTTTTTGGGTGTCTTTCCGGCCATCGTGGGGATTCTGTTTGTCATCTTTCTACTGGTTGTCGTGGTCGGACGCCAGCTGGTAAGAAAAATTGTGGCGCCCCTCAACCGGCTGAACCTCGCGGAGGGCGAAATCAAAATTTACGACGAGCTGTCGCCGCTGGTGCGCACCATCATTCACCAGCGTGAGCAGATTCGCGAACAGATGCTGGATCTGGAAAGCCGTGCCAACACCATAAAGACAATCACCGGGGAGATGAACGAGGGGCTGATCCTGCTCGACAGCAAGGGGCTGATCCTTTCCCTGAACCACAGCGCCTGCAAGTTCCTGCACGCTGAGGACGGCGCGTACGACGGGAAAAGCATCTTTGCGCTGACCCGCGACGTTGAGATGACGCGCGGCGTGAAAAAAGCGCTTTGCGGAGAAAGCTCAGGCTTCACGGCCGAGCAGGACGGCCGGGCGGTGGACGTGTTCATCAACCCCGTCATGCAGGACGGGACGCTGACCGGCGTGCTGGCGCTGTTCCTGGACGTCACCGAAAAGGCGGGCGCGGAAAAATTGAGACGGGAATTCTCTGCCAACGTGTCCCATGAGCTCAAAACGCCGCTGACCACCATTCTGGGGCTATCCGAGATGATTGAGAGCGGGATGGCCAAACCGGAGGATGTGCGGGGCTTTTCGGGGAAAATCCGGGAGGAGGTCACCCGCCTGATCAATCTGATCGACGACATCATTTCCCTCTCCAAGCTCGACGAGAAAGGGGAGAAGCATCGAGAGGTTTTTACGCTTCACACGGTGGCGCAGGAGGCCGCGGAAGGCCTTCAGGATGCGGCGCGCATGAAGGGCGTCACGGTAAACCTGTCGGGCGGGGATTTTACGGTGCATGCCAACCGGGGCATGCTCTTTGAGCTGTTTTACAACCTCGTGGACAACGCCATCAAGTACAATCAGGAGGGCGGCCGCGTGGACATGAGCATTGTCAGGGAGGGAAACAGCGCGGTGATCGAGGTGTCCGATACGGGGATCGGCATCCCCGAGGAGCACATTGAACGGATATTCGAGCGCTTTTACCGTGTGGATCGGTCGCGCTCCAAAAAGACCGGGGGCACCGGTCTCGGCCTGTCCATTGTCAAGCACATCGCCATGCATCATAACGGCAGCGCCCGCATTGAAAGCAAGGAGGGCGCCGGCACCAAAGTGACCGTGATGATTGAGGTAGAATAACCGGTATTGTCCCCCAGAGGCGACCCCGCCCCTTCGGGCGGAGCATTATACCTTGTTGTTACTTCGCAATAAAACGACAAAAACCCTGCCGGAAACAGGATGCCCTTCCGGCAGGGTTTTTGTGCCTTTCTTTTCTTTACCGCGGCGTTTTTTTATGGTATACTGATTGTTAAACGCAAAGGAGGTTCGACCATGCGCTATGACGTATTTCCCTGTAAGATTCTCGGAAAACGGGAGGCCGCGCCCGGAATCTTTGACTTTTGGGTGCACGCGCCCGCATTGGCCGCTCACGCTCTGCCGGGACAGTTTGCGAACATCAGCGTACCGAGCAGGACGCTGCGCCGCCCCATCTCGATCTGTGACGCCGATCCCGAAAGGGGGCGGATTCGTTTTGTGGTCGAGGTGCGCGGCGAGGGGACGGATATCCTGTGCACGGCCGAGGCCGGGCAGGATCTGGATGTGCTCGCGCCGCTCGGCAACGGATTCTCTCTGCCTGAACAGAAGGGCAAAGCCCTCTTTGTGGGCGGCGGGATCGGTGTGCCGCCCCTGCTGTATCCCGCGCGGCTGTACGGCGGCAACGCGTCGGTCATTTTAGGCTTCCGCTCGGCGACGAATGCCATTTTAATCGGCGAATTTGCTTCGGCGGGCTGCCGCGTGCAGGTGGCCACCGACGACGGCACAATGGGACACCACGGCTTTGTCACCGACCTTGTGAAAATGGCGCTTGCGGAGAACGATGTTGACACCGTGTATATCTGCGGTCCGCGTCCCATGCTGAGGGCGGTTGCGACGCTGTGCGAGGAGCGGGGCGTGCACTGTCAGGTTTCGCTTGAGGAGCGCATGGCGTGCGGCATCGGCGCCTGTCTGGTGTGCGCGTGCAAGACAATCCGGGACGGCCGTGAGGTGCACACCCACGTGTGCAAGGACGGGCCGGTCTACGACAGCAAAGAGGTGGTGTGGTAATGGCGGATCTACGGGTAAACATCGCGGGGGTGGAGCTGAAGAACCCCGTGATTACGGCTTCGGGCACCTTCGGCTTCGGGCGGGAATATGCCGAGCTGTATCAACTCGAAAGACTGGGCGGCGTGGCCACCAAGGGCACAACCCTGCACCCGCGGGAAGGAAATCCGCCGCCGCGTGTGGCAGAAACCCCATCGGGGATGCTCAACGCCGTGGGGCTGCAAAACCCCGGTGTGGAGCACTTTATTAAAGAGGATCTGCCGTGGCTCAAGGCGCAGAATACGGCCGCCATCGCGAATATCGCGGGCAACACTGTCGAAGAATACTGTGCGATGGCAGAGCGTCTGAGCGGAACGGACATAGACATGATCGAGCTGAATATCTCCTGTCCCAACGTCAAAGAGGGCGGCGTGCAGTTCGGCACCTCGTGTGAATCAGTGGGGGCAATCACCGCGGCGGTACGCGCCCGCTGTACAAAACCGCTGATGGTCAAGCTGTCCCCCAATGTCACCGACATTGCCGCCATTGCGAAAGCCGCCGAGGCGGCGGGCGCGGACGCGCTGTCGCTCATCAATACGCTAACCGGTATGCGCCTGGACATCCACACCGGACGACCCATCCTCCGCAACAACACCGGCGGTCTGTCCGGCCCCGCGGTTTTCCCGGTGGCGGTGCGCATGGTCTGGCAGGTGGCGCAGGCGGTGCGCATCCCCATTGTCGGCATGGGCGGGATCGCGGCCTGGCAGGACGCCGTGGAAATGCTCATGGCGGGCGCGGCGGCGGTGCAGGTGGGCACGGCGCTGTTCGCCGACCCGTATGCCCCGATCAAAATTGTGGAGGGGCTGAACAATTATCTCGACGAAAAGGGTATCCAGAGCGTAGGGCAGCTGACAGGAACCATAAAGCCGTGGTAAAGGAGGACGCCATGACACGCATTGTGCTGATCCGCCACTGTGAGGCGGAGGGTAATTTAAACCGGGTGTTTCAGGGACACACCGACTCCGAGATCAGCGAAAACGGACGGCGGCAGCTTGACCGTCTGGCCGAGCGCTGTCGTACGCTTCCCTTTGATGCGGTCTACACAAGCCCGCTCAGGCGCGCACAGCTGACCGCACGGGCGGCGGCGCGGCACCACGAGATGCCCCTGCGCGTGGAGGAGGGGCTTATGGAGATCAACGGCGGCGTGTGGGAGGGGCGTGCCTGGAAATCGCTTCCTGACCTGTATCCCGAGGAGGCGCGCCGCTGGAACCTTGCGCCGTGGGCGTTTCACCCCGACGGCGGCGAATCCATGCGCGCGGTGTATGACCGTATTTGGAACGCGGTCACGGGGATTGTGCGCGCCCACGGGGGACAGACAATCTGTGTCGTGTCCCACGGCTGTGCCATCCGCAACTTCCTCTGCCGCGCCCACGGCAAGCCCATTGAGGCGCTCAACGAGATCGCGTGGTGCGACAACACGGCGGTCAGCCTCATTGACTTTGATGAAACGCTCACGCCCAGGGTGGTGCTGGAAAACGATTTAAGCCACCTGTCCGAGGAGCTGAGCACCCTGAAAAAACAACGCTGGTGGCAGCCCGACGCCCGGGCGGCCATGGTGTTCGAATAGGAGGCGGGTGCATGGTGATTTTGGCGGTGGATTTGGGAAGTGTGCGCACCGGGCTCGCGATATGCGACAAGGGGGAGAGGTTGGCCTCCCCGGTCGGCGTGATTCCCTTGCAAAACCGGAAACAGCTGCTCGCCCGCGTGGCACAGGAGGCGATTGACCGGGGCGCGGAGGAGATTGTCGTGGGACACCCTCGCAATATGGACGGCAGCGCCGGGGAGAGTGCGCACAATGCGGCGGAGTTTGCACAGCAGCTGGAGGCAGCGGCCGGGCTTCCCGTGACACTGCGCGACGAGCGCGGCACCTCTATTACGGCGCACGGTTATCTCAATCAGACCGACACGCGCGGAAAAAAGCGCAAGGCGGTGGTGGACGCGGTGGCGGCCACCATTATTTTGCAGGACTACTTAGACTATAGAAGAAATCAACAGAAAACGGAGGAATAACCTATGTCCGAATACCAGCTCAGAAGCCCCAAAGCCGGAGACCAGACCGCAATTTTTCACACCTCGATGGGCGACATTACGGTGCGCCTGTTCCCGTCTGAAGCGCCCAAGGCGGTGGAAAACTTCACCACACACACAAAAAACGGCTACTATGACGGGCTGATTTTTCACCGCGTGATCAAGGACTTTATGATTCAGGGCGGCGACCCGAACGGCACCGGAACCGGGGGAGAGAGCATCTGGGGGGAGACGTTTGAGGACGAATTTGACCCTGCGCTGCACAATCTGAAGGGGGCGCTGTCCATGGCCAACGCAGGCCCTTCGACAAACGGCAGCCAGTTTTTCATTGTGCACGCGCCCGAAGTGCCCCAAAACATGCTGGGACAGATGAAGCAGCTCGGCGAGGCCGCCGGATTTTCTGAGTCGGTCGTAGAGGCTTATGAGAGGCTGGGCGGGACGCCGTGGCTCGACTTTAAGCACACGGTGTTCGGCCAGGTAGTCGATGGAATGGACGTAGTAGACCGTATCGCGAATGTCAAGGTCGGCCGGGCGGACAAACCGCTTGAGGACGTCAAAATTAACTCCATAGAGATTGCAACACGGTAAAACAATGCCGCCGGATAATCCGGCGGCATTGTTTTATGACATACTTTGGATGAAAGCGGAAAGGTGAAAGTCTTGTATTTCAGTTGTTTTCTAATCATTTTTATGTTAAAATCAAATCAATTATTGACACTTACCATTTGATGCGGAGAACTGCGGATTTTTATGATATTCGAAACAAGGAGACACAATATGAACAGAACAAAAACATCGGACAAAACATCTCCCAAACGCCGGATCGCGGCACGTTTCCGCAACATCAATATGATTCTTTTGCTGGCGATTCTGGCTGTGGTTATCACGGTGGCCCTGGTTATGATCTCGGCCATTACGCAGGATGCCTCACAGAATTACGTTCGCTTTTACTCGGTTGAAACCGTGGAAAAATTTGGTTCGTATCTCAACCGTGAACTGGCGCTGGTCAACAAGGTTGCCCAATCGAGCGCCGTGACGAACTGGTTTGCCGATGAGGACAATGAGGACAAGCGAAAACGGGCTTATGAAGAGATGATGGACTATGCGGGCATGCTGCAAAGCGCCAATCTCTACTTCGGCATCCAAGGGTCGCTCAACGAATATTCGGTGGATGAAGGCGCTTCACTGGAGAAGTTCGTGCCCTTTGACATCATTGACCCGGCGGTGGCATACAATGAATGGTATTTTTCCTGCACTGAATCGGACAGCGAATATACTCTGAATATAGATGTGGATAAGGTGACAAACACCCGGCGGCTGTGGATCAATCACAAGGTGATCCAGAACGGAAAAGTGCTGGGCGTATTCTGCTCTGGGCTGAACTTTGAGACGGTGGGCAGTGAAGTGTTTGGGGACTATGACAATCAAAACGTGCACGGCTACATCATCGATCAGACCGGCGCCATTCAAATGGACAGCGTACAAATTGCGAAGGGAGAGCTGCCCGAAGAGAACGAGGAAAAGCCCAGCGTCTTTGAGACAAACAGCGCGGACGGATTTCGCACCGCCATCCAAGCCTATCTGAAGAATGTGGACGGGCATTTTTCGCCCGACACGACGCCCGAGATTATCCGGCTGCAGTCGGGGCATTACGGCTATATGTCCATTGCGCCCATTGGAGGGACAAGCTGGTCGGTCGTTGCCTTGTATAATTCCAATTCGTTGTTCAGCATGGAGCGGCTTCTGCTCATGCTGCTTGTCATGCTGGCCGCTTTTGCGGTCTATACCATTGCAAACGACCTGCTCATCCGCCGTATCGCGCTTGACCCGCTCCGAAAGCTGAACGACAGCATTGTCAATGCGGGCGCTGAGGGGACGATCTATGGCAGCGACCGGAATGACGAATTCAGCGAACTGGCGGAGACCATACAGAATATGCGCGATCAGATGAATGAGGCGGACGCGCGCGTGCGGGTTATGCTGGACGCGACGCCGCTGTGCTGTAATTTTTGGGATGCCCAGTTCAACAACATTGACTGTAATGAGGAAGCAGTGAAGCTGTTTGAGCTGCGTGACAAGCAGGAGTATCTCGACCGGTTTTTTGAGCTTTCTCCCGAGTTTCAGCCTGACGGGCAGCGCTCCGAGGAGAAAGCGCTTGTCATGATCAAAGAGGCCTATGCGAACGGACGGGTTGTGTTTGAGTGGCTTCATCAAAAGCTGGATGGCACTCCGATCCCGGCGGAAATCACACTGGTGCGCGTCAAGCACGGCGACGAGGATATCGTGCTGGGCTATACCCGCGACCTGCGCGAATACAAAAAAATGATCGCAGAGATGAGAGACGCGGATGAGCGCACCCGCCTGATGCTGGATGCGACGCCGCTGTGCTGTAACCTCTGGGACAAGGATCTCAACAACATCGACTGTAACCAGGAAGCGGTCAAGCTGTTTGAGCTGCGCGACAAGCAGGAATATCTCGACCGGTTCTTTGAGCTTTCCCCCGAAATTCAGCCCGACGGACAGCGCACTGACGAAAAGGCCGCCGGCATGATCCACGAAGCGTTTACAAACGGCCGGGTCGTATTCGAGTGGATGCACCAGAAGCTGGACGGGACGCCGGTGCCGTCCGAGATTACGCTGGTGCGCGTCAAACGCGGGGAGGAATACATTGTCGCCGGCTATACCCGCGACCTGCGTGAATACAAGAAAATGATCGGTGAAATCGAGCATCAGGATGAGCTCCTGCATGTGGTCAACGACGCGGCGACCATCCTGCTGCAATCGGAGGTCGACGAGTTTGAGAAGGACCTGTGGCACTGCATGGGCATGATGGCCGAATCGGTCGGCGTCGACCGGGTGTATATCTGGAAAAACCATGTCAGTGACGGCATACTTTACGGCTCCCAGCTCTACGAGTGGTCGGAGGGCGCCGAGCCGCAGCAGGGCAACGAATACACTGTAAACATTCCCTACAGCGAAAATGTCCCCGGCTGGGAAGAGAAACTGTCGTCCGGCCAGTGTGTCAACGGGCCTGTCCGCAACCTGTCAAAGGCGGAGCAGGAGCAGCTCGTACCGCAGGGCATCCTGTCCATCCTCGTGATTCCGGTATTTCTGCGCGATGAGTTCTGGGGCTTCGTCGGATTTGACGACTGCCACAGCGAGCGGGCATTCACGGCCAATGAGGAGTCAATCCTGCGCTCGGGCAGCCTGCTGATTGCCAACGCCATGCTGCGCAACGAAATGACGCTGAGCATCCGCAGCTCCGCCGCCCAGATGGAGGCGGTCATTAAGAATTATGCCGGCGTTATCTGGTGCATTGACAAAGATTATGTGATTACGCTGTTCAACGGCCTCTATCTCAAGGAGCTGGGGATCAGGCACGACTTCCTGGAGGGCAAAGATCTCCGGGTCGCCCGGAAGAAAAACCGTCATCTGGACATCATCGAAAATGTGGAAAAGACCTTCGCCGAAGGGCCGCAGGACTGGATAGCAAACGTCGACGGCAAGATGTTCCGTTCCCATACCACCCCAATGTATGACGAGAACGGGAATGCTGTGGGCGTGGTGGGCAGCACCGACGACATCACCGACACGATCCTGCTGCAGCAGGAGCTGGAGAAGGCGGTCGAGGCCGCCCAGTCTGCCAGCCAAGCCAAAAGCAACTTCCTCTCCAACATGAGTCATGAAATGCGCACCCCCATGAACGCGATCATCGGTATGACCTCCATCGGGAAATCCGCCGCTGATGCCACGCGCAAGGACTATGCCTTCGGGAAGATTGAGGAGGCGTCCAACCACCTGCTGGGCGTGATCAACGACATCCTGGACATGTCCAAAATCGAGGCCAACCGGTTTGAGCTTTCGAGCGTCGAGTTTAATTTTGAGAAAATGCTGCAAAAGGTGGTCAACGTGTCCAGCTTCCGCGTGGACGAAAAGAAGCAGCGCTTCACGGTGATCATAGACAAGGAGATCCCGCCCAATCTGGTCGGCGACGACCAGCGGCTGGCACAGGTCGTCACAAACCTGTTGTCCAACGCGGTTAAGTTTACGCCTGAGGAGGGCGCAATCAAGCTGGATACCCGTCTGATTGAAGAAAGGGATGGGATATGCACGATACGGGTTTCACTGACCGATTCGGGGATCGGCATCAGTGAGGAGCAGCAGGCGCGCCTGTTCTCGTCCTTTGTACAGGCGGAGAACAGCACGTCGCGCAAATTTGGCGGAACCGGACTGGGGCTTGCCATCTCCAAGCACATTGTGGAGGAGATGGGCGGCCGCATCTGGATTGAGTCTGAGATTGGCAGAGGATCCTCCTTTAAGTTTACCGTCGATCTGAAACGTGCCGAACAGCCGGCGCAAAGCCTGCTTCATCCGGGCGTGAACCGGGGGAATCTGCGGCTGCTTGCCGTGGACGACGAAGCGGAAACGCGCGAATATTTCATGAACATCGCCGACCGCCTGGGGATCCATTGCGACACGGCGGCCAGTGGGGAGGAGGCCATTGAGCGGATCAGGACGAAGGGTAGTTACGATCTGTATTTCGTGGACTGGAAAATGCCCGGCATGGATGGAATTGAGCTGTCAGCGAAAATCAAGGAGCTCTGTGCGGAGCGTTCGGTGATCATTATGATCTCCGCCGCCCAGTGGAACGAGATTGAAACGCAGGCACTGGCGGCGGGCGTCGATAAATTCCTCTCAAAACCGCTCTTCCCGTCGGCGGTCGCAGACTGTATCAATGACTGCATCGGCGAAGAAAACGCCGTCGAGACACAGGAGACCCCCGGTGAAGAGGAGGACTGCTTCAAAGGCAACCGCATTCTGCTCGCGGAGGACGTGGAAATCAACCGTGAGATCGTGCTGGCGCTGCTTGAACCGACGCAGCTGGCCATTGACTGCGCGGTGAACGGCGCCGAGGCGGTGCGCATGTTTGAGGAAGCGCCCGAGCGTTATGACATGATTTTCATGGACGTGCAGATGCCCGAAATGGACGGCATGGAAGCAACGCGCCGCATTCGTGCACTGCCAGTCGCAAAGGCAAAGGATATTCCCATTGTCGCAATGACCGCCAACGTGTTCCGCGAGGATATTGAAAAATGCCTCGAGTGCGGCATGAACGACCACGTCGGAAAACCGCTCGACTTCGACGGGGTTCTGGATAAGCTGAGGAAGTACCTGCCGAAATAACAGATAGGCAGCACACAAAAAAGCCGTTCCGTGCACATTGCACGGAACGGCTTTTTTGCGCTATAGTTCCTTGAGCCAGTATTTGCGATCCATGCTGCGGTATTGCACCGCCTCCGCCACATGTCCCGCTTCAATGCGCGCACTGCCGTCCAGATCGGCGATCGTGCGCGCCACTTTAAGTACCCGGTCAAACGCACGTCCCGAAAGGCCGAGCTTTTCAAAGGAGTGCCTCAGTATGGTTTGCGCCCCCTGCGTACGCTCACAGAATTCATCCAGCCGCGCGGCGGTCAGGCGGGCGTTGCAGGAGATGCCGGTGCCGGCGTAGCGTTCCTGCTGAAGCCTCCGCGCGGTATTGACCCGCCTCCGGATATCTTCTGAGCATTCCCCTCTTTCCTTCGAGGACATGTCGTCGAACTCGACGGGCGGCACCTCCACGTGTATGTCCAGACGGTCGAGCAGCGGCCCTGACACCTTGTTGAGGTAGCGGGTGACCATGGTGGGGGAGCAGGTGCACTTTCGCGCCGGGTGCCCGAAATAGCCGCAAGGACAGGGGTTCATCGCACACACCAGCATGACCGAGCAGGGGTAGCTCAGACGTGAGCTGACCCGGGAGATGGTGACCGTGCCGTCCTCAATGGGCTGTCGGAGCACCTCCATGGCCGCGCGGGGAAATTCGGGCAGCTCGTCGAGAAAGAGGACGCCGTGATGGGCAAGGGAGATTTCCCCCGGCTTGGGCACCGCGCCGCCGCCGGTCAGCCCGGCCGGGGAGACGGTGTGGTGGGGCGCCCGGAAGGGGCGGCGGGTCACGAGCGCTGACCCGGTGGGCAGTGCGCCGGCAATCGAATGAATTTTTGTGGTCTCAATCGATTCCTCAAAGGACATATCGGGCAGAATGGAGGGCAGGCGCTTGGCGAGCATACTCTTGCCCGAACCGGGCGGCCCGATCAGCAGGATGTTGTGTCCGCCCGCCGCTGCGATCTCCACCGCCCGCTTGGCCTCCAGCTGCCCGCGCACGTCGGAGAAATCCAGATAGTTTTCGCTTTGCGGCGCTTCGGGCGGTTGGGGACGCGTGAGTGAAAGCGCCTGCCCGCCGGTCAAATGGCCGATCAGGCTCTCAATGTCATACACGGGATAGACGTCAATTCCGGTGACAACGGCGGCCTCCTGCGCATTCATCGCGGGCACAAATACGCGGGCAAAGCCCTCCTCACGCGCCTTGATGGTCATGGGCAGTACGCCGTGCACCGGACGGATTTCCCCCGAAAGGGAAAGCTCACCGAGGAAAGCGCTGCCCTGGATGTCCAGATCGGTCTGCCGGGAGGCCTGTAAAATGGCCAGCAGCACAGGCAGGTCATACAGCGCGCCCTCCTTGCGTATGTCAGCGGGCGCCAGGTTGACTGTGATGCGGCAGACGGGATATTCAAAACCGGAGTTGTGGATGGAGGTGCGCACCCGGTCCTTGGCCTCCTTGACGGCGGCAGTGGGCAGGCCGACCAGATCAAACGTGGGGATGCCCTGTGCACAGTCGGCCTCGACCTCCACCACGTAAGGATCCAGCCCGTACAGCCCCAGGCTGTAAATGCGGGAAACCATGTGGCGTTCCCTCCTTTAGCTTAGGCGTTTTTTTTACGGAAAAGGCGCGTACAAAACTTTACGAGTTCTACCAGCACAAGCGGTACAAGGGCGAATATGCCCACCCAAAGCCATTCTGAGCCGGTCAGGGGGGTAAGCTCAAATGCGGTTTGCAGGAAGGGCACGGTCAGCACCGCAGTCAGCAGCAGTCCCGAAACCACGAATGCACCTGCCATATAGCGGTTGGAGAAAAACCCGACCTTGAACAGTGAATGCGTGGAGCGCACATTGAAGGCGTGGATGAGCTGGGAGAAGGCGAGCACAGCGAAGGCCATGGTTCGTCCGACGTCGTGGTTGTGCACAGTGTCGAGAACCTGCCAGCCCACGTAATAGGCTGCGAGCGTAAGCAGGCCGATCATAACGCCCTGCAAGGCGGTGCTCAGCCCGACGCCGTTTGAGAATATGCTCTCATTTTTGCCCCGAGGCTTGCGCTTCATGATGTCGTATTCCACCGGCTCCATACCCAGCGCGAGCGCGGGCAGGCTGTCGGTGACTAGGTTGATCCACAGCAGCTGGATGGCCAGCAGCGGTGCACCGAAAGTCGGCCAGATGAGCATGGCGAGGAAAACGGTGATGATCTCGCCGATGTTGCAGGACAGGAGGAACTGTACCGACTTGCGAATGTTGTCGTAAATGCCGCGCCCCTGCTTGACCGCGACGACAATCGTGGCAAAGTTGTCGTCGGTCAGGATCATGTCGGCGGCGCCCTTGGCGACGTCGGTGCCGGTGATGCCCATGGCGCAGCCGATATCGGCTGCCTTGAGGGCGGGCGCGTCGTTGACGCCGTCGCCGGTCATGGACACGATCTGTCCCTTGGACTGCCACGCCTTGACAATACGGATTTTATCCTGCGGCGTGACGCGGGCGTACACCGAGTATTTTTCGATGTTTTGCCCGAGAGCCTCATCGCTCATGTCACTGAGCTCCGCGCCCGAAATCGCTAGGTCGCCTTTGCGCATAATGCCCAGCTGTTCTGCGATGGCGACCGCCGTAGTCACGTGGTCGCCGGTGATCATAATGGGCCGGATGCCGGCGGAGATGCATTCGCGGATGGCCTCTTTGGCCTCCTCGCGCGGCGGGTCGATCATGCCGATCAGTCCCATAAAGGTAAGCCCATTTTCAAGAACTTCGGGCGTCGGGTCGGACGGCACGCCGTCGAGCGGCTTATACGCGACCGCGAGCACGCGCAACGCGCGGCGGGCCATCTCATCGTTTTTTTCCGCAACCTGAGCTTTTTTGCCATCCGGCAGATTGCATTTGGACAGCAGGATATCGGGTGCGCCCTTGACAATGGCGACCGGCTTACCGCCAAAAAGGTTGACCGTGGTCATCAGCTTGCGGTCGGAGTCAAAGGGGATTTCAGCCACACGCTTGTGTGCCTCGTTCAGTGTGTCGGATAAAATGTCCTGATGCAGCAGGGCGGCAATAATCGCGGTTTCAGTGGGGTCTCCGGTGTGCTTTTCGCTGCCGTCGGCCTCCCGGGACACCTTGCCGTCACAGCACAGCCCCGCGTGTTCGATCAGCGTGCGGATGTCCTCCCGCCAGCGCTCATTCAGATCACATAGCGCGCCCTCGATCCAGGCGCTGACCAGCGTCATGCGGTTTTGGGTCAGCGTGCCGGTTTTGTCTGAGCAGATGACCGACGCGCTGCCCAGCGTTTCCACGGCGGGCAGCCGGCGGATGATCGCATTTTTTGCCACCATGCGCTGTACGCCCAGCGCGAGCACAATCGTGACAATGGCGGGCAGGCCTTCAGGGATGGCAGCCACAGCGAGCGAGACCGCCGCCATAAACATCTCCATGAGGTTGTTGCCGGCGGCGAGCCCTACGGCGAACACCACCGCGCAGATGCCCAGACAGCCGATGCCGAGCATTTTGCCAAGCTGGGCGAGCTTCACCTGCAAGGGCGTCATGCTCTCCTTTTCGCCCGAAAGCAGGGAGGCAATCTTTCCGATTTCGGTGTTCATGCCGGTGGAAACCACCACGGCGGTGGCGCGTCCGTAGGAGATTGCACATCCCGAATAGACCATGTTTCGCCGGTCGCCGAGGGGGGCGTCTCCATGCACGGTGTGGTCGGAAAATTTGTCCACCGGCACCGATTCGCCGGTCAGCGCGGACTCCTCGCTCTTGAGGCTGGCCGATTCGATCAGCCGGGCGTCAGCAGGCACAAAATCGCCCGCTTCGAGCAGAATGACATCGCCGGGCACCAGCTCGTGCGATTCAATGGTTTCGGTTTTACCGCCGCGCATGACCTTACAGCGCGGGGCGGACATGTTCTGGAGAGCCTCCAGCGCCGCCTCTGCCTTGCTCTCCTGCACGACGCCCAGAATGGCGTTGAGCAGCACAATGGCAATGATAATGATCGGTTCGATCCAGTCGGGTTCAGTGGCAAAGAAATTGACCGCAATTGAAATCAGCGCCGCCACAATCAGTACAATGACCATGAAATCGGAAAACTGCGCAAACAGGCGCGCGAGGAAGGTTTTCTTTTTCTTTTCCTCCAGCTTGTTCTCGCCGTACTTTTCACGCTGGGCTTCGACCTGCGTGAGGGACAGACCGGTTTTCAGGTCGGTTCCCAGTGCCGAGCGGATTTCGTCCAGGGAAGCTTCATGCCAGGCGTTTTTCAAATCGGTAACCTCCAGTTTTTACTTGTGATAACGGGAATCGCTCATAATTTGAAAGGCGCGATAGAGCTGCTCACAGAGCATCACACGCGCCAGCATATGGGGAAAGGTCATGCCCGAAAAGGAGAGCCGCAGATCCGACCGCGCTTTTACCTGCTCCCACAGCCCGGTCGAACCGCCGATCACAAAGGCGATATGGCTGACGCCGCGCAGTGTGCGGTCGCAGATCCACGCGGAAAAGCGTTCGGAGGAAAGCTTTTCCCCTTCCACGCATAGGGAAACCACCGCTGCGTTCTGTGGCATTTTGGCCAGCAGCAGCTCTCCCTCGGCGCGAAGCCCCGCCTGAATTTCGGCGGGAGACGGGTCTTTGGGCAGCCGGCATTCAGCAACCTCAATCACCGAAACCTTTGCAAAGGGCGTCATTCTCTTCTGGTATTCTGCGCAGGCCTGCCGCCAAAAATCCTCTTTGAGCCTGCCAACGCACAGTATTGTCACATTCATATCCTACAGCACCATCGCTCGCGCCGTTGTTTCCGGAGTTGCTACCTGTAAAAGGAAGTCAATGCCCTCCTTGCCGCCGGTCTCCTGCAAAGCGTTGAGTGCGGTCTGGTAGGCCAGGCGCGGCATGTTGTTTTCGCGGCTCAGATGGGCAAGCAAAAAGCGGGTGGTGCCGGTTTTAAGAAAGCTTGACAGCTCATCCGCACAGCATTCGTTGGATAGATGCCCGTCCTCGGAGAGGATGCGCCGCTTGAGGTGATAGGGATAACCGCCGCTTTTGAGCATATGTACGTCGTGGTTGGATTCCATGACGATCAGGTCGCTGCCTACGAGGGCGCGCCGCACAGCGTCGGTCATGATGCCGAGGTCGGTGGCAATGGCCACTTTTTGCTCGTCGGGCGTTTCAATGGTGTACCCGCAGCTTTGCAGTGCGTCGTGCGAGGTGGGGAAGGGCGTGATGCGCAAATCGTGCAGTACCGTGCCCGACTCGTCGATTTCATCCACGGAAAACCCTCCCGTACAAACACCCATACGCTCAAGCGCCCGCACGGTGCCCGGCGTCCCATACACTGGAACCTTGTGGCGGGAGCAGAAAACGCGCAGGGCGCTGATGTGGTCGGTGTGCTCATGGGTGACAAAGATCGCCTGAATGGTGGACGGCTCCACGTCGTAGGCGCGCAGGGCCAGCTCAACCTGCTTGGCGTTTTTGCCGGCATCAATCAGAATACGCGTGCCGCACGCCTCAAAGAGAAGGCTGTTGCCGTTGCTGCCGCTGAAAAGGGGACAAAGTCTTGCCATAGAAATGAATTCCTTCTCTCTCATAAACTAAAAACCAGAAGCGAGAAGCCAGCTCAGTGCTCTGGTTTCTGGTTTCTGGTTTTCATATCAAAAATCATATATTACATTGCGCTGCTCTGGAGCATGGGCACGTGTACCCGACGGATGTCGGCGCCAATAGCACGAAGCTTCTGCTCGATGTTTTCATATCCCCGTTCGATATGTTGGATCTCTTCGATTTCGGTTGTGCCCTCGGCGGTCAGGGCAGCAATGATCACTGCCGCGCCCGCGCGCAGGTCGGTCGCCTTCACCGGCGCGGCCTTGAGCTGAGGCACACCCTCAAAAACCGCCACGCGGCCCTCAACGGACACCTTGGCGCCCAGACGGCGAAGCTCTTCAGTATATCGGAAGCGGTTGTCCCAGACACCTTCGGCCACAATGCTTGTACCCTCCGCAATGGAAAGCACCGCGCAGATCTGCGGCTGCATGTCGGTCGGGAAACCGGGATGGGGCATGGTCTTGATGTTGCACTTGGTCAGCTTGCCCTCGCGGCGGATGCGCACCGAATCGTCGTACTCCGTGACCTCAACGCCCATCTCCTCAAGTTTGGCGGAAATGGGTTCCAGGTGTTTCGGAATGACGTTTTTGATGAGCACGTCCCCGCCCGCAGCCGCAGCCACCGCCATATAGGTGCCGGCC
This sequence comes from Oscillospiraceae bacterium, assembly GCA_031551875.1. GTDB lineage: Bacteria > Bacillota > Clostridia > Oscillospirales > Acutalibacteraceae > JAVBNA01. The sequence goes on along the minus strand of JAVBNA010000010.1, from coordinate 7,860 downwards.
TCGATCTGGTCGGGAATGATGGAGTAGGTCGTGCCGCTCAGTTTCTGCACTCCATGAATTTTAATCACGTCAGTGCCCGCGCCGCGAATGTCGGCGCCCATGGAATTTAAGAAGTTGGCGAGGTCAACGATGTGGGGTTCCTTGGCGGCGTTTTCCATCACGGTCAGTCCCTCCGCCTTGACAGCGGCCAGCATGATGTTGATGGTCGCGCCCACCGAGACAACGTCAAAGAAAATGTGGTTGCCGCGCAGCCGATCGGTCTTGAGCTCGATCATACCGTCGTTGAGTTTGGACTCAGCGCCCAGCGCCTCAAAGCCCTTTAAATGCAGGTCAATGGGGCGAACCCCGAAGTTACAGCCGCCCGGCATGGCCACGGAGGCCTCGTTAAAGCGTCCCAGAAGGGAACCGAGCAAATAATAGGAAGCGCGCATGTGCCGGACCAGTTCATAGGAAGCGACAGGGGAAGTGATATGCCGGCAATCCACTTCGATGGTCGATTTGTTAATCATTTTAACCTGTGCGCCCATTTCAAACAAAAGGCGGGCTATAATACCCACATCGGAGATGTTGGGGATGTTTTCAATTCGGCAAACTCCGTCGGCGAGAATGGCTGCGGGAATAATCGCGACAGCTGCGTTTTTTGCGCCGCTGATGTTGACTTCACCGTACAGTTTGTTTCCGCCGCGTACTATAAATTTATCCAATCGCTGGACACCCTTTCACGCAAAATGCACCATAATCAAAAGTAATTATACCACCGAATCAACAAAAAGGAAAGACTTTTCTCCTTTTTGGCAGGATTGTGCACAAGATTTAGTTGCCAGGCACGCTTTTGTACACTACTTCTATTATGATCGTTATGAAGCGAAACATGTGAGGGAAATAAGCTACAATCCTGTGTTTTCAAAGGGATCGTCGCTTTTTCCTTAAAAACACGGCAATGCTGTCGCGCTGCCGTGTTTTTCCATTTTTTTGTTCCAAATTTTATGGGCTGACATAGTTGCGGGGATTGACGGCCTTGCCGTTTATGCGAATCTCGAAATGAAGATGGTTTCCCTGCGAGGCGCCCGAATTTCCGATCTTTCCGATGGTCTGTCCCTGGGAAACGCGTTGTCCGGAGGAAACCGAGACCGACATCAAATGCCCGTACAGTGTGCTGAAGCCGTTGGAATGGGTGATGATGACATGCAGGCCATATCCGCGGCTGCCGGAATTTTTGACGGTGACCTTGCCGGCGTCGGACGCCACCACGCGGTTGCCGCGCGATTTGCCGTTCGCAATGTCAATGCCGGCGTGCTGACGGCCCCATCTCCATTTAAACCCGCTGGAGATCACGCGGACGTTGGGCGCGGGCCAGATGAAGCGTCCGGTTGGCTTCTGGGTGGAATCGGGCGTTTTGCTGCCCGAGTTCCCGCTTTTACTGCTCCCGCTCTTGCCGCTTGAGGAGGTCTGCTTTTTGGTTCCCACTGTGATCCGCTGGTTGACCGGTTCCTTGAGCGTCGCTTTACTGACGTTTTTGCGGGCAACCTCGACGCCGTCCACATAGGTGACGCTGTCGGTGTATTCAACCTCGCCCGAGGAACCCTTTTGGGTGACCTCCGAATAGGAAGTGTATTTTTTGTCGTCCTTGAGCGTGACCGTGCTGTAGGGCAGGGTTTCGGTGCGTTTTTCTTCCTTGGTGAGCTTGACGGTCAGATAGGTGCGCGGCTTGGCGACCTTGATTTCCTGACCCTCCTTGAGCTTGTCAAAATCCAGATCTGGGTTGAGATCTCTCAGATCCTCAACGGTCATGCCATACCTTTTGGCGATCTTCGAGCCTGTGTCATTCTTTTTGACGGTGGCGCGCTGTTCCTCCTGCACCTGGGAGGTGAGCTTTTCCTTGACCGAGCCCGTGTCGGTCAGGCTTTCAGAGGCGTACAGCCCGTCCATGAGCTGCACATCCTTTGTGAAGCTGGCTTTCGCCGCCGCATCCGAGCCCTTTTCCTTGTTCAGGATGCCTTGGAGAACAAATTTCATGTCCGCCGCGCTGGGCACCGCGCCGACCAGTTGACCCTCTACATACAGGCCGCACGCCTCCACATAGGAGTCGGACATTTCTTCAATCAGCTTGTTGCACACCGTGCCGGGGGTGCTCAGTTCCTCCTGATCCTCTAGGATGGCCAGCGTGTACCTGGGAGTCATATTTTTGCTTTCGGCGGTTTCGTCCACAACACGCTGATCCAAAAGCTGTGCGGCGCTGCCGTACACCTCTTCGCTTTTAACATAGGCAATGTCGGTCACGCTGCCCGCATCGCCCCACTGAACCAGCAGGCCGTACGACATGGAGTTGAAGTAGTTAATCGTGGCGATAAGTACGACGGCTGCCGCTGCCGGGGCAATCACATTGAGAAAGGAAACCAGCATGCGCTTGTGCCGAACCACGCTGCGACCGGAAATCTTGAAGAATTCGGCAACCGGGCTGAAAAAGCCGCGGCGCTTGGCCAGCTCCATACGTTTGCGCGCGATGGAAAAACCCTGTTTAATGCGCGCCCGTTCGGCGCGCGCCTGCTCCAGCCGCTTGCCGAAGAGGGTATAGTGGATGTGGCGGAAGAGATTGGCGACAGGAGCAAGAAAGCGTCCCAGACGGCGTTTGAACCGCTTAAGAATGCGCACGGTCTGAATCCCGACCATATATAAGAACCGCAGAAAACGGTTCGTGGATTTGACCGTTTCGACGCGTCCGATACGGGAGCGTCTGCGTTTTTTTCCTCGTGATTTATGGCTGGCAGGCATTCCCGATCCCCCCTTTTTTTAAATTGTTACAATTTGTAACCTTTGTCTATTATAGCTGAATTCAGAAAAAAATCAAGTCCCTGAACAAAACTTAACAATTGGAATGGCGAAAAAAGCAGGGTTATTCGTGAAAATCCGAGGGCTTGGCGGGCAGCCCGGTTTCATAGGAGTGCTCACCGGTCAGAGCCGAGAGGTCGGCGGTCTTGTCAGCAAAGCTTTCAAACAGCAAAAGGGAGAGAGAAAAGGCTTTGTGGTACAGAGCGAAATAATCCTCCGTATGGATTGCCGCGGGTTCTTCCTCATAGGGGTTCTGCCACTGCTCGTGCAGGACGTTGGCAAAATCATAGTCCCCCTCGGTGATCGCGTGAATGTAGGAGGCATAGCGAATGTCGGGGTTCTTCCGCCGCCGGTCAAGCCATTCGGCAAAGGGCTTTTTGAGCGTGGTACGGTCGGTGGCCAACCGCATTGCCAGACGGAAATCATTCATCGCATATAGGATTTTGATGTGGTCTACCTCAATACCATAAACTTCCGCCGTACAGTCGCTCAGCATCAGGCTGATATCCACCGGAGCGCTGCCTTTCAGCTTCGGAAAGGTGCATTTCAGCGGTACCTCCACGGGGGTCTGTGCCCACAGGTGTCGCAGCAGGATGGTGTCCAGCGCCGTTTCAATCTGAATGTGCGCGTCGCGTGCGGGGTGGTCAGGCCTAGCTTCAGTCCAGGATTTCATGAGGGAATACACGTAGGGATGCGCGCAGGTGTCAAAGGTGTAGTGGGACAGAAATCCGAGGGCATACGCGCGGGCGGCGGGGGCATCGTCAAATGATTCCAGCCAGCGTCTCATCGCCGCAAAAAAGGGGGAAGGGGCCGACCAGTGGATGCGCCGCCCGAGAGGCTGCAGACTTTCGCCCTTCTGCCACGGGAAACCGCGGTGGATAAAAAAGAAGTCGGGCCCCTGTGCGCCGCACAGAAAGGCGCGCTCATCCAGAGAGGGGTCATCCAAAGTTTTAAGAAGCTCTTTGGCGAGCAGGTAATGGGAAAGCGCTGATGGCATGGCGTATGCCTCCTTTTAGAATGTTAATGACAGCGCATCGCACAGCGCCTGCATGTCCTCGGGTAAGGGTGAGGACAGATCGATGGGTTTGCGGGTGACCGGATGCTCAAAGCGCAGTGCGGCGCAGTGGAGCGCCTGCCGGCCGATCCATGCGTGCCCGCCGCCGTACATGTCGTCGCCGGCAAGCGGGTAGCCGAGATAGGACATGTGCGCCCGGATCTGGTGAGTGCGTCCGGTGTCAAGCGTCAGCCTGAGCAGCGTATGTCCGCCGCCCCGGCACAGCGCTGTCCAGCGGGTGACCGCTCGCTCGCCGTAGCCGCCCCCTTCGCGCTGGATGGTATGTCCCGGTTTTACATGAAGAGGCGCACGGATAACGCCCGCTCCCCACAGCGTGCCCTCGCACACGGCAAGATAGGTTTTCGCGGCCCTTCCGGTCAGACGAGCCGCCGCATAAGGGTTGCGCGCGGTGGGCTGAAGCCCCGAGGTGTTTCTGTCCAGCCGTCCGATCGGACGGAAGGTTTCCCGCTGGCCGGAGCCCGCAAGATAGGCGGCGCAGGCGCCCGACAGGGCGTCGCGCTCATGGCCGCGGGCGGGGTGCACCGGCATATAGGGCGGCTTGTCAAACACAAGCACATCCGCATCCTCATAGACCGGCTCTATGGACAGACAGTTCACCTCGGCCGGCGTGCAGTCGTCAGGGATGAGGATACGCACCGTGCTCCCGGCGGACACCCGGTCAATGGTGCGCAGCAACTTTCCGTCGGCGGTGACGCCGTCCTCCACGTGCTTCTGTGCGCAGAGCAGGCGGTGGGACAGCCCGCAATACCCGCGCAGAAAACCGTGCGCCTTCACGCCGTCATATTCGGGCGGGACAATAAATGTCAGGGTTCGCATGAATGTCTCCTTATGAAAAGGGGCGCCCCTAAGCGAGGCGCCCTTCTTTGGATACGTGGAATCAGACCTCGACCGTCCAGTCCATCTCATCGGACAGGTTGCCCCACTGGATGCCGGTCAGCGTGTCATAGAGCTTCTGCGACAGCGGGCCAATTTTGTTCTCATTGATCAAAATGGTTTTCTCGCCCCACAGCAGCTCGCCCACCGGCGAAATGACTGCGGCGGTGCCGGTGCCGAAGACCTCTTTGAGTTGTCCGGCGTCGGCGGCCTGCGCAACCTCGTCGATGGAGATGGCGCGCTCGGTGACCTTCATGCCCCAGGAGCGCAGGATGTCGATGGCCGACATGCGGGTCACGCCCGACAGGATCGAGCCCTGGAGAGCGGGAGTGATGATCTCGTCGCCGATGTAGAAGAAGACGTTCATGGTGCCGACTTCTTCAATATATTTGCGCTCAATGCCGTCCAGCCAGAGCACCTGGGTGTAGTTTTTCTTTTCGGCGTCAGCCTGTGCCTTGAGGGAGGCGGCGTAGTTGCCCGCCGTCTTGGTAAAGCCCATGCCGCCGCGCACGGCGCGCACGTAGTTCTGTTCGACGTAAATTTTGACCGGGTTGAGCCCTTCGGGGTAGTAGGCGCCCACCGGGGAAAGGATGATGACAAACAGCAGATGCTTCGCCGGGTGTACGCCCACAAAGGGGTCAACCGCGAAGATATAGGGCCGGATGTAAAGGGAGGTGCCCTCGGCGGTGGGAATCCAGTCCTCATCCACCTTGACAAGCTTGCGCACCGCTTCCACGGCGAGCTCCTCGTCAATCAGCGGAATGCACAGCCGCTCATTGGAGACGTTGAGACGAGCCATGTTGCGGTCGGGACGGAAGAGTAGGGTGCGTCCGTCCCCGGTTTTGTAGGCCTTGAGTCCCTCAAAGACCTCCTGTCCATAGTGCAGGCACATGGCCGCCGGGTCGAGTGCGATGGGGCCGTAGGGGACGATGCGCGGGTCGTGCCAGCCCTGTCCCTCATCATAGTTCATGATGAACATGTGGTCGGTAAAAATCCGGCCGAAGCCGAGGTTGTTCTGATCCTGGGGCTTGGCTTTAGGGGTTTTGGTCAATTCCACACGGATTTCCTGCATTTTGGAATCACTCCTTGTCTTTAGATTCAAACAGTATACCATTTTTTTTGAGGTATGACAAGAAAAAGAGTGATCAGAGCGCTTTTCAGGCCGACGGGAGTATGCTATACTATAAAAAATGCTTAAAAGGGAAGGACAATAGATATGGCGACAGCAATCATTTTGGCGGGCGGAAGCGGCACAAGGATGGGAAATGCGGGTGCGCCCAAGCAGTACCTCGGCCTCTGCGGACAGCCGGTTTTCAGCCACTGCCTGAAAACCTTTGACGACCATTCGGAGATTTCCGCGATTGTGTGCGTAGCGGCGGAGATGTGGCGTCCGATGATTCTCGAATGGGCGGAAAAGCTCGGCGTGAAGAAGCTTGCGGGCTTTGCCGATCCGGGACAGACCCGTCAGCATTCCATTTTCAGCGCCCTAAAGGAGATCAAACGGCGCACGCCCGGGGAAGCGTACATCATCCTCCACGACGCGGCGCGCCCGCTGCTGACGGCGGATGTGATTACCCGTGTGCTGAGCGGCGCGCGGGATGCGGACGGCGCGATGCCCTACATCACGGTCAAGGACACGGTCTACCGCAGCACGAGCGGTGAGTACATTGAGAGCCTGCTGCCTAGGAGCGAACTGTTTTCCGGACAGACACCCGAGAGCTTTCACTTCGGGAAATATTACGACGTGCACGATGCGGCGGGGGACGAAAAGCTGGGACGCATGAACGGATCAAGTGAAATCGCTTTTTTAGGCGGGATGCGTATCAGGCTTGTGGAGGGCAGCGAGCGCAACATAAAAATCACCACGCCCGAGGATCTCAAAACGGCGGAGGCGCTGCTCAGCGGGCAATAATATAAAGCTTTTCTCATAAAAAAGGACAGTCCCTCATAAAAGTATGGGGGAGGGATTTTTTATGAGTAAAAACACAGGCCGAGAAGGCGCCAAGAATGAGAAAAAGATACAGGAGACTAAGCCGCAGGAGAAAAAGAGCGGAAGCGGAATCGTTCTGGGCTTTCAGATCGCGCTGGCCGCGCTGCTGATCGCGGCGGCGGTGGCGCTTAAAGCGGGCTTCCCGACCGAATATGAAGAGGTCAGGCGGCGGTATTACGTCCTGCTCAACGAGGAGCTGAGTTTCGACAACATCGGCCGGTATGTCACCAACCTGTTCCAGGCGGGCGAAGTCCTTGACCGGCCCGACCCGACCAATATCATCTCTTCGGGCGGTCTGGAGGCGGCATCTTCGTTCGGCGCTTCTTCGACAGAGAGCCTGCCTGTGGGGAGCCTGCCCCCTGACGAGGAGACAGCCGACGCGTCATCAGCCGGTACGGCGGCCGAATGACCTTTCGGATCGGGAAAACCGAGGTGATCGTCAGCTTTCCGTTTATGGCGGCGCTGGCGCTGATCCTGGTGTTGGACACGAAAGGGATTGCCGTGGCGGGGATTCTGGCGGCGTTCCTGCACGAAATCGGGCACTTTTTGTGGATGCTGACCCTGCGTATGAGCATCAAACGCATCGGCTTTATGCTGTCGGGCATCAAGGTGGACACCGGGCAGGAACGCGTACTCAGCTACGGGCAGGAGGCCGCCCTTTCGCTGGCGGGGCCTGCGCTCAACCTGCTGGCGGCGGGTGTGTGCGCACTGTGCGCCGGCACGCCTTTTTTACGCACGCTCATGCTGGCCAACCTCGTCCTGATGGGGCTCAACCTTCTGCCCATCCAAGCGCTCGACGGCGGGAGCGCCTTTGAGGCACTTCTGTGCATGCGGTTGCCCGCTGAGCGAGCGGAGAAAATTTCATTCGCCGTGTCGGTGGTATGCCTGATTCCGCTGACCATTTTGGGCTTTCTGGTGGTGTTTCAGTCGGCGTATAATTTCACCCTGCTCATTCTGGCGCTTTTCCTCGCGTATAACATCGTGCTCTATTCCCGTGAACGCGGGATCTGGGCATAACAGAGAAGCCCTCCCGCGTCGCCGGAGGGGGTCTCGATAACTCAAAAAACAAAGGCACCAGGTCCACTTATGCCAG
>JAVBNA010000041.1:0-59896 GCA_031551875.1 Oscillospiraceae bacterium | reverse complement strand
CGCTTGCGCGCACCACCTACCTCCACGTGCTCTGTAGTATGCCTGTCCCCTTCAAAATTAATTATAGCACAATATATAATTAGCGGCACCGACTACGTTTCATAACTCGTTGGTGCCTGAAAGGAATGGTCATATCATGGCAGAAGTTCACATTAAAGAATCATTGGAATCTTTTTATATTGACTAATCTTCCCAAGATCATAAAATAGCCGTATAAGTGTGATATACTAAATAAAATCGCGGTCAATTTTCTGCTTTGAATATTGGAAAAATATGAAATGAATAAGATGAATAAAAAAAGAATGACCCTGAGTATGACTATTTCGATTGTAGCAGTTTTGATTACAACCATAGGGGTGCTGGCCTGCTCAAAACTGATTTATGAAAGATTTTATGGACTCAGTACAGATGTTACAAAGGAAGTCAATACACAGGCGGGGATAGAAATATCAAAAAGTATAGACAATTATATTGCAAGCATGCTTCAGATTTCAGACACGGTGGTTGACATCCTGAGCAACAGGCCTATACAGGACAAAGGTGAATCTTTGGGATTTTTGCTGTATGGTGATATTGATACAATCGCTGTTTTTGACAATGACGGGAATGTGATCATAAAAACAGACAATCGGAACTACAAAGCGCATTTGAATGTATCGGCGCAGCCGTGGTTCATGGCGACAAAATTAGGGCAAGACAAATATACCCTTTCGGATGCACATGTTCAGCAGCTATATGACGGAGAGTATCCTTGGGTTATTTCTCTAAGCCGTAGCATTAAATGGCTGGATCAGGACAAGAAGAAGCATGACGGAATCCTTCTTGTGGATTTAAACTTTAAAGAGCTTATGGAGAGGTGTTCCAAACAGAGCGAGTTTTTTGGCTATTCTTTCATTCTGACGGCAAAGGGCGATGTTGTGTATCATCCCTATCAGCAGCTTATATATTTACAGGTACCCTATGATGAGATTTCTCCGGCCGATCTTGTGTCTTTGCCGGCAGGAGAATCCACAGTCAGCCGGAAAAATAACGACTATTATATCCAGATCAATGCGTTAAAAAATGCCGATTGGCGCGTATACTCTGTCAGCAAGAAGGTCGGCTTGTTTTCTTATGGAACGAAGATCGTTTATGATATCATCGTTGTCATCCTTCTGGTCATTGCAAGCGCGATGATACTGGCATTTTGCATTTCCGGAATTATCACGAGGCCGCTTCGGAAGCTGATGTCTTCCATGAAGAGGGTTCGAGACGGAGAAATTCGTACAGTATCTGATATTGAAGGATTTTCAGAAGTGACCGACCTATCGCTTACTTTCAATGAAATGATGCGGCAGATTCACGTGCTTATGGAACAACATGTAAGAGAGCAGCAGGAGCTTCAGAAAAGTGAACTGAAAGCGCTTCATGCACAAATTAATCCTCATTTTCTCTATAACACATTGGATTCCGTGGTTTGGATGGCGCATAGCGGAGAACAGGAGCAGGTCGTAGAAATGGTCACTGCGCTTGCAGATTTTTTTCGGTTAGGATTGTCGAAGGGCAGCGAAATGATACCGTTGCAGGATGAACTCAAGCATATTGAGAATTATCTTGTCATTCAGAATTTTCGATATGATGGCAATTTTGCCTATCAGATTGACGCTGACCCAAACACCCTGCCCCTATCTATGCCCAACATTGTTCTTCAGCCCATTGTAGAGAATGCCATTCTGCACGGCGTGGGGAATTTGCCGTCAGGGGGAAGAATCACCATCAAAGCCTACCTACAGGGAACTGATTTAATGCTCGAGGTGACGGACAACGGTTTCGGGATGCCCCCCGAAAAATGTGCGGATATTCTCCGTGCAGAGAATTCCTCTGGATCAGGCGTCGGGATTAAAAATGTCCATCAGCGGATACAAATTTTATTTGGAAAAGAATACGGGCTTCGTTATGAAAGCGAATTGGACGAAGGGACAACCGTTTATATCCGGTTGCCCGTCATTGACCACTACGGGGAAGGCGGGACTGATGAAGAGAAACAGACATAAACTTTTGCTGCTCGGCCTCATGCTTTTTTTCTGTTTGTTTTTTGGCTGTAGTGGGCAAAGACAACCCTATACGGTGGACATGATCGTCAGATTTACAGACACCGGCTTTTGGCAAAGTACCTATGAGGGGGCAAAGGCCGCCGCCAGTCAATATGGCGCACAGGTGAATTTGTATGGACCAACGCTGAAGGGAAATGAAAATGACCAGGTCGAGATTTTCATGCAGTCCATTGAGCGCCATCCGGATGCTATTATTTTGGGGGCGAGGGACTACGATCTATTGGCAGAGCCTGTGGGTCAAGCGGTTCAGGCCGGGATTCCCGTTTTTTTAATTGACTCCGAAATTAACAGTGATCAGTGGCTTTCTTTGATCGCTACGGACAATGCAGCCGCCGGAGAACAGCTGGCGCAGGAATTGATTGCGCGTCTCGGAAAACAGTCCGCGGGCAAGATAGGGATTGTAAACTTTTCAGATGTGGCTCAAAATGCAAAAACCAGAGAAGCCGGTTTAAGAAAAGGGCTTCAGGGGAAGCCGCAGATGCAAGTGCTGGAGAGCATTTATGTGGAGGCGAATCTTGAACTAACCGAAGAGAAGACGCTGCAATTGCTCCAGGAGAATCCTGAGCTGGTTGCGATTGCCGGCCTGAATGCCACGGTGGCCAAGGGGGTTGGCCGCGCACTGAAAAAGGCGGGACGCGAAGATATTGTCTTTGCCGGGATTGATTGTACGGCAGAAATGGCCAAAGATATTGAGGAAGGTGTGCTGGATGTTGCAATCACACAACAACCTTACCTTATGGGTTATTATAGTATGGACGCCGCGATCAAGCATTTACATGGGGAGAGAGTAAACCGCGTTATCTACACTGAGACGTATGTTGTCAATCAGGAGAACCTGTTTACGAAGGAGAGCCAGCAGATTATATTCCCGTTCCGCCCCGCCTCTTCTCAATAAAACTGTGCCAAACAAATGGGCGGCCTGCTATTTTTAGCAGGCCGCCCATTTTATATAGGGAATGTTTGGAAAAGAATCAATTACAGGCACATCTGCATAATGATTGTGGCGTCACCGACATTGATTTTGCCGTCAGCATTGACATCAGCTGCCTTGAGCTGGCGAGGAGACAGTTCCCTGCTGCCCGCAAGGTACTGCATGAGCAGGATGGCGTCCGCCACATCTACGGTGCTGCCAAGATTTACGTCTCCGCGCAGGGGCGGAAGGCCAATAATTCTGATCATAAAGGAAGGCAGATAGGCGCTGCTCCGATTCAAAGCTTCATTGTATGTAATTGTGCTCTCTTTGGGGAAGCTGACCAGTGTGGCGGCGTCGTCCATGAGATCCGCTTTGGCGGTAAATACTGCATAACCAACCACGATATCACCGCTGAGGCCGACGCCTCCCGGGGTAACCGCGACAAAGGATTTGCCTTCTGCGGTCAGCATAAATCCTTTTTTAGCGGTAAGGGACTCGAGGGTTAACAATTCTTCGTCGTATTCGATTTTACCGCTCAAGCCTGAAAGCTTATTGCAGGCGGCCACAGTGATAGGCACGACGACGGTTTCTCCGGTGTTTACCGTATAGGTGTTGTTCGCAAACTGGAAGGAGGAGGCGAGGCTTTCGCCGTTGATGAACAGCCGATACGCCTTTTCGATCTGTATATCGGCTAACGTGACAGTATGATCCAGATACCCGTTTTGCAGAGTGGCCTGTTCCAGCGCTACGATCTGATCCGGATCACTCCATATGTCCGCCACAGTTCCGGAAAAGGAAGGATCCATAACAACGATAGAAACGCTTTCTATACCTAAGTCGGACAGATCCCCCTGAATTCGAACGGACTTTTCAATTGTATCAGGGCTAATAATCAGGTTGCCTACCTGAGCCGAAGTTAAGATTCCACTTGTCAACGGCACGGCCAAAAAAAGGACAAGACAGATGGCCAGTACCCTCTTCAATGAAGTTTTCAAAACACAATCTCCTTTCATTTTTCACCCGATGGTTTTTATGAGCCATATATCTGAATTTATCTACAAGCCAATAATTGCGAATCGTTTCGTTGTAATTATAACGAAAAACAACTGTGAATAGAATGTAAAAAATGATTATTATGGTTTAAAATTTAACTTTAATTTCCACATTTACAAATATATATGCTTAAAAATAAACATGATATCATTAATATTATATTATTAATAATCAAATATTGTACAATCACAATCATTTTTTATATTTGAATACCTCGTTAAATCAATTATAATAAATAAGCGAAACGATTCGAATTTAAATTGTTTTCATTTTGAGAAACAATGCATGAAACGCGTAAAATCTGAATTTATTTACAAGCAGCGATAAAATCTATTTTGACAGGGGGCTAAAAGGGATCAAAAGGCTGGGAGCATAATGGAATTTTCACCGGCAGAAGGTTTATTTGAATGTCAGGAAAAACCTAAATTCTAAAGAGTAAGGAGAATTGATAATGAAAAAGGCAATGGCGTTTCTTTTGAGCGTTGTGCTATTATTCACTGCGGTTTCTGCCATTACGGTTATGGCCGGCCCCGATAAAGGCATGATCGCCTCTGACAGCTTGGCTCAGGAGTATAAATATGGACTTAAAGGGGCCACGGGCTTTAATGAACGATCTTTCCCGATTATTAACCGGCTTACGAGCGGCAGTAACAACAACTGGTGGGACGCCTCCGTTTCGGGTAACGGAGAGATTGCTTTTATGGAAAACGGCAGTCCGGATGAAGATGTCTTTATTTTTAACAATACGAAGCTGGTGCACGACAGCGGCGTAATTACGGAAACACCGAATGTGTCCACGTGGGCAGATGAAATTAAAGCTTCCGCCATGGATTCCAACGGCAGTCAGTCCCGCAATACGACGTGGTCCGCCAGGCGCGATGAGTATGCCCGGAATACGTATGGCACAGGGGTAAACTACAGCAACTACTGGCCCCGTCCGTATCAGCCGGCGGCGCAGTACCGTATAAAGAACAATGACTATACGGCGTTTAACGGAGTTGGTTCCAACCGCGGTTCCAGCGGCAATCTGTACGGAGGCTATATCCTGAACGACAACTACAACCGCTATACCAATTTTGAAACGGCGGAGGTCGGCGTACAATGGAGAGATGACGCGGGCAATGAGTGGAACAGACGCTCCTTCCCCTCCCGTGAAGACGAAGTAATCGTAACGTATATTGAGGGACCTGAGGGTAAGGATCTTGATATCACCCTCAGCATTGACCTTTACAGGGAGATGTCGGGCGCCAGCGGCAGCACGAGCAATGTCTCTACGGATAACGTATTGTCATTGGATGAAAACAACAGACCCATAGGCTATGGTATGATCGGAAAGTATAACTACGGTATGCGCGACGGAACCCTGGAACGGAGAGAGCGTCTGTTTGCATACGGCGGCTGGGCGACGGCGACCCGCATCGTCACCGACGGTCAAATTGCGTATACGAACAATGACCGTGCATTTGGTTCGGGGAGCTCGGCGACCACCCATAAGGACCCGCGGATCACTGTAACGGGTACGAAATCCATCATGCTGATCACAAAGATTGACCGTATCAACACCGGGTGCAACAATCTGGCGGACGTTAAAGACAAGCTGTATGACCAGCTGCTCGGTCAGATTGAGGGCGTTGTCAATAAATACAGCGTAAAAAATGATAACGCCAGTTATGACAAGCTGCTTGCACCGCACGCCAAAATCCACGGTGACATATACAACACGGTAAAAGCGGACTTTACCACAACCGATGAAACCGAAGCACAGAACACCCTTTCCAATATTGAGCTGATCCGGATTCAGAACGGGTATCGTAAAACCGGTTCCATCCCGGATGAAATGAACCTGGCGCTTCTGGAAAGAGTCTTTAATGCAGGACGTTTCGGCCTCTTATGCTCCAGCGGCTATCAATCCGCACGTCTCGGAGGCATCTGGAATGGACAGTGGAACCCGCAGTGGAGCGGTGACTTCACGCTGAATGCCAACACAAACATCCAGATTTCGGCCATGAACACAGGCAACCTGACCGAGGGCGCCAACGGCTATACAAACCTGATTGTTCGTATGGTTGCCGATTGGGAGATCAACGCGACGCACGCGTATGGCATGGAAAACGCCATATTGGCGCCGCCGCGCGTTGACGGCACGGGCGAAGGCGGCAGTTATCACGCCAGTTCTCCGACGTGGCCGCATATGTATGTGAACGCTTTGGGCGATTGGCTGATCGCCCCCATGTTTGAGTATTATCAGACCCATGGAAACCGTCCGATCAAGGTCGGCAAGGACATCAACCTGACAAAGCCGACCAATACAAAAGACCGCGTCTTTGAAAAGACACATACGATCGCTTCGGTTCTTATGCTGTCTGAAGCAGATGTAGCCAGAATTGAAGCCTCCGGCGAGATGAATCTGGAAAAGGATATTCTGTATCCGATGGTACTGAAAAACATGAATTTCTGGACACAGCTCGCGGATGAAAGATTTTATATGGGAAGCGACGGCACCGCGCATGTCAATGACGGCACCACGCTGTCCGAGGCACTTTTGACAGACCCCGGCGCGAAATACGCCATCACCCCCGGCTTCTCTCCGGAGAACACGCCGAGCGGATGGGGCGGATCACTCGCTTATAACAATGCGGTTGATATCGCGGCGATCCACAACAGCCTGTCCATGGCCAGATACATTGTCGGAAAGGTCAACCCCGCGAACAAAGCGGATTTGCTCGCGAAATGGGCAGCGTTTGAAAAGCTGGTGCCGGCTCAGATGAAAACGGAGGGTGGCGCGATTAAAGAATGGGCGACACCGTATCTGAGAGAGAATAACGGCCACCGGCATTTGAGCCACGGCTATGACGCTTTCCCGGGCTTCCGCGCACAGGAAAATCTGGATCTCCGTTCATCTATCGCACAGGCTTTGGACGACAGATCCGCAGCTTATAACGGCGTGTATGCGCCCGAATCTCACGACGGCGTACACAGAATCCTGATTGAGTCGAGACTGAAGAGAGGGGAACGTGTTGAGCGCGCCATGAAGTGGCTTATTGGAACCGGATACACAAACGCATCTATGACCACCGGCCATAACTCGAACAGAGGCTCTTCGTTCTGCACCGACTCGGCACACGGTGATGTCGGCGGTATTGTAGAATCTCTGATTTACTCTGACATTGACGAAATTGAAATTCTGCCGGCGCTGATGCCAACGATGAAAACGGGAAAAATTCAGGGCCTCAGAGCAAGAAACAATTCCCTCATTAACAACCTCGAATGGAATAAGAAGGCTCTCACTGCTTCTGTAACGGTAACGACCGACGAAGCCAACAACAACCTGAAGCTGATGTGCGGTGTTCCGTGGAAAAAGGTCTCCATCTCCGGCGTTGAGCAGGAAGTTAAAACAGATGAACTGGGACGCCCCTATATTGGTCTGGCGTTGAAAAAGGGTGTGTCTGTCAAGGTTGACTTCGTGCTGGAAAAGACCACAATCTCGATTTCCACCGACGAGGATCTCAGCCAAAAAATCGCCGAAGGCGCAACCGTCCAATTTGACGCGGCCATCACCCCGCCCGCGGCGGCCGAAATGGGCGCCAAATGGACAGCGGTGGATGCAGCTACCGGAAACGCCGTTCAAGGCGTATCCATCTCCAGCGACGGCCTGCTGACAATCGCAAAAGCGAGTGACAGCGCCGGAAAATGGATCAAGGTATCGGCAGCCTCCAATGACGGGATGGCAGAGTCCAACGAAATGATGGTAAAGGTTTCTCCCATACAGGCGCCTGTGCGGAAAATTGAAAATGAAAATCTGGCATGCGGCTTCGGTTATTATGTGATTGAAACCAATAAATCCTCGGCCAGCAACAGAGCGGAACTCGGCTATGTCGGCGGTGCCAACGGCAGAGTATGTGTGCTCAAGTACAGTGACGTTGATTTTACCAATCTGGAGTCGGTCAATCTGATCCGGACTTACGACGGGGCGGCCAATGTAACCCTGTACGCCGACCTGCCGGAAGCGGAGAACAAGACATACTTCAGCTATACGGACAACGTCAGCACGCCGCAGGCAAGCCGTCGTTATCAGCTCGCCGATGTAACCCTCGTCGATGAAAACGCCGTTTCCGCCACGGAACTGATCGCAAATTCCAACAGGAATTATACCCTGGATCTCAACAAAACGCTTGAGGGAACGCATGACCTGTATATCAAGATTCAGGTTGCCAGTGGGACATACGGTGGCAACTATGACTACATGCTTCTCAATTACGCGCTCCCGGATGACGTGGTGGATGACGAGCCGCTCAATGCAGGCACGATCCTGCATGACAATGGAGATCTGACCGTGTACCTGTCCAACGACAATACGGGCAAAAATGTCAGGGTCATTTGGGCCGCTTACGACGAGGCGGGAAAACTCATCAGAATCTCCTCTAAGGAGCATGCCCTGGAGGCGAAAAAGATCAGCTCGCTTGTGCTTTCGCCGGCGTGGGATGTTACGCCTCATCGGACAGAAGTGTTTGTTTGGGATAAAACGACACTTGTCCCCTATATGAAACAGCTTATGCTGGGATAGCACCGGACGAATCATAGGACATACGGAAGCGCGTCGTCATTGGATTGGCGGCGCGCTTCTTGTCAGTGGCGGGTTTTTTGTCGTATATGAGTATTGTGTAGTTTTGTAACATCTGCTATCATAAATGGAGAAGAGGAGCTGAGAATGTGTATAAGTTGATTTTCGCAGATGATGAAGCGATTGTGCGCAGGAATGTTGCAAAAATGGTCTCGTGGGAAGAATGCGGGTTTGTGCTGCTTGGCTGCTGCACAAACGGGCATGAGCTTCTCGAAATGGTAGAGCGGGAACGGCCGGATATTGTGATTGCAGACATCAATATGCCTTTTATCAACGGAATTGACGCGGCGCGCCAAATCAGGGCTGAATATCCGGGGGTGCAAATTGTATTTTTGTCCGGGCACAATGAATTTCAGTATGCGCAGCAAGCCATTGACATCAAGGCAATTAAATATATTTTAAAGCCGATTTCTCCGGAGCGGTTTTATCAAGCGCTATCAGAAATTAAAGCGTTTATGGACAATGAATTTCGGAAAGCGCGGGATCTTTCCCGCCTGGAGAAGCTGCAGGAGCAGAATAAGGCTCTCATGTCTACGCTGTTTCTTCACCGGCTGCTTTTGAGTGAATTTGACATGCAGGAAGCCTGCCGGCAGAAGGAAAAACTGAGTTTACAGTGGCTGGAGGGAAGCGCTTTTTGCGCGGCGGCGATCAAAGCCGATCCGGGCGTTAAGGCATTAGAAACGGAGCTAGTTTCCGATGAGCTTGTTCAGGTTGCGGTTTTGAATGTCGCATTGGAGATGATAGAAGAAATTCAGATGGGCTCCGCCATTTTGATGGAGGATTATGTCGTGCTCATTTTTTGTTGCCGGGAACAGGAGCCCCAGGAGTTTTACAAAACCGCCATCGCGTGTGCGGGCCACATACAGGCTGTGGTGGAGAACAATCTGTGGTTTACCGTATCCATTGGGCTGGGGCAGGTGTATGACCGGATCACGGATCTGGTTTATTCATATGGGGAGGCGGTGTCCGCGTTGGGATACCGAAAAACCTTCGGGTATAACCATTTAATTCTCATCGATGATATTGAACCACACAGGGGCAGGCAAAAGACCTTTGACCGCAGACAGGCCCTTGAGCTTATGGAGGTCATTAAAAGCGGTCAAAAAAACGAGATCGAAGCGGAAATAGAGCACTTCTTTGAGGATATCAAGCCATATGAATGGGAATCGATGCGAATTTATGCGATGAGTATGCTTCTGAGTGTTTTGCGGGAGGGCGATGGTATGGGAATTAATTTGTGGGGTGCCATCTCAAAAACAGATATAGGGCATATTTTGGAGGCCTCAAAATTGGGAGAGATTCAGTCGATAGTTTTTCAGGTTTGTGAAACACTTTCGGATATGATCTCAAAGGAGCAGCAGCAAAATTATTCGCAGGTTGTACAGAAAGCCAAGGAATTTACCGAAAGGAACTATTCTCTGCCGGACTTGTGTGCAGACATGGTCAGCGAACACCTGCATTTAAGCGCGAGCTATTTCCGAAAGGTGTTCAAAAAGGAAATGGAGGTTCCGTTTGGAAACTATCTGACACGGGTGAGGATGCAAAAAGCACAGCAGTTGATTAAAGGCACCGAAATGAGGAGCTACGAAATTGCAGAAGCGGTCGGGTATTCTGACCCGCATTATTTCAGCTACTGTTTCAAGCGGTATTTTGACATGTCGCCGAATGAAATGAGAGGACAGCCGTAATCCGTTTGGCCAAAGCGTAATATCAAGCTGGCGCCGTTTCTGAATGGCGTCAGTGTGTTTTATGATAGGGCTCGATAGAAAATAAATTTACAGTCAAAGTATGGTTAGCGGGACGCTCTGCGGTAAGCAAATCAAGAAATAAAGCCGCAAGCGGTGTCCTGCAATGGACACCGCTTGCGGCTTTAAGGGAGGTTTTTGTGAAAAAAGTTATTGATTGAGTATTTTTTGGATGTCGTCCTGTTTCAGGTTGTCCTGCGTCACCATGGTGACACCGGTGTCCACGTCTTTGGAAGCCGGCGGGCTGCCTGCCAGAATTTCCAGAACCAGCTCAACGCCTCGTGAACCCATCATGGTGGGCATCTGCACGGCAGTCCCTTTGATTACGCCGGAGTTCAGTCCTGCTTTAATGTCGTCCGAGTTGTCAAATCCGATGACAATAATGGAATCGGTTTTTTTCTGTTCGGTTACCGCCTGGGCAACACCCACTGCCGACTGGTCGTTCGCGCCCCAGATACCCTTGAGGTTGGGGTTGGCGGAGATAAAGTCGGTTGCCTGATTGGCCGCTTTTGTAGGATCCGAGTCACAATACTGAACGCCCACAATTTTAATGTCCGGGTGATTGTTTTTAATTTCATTGGTAAATCCGGTTTCACGGTCTACCGCAGTCTGGGTTCCGGCGGCAAAGTTGACAATGGCGATTTCGCCCTTGTTGCCGATCAGATCGGCCATGACCTTGGCACATTCGGCGCCCGCCTGCTGGTTGTTGGTCGCCAGAAACGCGTCGTATACAGGCTCGGAGATACCGGAATCAATCATGACGACCGGAATGCCGGCCTCTTTGGCTTTTTTAACCGGATCCACAAGAGCGTCCTTGTCACAGGCTGCCAGGATGATGCCGTCATAGTCGTCGTTGATGCAGGTTTCAATAATCTGCACCTGCTTGTCGATGTCCGCTTCTGTCGGAGGGCCAAGATGAATGACTTCTACATTGCCCAGCTCCTGCGCTTTGGCGACGGCCGCGTCTTTGACAGTCTGCCAGTACGGAGAGTCCACCATTTTAGTGACCAGCGCAATCTTTTTAACGGCATTGTCGGTTGCGGGAGTCGATGTCGCTGCGGTTGCATTGGGGGTTGAGGGGGTCGGTGCGGGCGGAGTGCTTGTGCACCCTGCCAGCAGGCCAAGGGTTATTACGCCTGCCAAAAGTCCCGAGATCAGTTTGCTTTTTTTCATCATTACAGCTCCTTTTTGTTTTTAGGATTACAATGAACGCCGTTTACGGCGCAGGGTATCGTACCAGACACCAAGGACAATGATTGTGCCAATGATCACCATCTGTACAAAGGGATCGACTTTTACGAGGTTTAACCCGTTTCGCAGTACGCCCATGACGAACGCGCCGATGATCGTTCCCAAGATACCGCCTTCACCGCCCATGACGGAGGTTCCGCCGATCACGGCGGCGGCAATGCCTTCCAGTTCATAGCCCTGTCCGGCATTGGACTGTGCGGAGGCAAGCCGTGCAGCCAGAAGCACGCCGGCAAATGCGGCCGTTCCGCCGCAAATGATGTACGCGGTAAGCTTGGTCTTGATCACGTTGATGCCGGAAAGCCTGGCGGCTTCTTCGTTGGATCCGACGGCGTAAACCCGCCTTCCAAACCCTGTTTTTGCCAGTATGATGCCAAGAATGACCGCGATTACAACCATCAGGATGGTCGGAAACGGAATGCCGAAGACAGAGCCTCCGCCGATAAATTTAAAGGCAGCGACAAGATTCTTATCCTCAATGCTTTGCACCGAAACCGGTTTTCCCTGGCCGACAAGCTGTGTCAGGCCGCGAAAGGCAAATTGGGTTCCCAAGGTCGCAATAAAAGGGGTTACGTTCATTTTTGTAACGGCCAGTCCGTTTACTAAACCGGCCAATGCTCCGGCGCCGACACCAATTAGGATGGTCAGCCACATGGGAACGCCCATGGTCAAAAGCTTGGCACATACGATGCCGCCGAAGCCGAGCACTGACCCGGCCGACAAATCGGTACCGCCGGTAATCAGCACAAAGGTGAGCCCGCATCCCAAAATGGCGTACGGTGTAACCTGCAAAGCAATGGTCAGTAAATTATCAACCGAACTGTATTTCCCTGAGGTCAGAATGGAAAAAAATATGGACAATAGAATCAGGATGGCAAAGGCCATTCCCTTTTGAATCAGATCAGCATAACTCTTTTTCTTGCTCTTTTCGCTGCTTTTTAAGGCAGTAGCCGGCACATTGTTCAATTTACGCACCCTCGCTTTCCGTCTGGTTCAACCCGGCGGCATAGTACAGTATTTTTTCCTGGGTTGCCTCTTCGCGGCTCAGTTCCCCGCTGACCGTCCCGCCGCACATGACCACGATCCGATCGCTCATACCCAGTATTTCGGGCAGGTCGGAGGAAATCATGACAATGGCCACGCCCTGATCGGACAGGCGGTTCATCAGTTCATACACTTCAAACTTTGCCCCGACATCAATGCCCCGGGTAGGCTCATCGAAAAACAAAACCTCAATGTCATTGCACAGCCATTTGGCCAGCACAACTTTCTGCTGGTTTCCGCCCGAAAGGTTTAAAACCTTTTGGCGCAGGCTGGGTGTTTTGATGCGCAGGCTTTGCACATAGGCCTCGGCATTTTTCTTTGCTGCCTTCTCGTTGACAAAGCCATACCGGCACAGAATTGGAATGTGAGCCAGATTGATGTTTCGTTCCACCGTCATTGGAAGCGCCAGCCCATCCTTTTTCCGGTCCTCCGTAATGTACCCGATTCCCAGCTTGATGGCGTCG
Organism: Oscillospiraceae bacterium; assembly: GCA_031551875.1. Lineage (GTDB taxonomy): Bacteria > Bacillota > Clostridia > Oscillospirales > Acutalibacteraceae > JAVBNA01. The sequence continues at coordinate 46,715 of JAVBNA010000041.1, read as the reverse complement.
TTAATCGATTTGACCCGTATGGACCTGCCGTGTAGAAGAAGCTCCTTCTGCGATGCTTTATCCGCGCCGCAGACGGCACGGGCAAACTCGGTTCTTCCGGCGCCCATCAGTCCGGCAATGCCTACGATTTCACCGGCGCGAACCTGAAATTTTCCCACATTAATTCGAGAGTTTTTGACCTTTTTGACCTCCAGAACCGTGTCGCCCACTTTGCGCTGATAGACCGGGAACTTATCGTCGAGCTTGCGGCCGACCATCATTTGAACCAGTGAGTCGATTGTGACGCTGGAAAACAAATTGGTGCCGATGTACTCGCCGTCCCGAATGACAGACACCCGGTCGGCAATGCGGGAAAGCTCTTCCAATCGGTGAGAAATATAGAACATGCCGACGCCGCGTTTCTTGAGCTTGAGTATAATGGAAAACAGCCGGTCTATTTCGGATTCGGACAGTGCCGCCGTGGGCTCATCCAGCACCAGTATTTTAGAATGAAAGGAAAAGGCCTTGGCAATCTCAACCATTTGCTGCTCCGCAACACTTAAATTTCCCACCAGCGCTCTGGGACTGACCGAAAGATCCAGCTCATCCAGAATTTCCTGGGTTTTGCGAATCATTTCGCGATCATCGATGAGGCCCGCTCTTTTGGGCTGCCGGTCCAGCCAGATGTTGTTGGCCACAGTAAGGTGTGAACAGAGATTAAATTCCTGAAATATAATGCTGATACCCAGTTCTTGTGCTTTTTTAGGGGTGTTAATTTCTTCCTTTTTTCCTTTAATAAAAATTTCGCCCTCTTCGGCGTGGTATACACCGGATAAAACCTTCATAAGCGTCGACTTACCTGCGCCGTTTTCACCGCACAGGGCATGGACTTCGCCTTCGTCCAAATCCAGGCTGACATTATGTAATGCTCGTACGCCTGGAAAGACTTTGGTAATACCAGACATTCTAAGCAGTTCTGCCAATCAACATCCTCCTTTGCTCGTCCGAATCACTTTCATTGCTTCAACCGAACCGTTTCGCTTTTATTATAGTGAACAAATTGACCAATTTGAATGTGAAAAATGACCGTTTTGGTTTAAAATATGATTTCTGATATAAAAAACAGTCACGGCCATTTTGACCATGACTGTTTTTAGATGAAAGTGTCCTAAATGCGTTTAACCGATTCGCCCACCAGCAAGGTTGTCCCCAGCGTAATGGTTTTCGGATTGGAGGGACTCTTTTCCGAAAGCTTGTCCAGCATAATTCCGGCAGTATGCTTGGCAATGTCTTCAAGGGGCTGCTCAATGATGGTTAGTTTGGGACGAATCACTTGTGACAAACCGAGATTGTCAAAGCCGATCACAGAAACCTGATCGGGAACCCTGATCCCCAGTTCATTTACGGCGATCATAGCACCGAGCGTCATTTCATAATTGGTAATAAAAGTGGCCGTTGTCTCGGGATGCTCGCTTAACCAGCTGCGCATACATTCATAACCGCCCTGAACGGTATAATCACTGCATACAATTAAATCCTCCGGAGGGGACAGATGGAAAGAATCAAAGGCATACCGATAGCCCAGCAATCGGCGTTCAGAGGTATATACATCTCTCGGACCAACCAAAATACCAATATTCCGATGTCCCTGATTGAGAAGATAGGTGGTTGCCGCCTCTGCGGCGCCCGCATTGTCAATCAGAACCGCATTCACCTTTCCGGAAAGCTCGGGAATGGTACGGTCAATCAGAATGACAGGAATATTTTTGGTTACGGCGGGATACAAATGCTTTCCGTCTTTACAGACCGACATGTTAATGATTCCGTCCACCATTTTATGGATCAAAAACTGAACCGCTTCGCATTCCAACTTTTCGTCGGTGTGACAATCGCACACAATCACACTGTATCCGTTTTGCCGTAAAATCTCCTCCACCGCCGAAATGATCGTCGCAATGAATATGTTGTTCAGTTCCGGAATGACCACGCCGATTGTTTTTGAGCGATTGGATTTAAGACCCTGCGCAAAGGCGTTCACAGTAAAATCCAGTTCATCAATTGCGCTTTCAATCAATACACGATTATTTTCCCGCACATTGCCCCCGTTTATATACTTGGAAATGGTGGCCAAACCCAACCCGGTTTTTTTCGCAATATCTTTAATTGTAACTGCCATCGAAAGCCTCCAACACAATAAGGTTCAAAAAGTAGTAAAGTGTTTTTTTGTAGAAATAGGATTGACAGTGATAGTATACCATGCTATATTGTACTTGTAAAGCGAAATGTTTCGCTTTACCGCACAATAATAAAATAGTGAGTCACTGATTGCATCCAAAATCCGAAACGTTTCACATTAATTGGGAAAGAGGATGCTTATGCCTTTGGTAACATCAAAACGCATGCTGCTGGATGCCCAACAGGGGCGCTATGCCATCGGCGCTTTTAACGTCGAAAACATGGAGATGGCACAGGCGGTCATTGAGGCGGCACAGGAACTGCGCGCGCCGGTCATTCTGCAAACCACGTCGTCTACCGTGCGTTATGCCAGCTTAGAGCTATACTGTGCCAATGTTTCCGCGCTGGCAAACATGTCCGATATCCCCGTCGTGATGCACCTTGACCACGGAAACAGCTTTTCATTGGCGGCAAAGGCCCTTCGCGCCGGATACACAAGCATTATGATTGACGGGTCAAAGCTGCCGCTGGTGGAAAACATTGACCTCACCAAAAAAGTGGTGGACATGTGTGCTCCTGCGGGAATTCCGGTGGAGGGAGAGCTCGGGCAGGTGGGCGGCAAAGAGGATGATACAGAATGCGAAAATGCCGGATATACCATTCCGGCCGAGGCCGTACAGTTTGAAAAGCAGACCGGTCTGTCCAGTATGGCGGTCGGCGTAGGCACAGCCCACGGTGTGTATGCCCATACGCCGACACTCAATGTCACGCTGATCAGCGAATTGCGCGGCATTGTTTCGGTGCCGCTGGTTCTGCATGGTGCGTCCGGGCTCTCAGACACGGCGATTCAGGACTGCATTCGCCGTGGCATCTGTAAAGTGAATTTTGCCACCGAGCTGCGTATCGCCTATAGTGACGGCGTGAAAGAGGCGCTTCGTGAAAACCCCGATACATTTGACCCCAAGGCCTATGGAAAGCTGGCTCGTGAAAAAGTCAAAGAGGTGGTCAAAAACCGTATGATTGTCTGTGGCTGTGCCGGACGATGCTGAGGGGTGATCATATGGGAGCTGTATTGCTGGGCATTGACATCGGCACTTCGGCCTGTAAGGTGGTCGCTTTTTCGGAGGACGGAACCGTTGTGTCACAAACCTGCGCGGAGTACCCCGTTTATTACCCCCGGCCGGGCTGGGCGGAGCAGGATCCAAACGAATGGTGGAACGCAGTCTGCCAGGGGGTAAAGCAACTGCTTACAAAAGGCACTGTTTGCGCGTCAGACATTCAGGGAATTGGCATAGACGGACAAAGCTGGTCGGCAATACCTATAGATAAAGACGGGCAGGTGCTGCACAATACGCCGATCTGGATGGATACCCGCGCAGCAGACATTTGCAAAGATCTGTCAGAACGGGTCGATCAAGAAGCCTTGTTTGATTTGAGCGGGAATCCCCTGCAACCCTCGTATACACTGCCAAAAATTTTATGGTACAAACAGCATCGCCCGAGCGTGTATAAAAATTGTTATAAAATCCTGCAGTCTAACGGATTTGTGGCCTATCGTCTGACCGGCGTCCTTTCTCAGGACCGGAGCCAGGGATACGGGCTGTGCTGTTATGATATGCGGGAAGGACAGTGGAATGAGGGGATTGCCTCTGAACTGGGGGCAGACCCTTCGCTGCTGCCCGACCTTTTTCCCTGTCATCAGGTCATCGGAACAGTGACCGAACAGGCCGGGCGGGAGACGGGTCTCCTGGCCGGAACACCGGTTGTCGCGGGAGGGCTGGACGCGGCCTGCGGAACGCTGGGCGCCGGCGTCGTTGTGCCCGGGCAGGCTCAGGAGCAGGGGGGGCAGGCGGGAGGAATGAGCATTTGTCTCGACCAGTACCGCGCTGATCAACGTCTGATCCTCAGCAACCATGTTGTCCCGGGTCTTTGGCTTTTACAGGGCGGGACAGTGGGCGGCGCGGGCGCGTTTCAATGGTTTGAACAGGAATTCGGCGCACAGGAACGCCTGCGGGCGCGGCAAAACAAAACGAACGCTTTTCAGGAGCTTGACCGTGAGGCTGAAAAGATATCGCCTGGCAGCGACGGGATGGTCTTTTTACCCTATATGGCCGGTGAACGCTCGCCCATCTGGGATCCCTGTGCGCAGGGCGTCTATTTTGGCGTCGGCTTTTCCAAAACGCGGGCGCACTTTGTCCGCGCCACACTGGAGGGGGTCGCCCTTGCCCTGCGCCACAACCTGGAGGTAGCCAGAGAAATCGGTGCGGATGTAGACTGCCTGCATGCCATGGGCGGCGCCGCAAACAGCCGGCTCTGGACGCAAATCAAGGCGAATGTGACCGGCAAGCGCATTGTGGTGCCCTCCTCCGATACGGCAACCGCCTTGGGCGCGGCCCTGCTGGCAGGTGTCGGCACCGGTGTTTACGCTGACTTTCAGGAGGCAGTGCGGAAAACAGTGAAAATAAGACGGGAGCATCGTCCCGACCCGGCACAGACAAAAACGTATCAAAAGGCGTTTGACACCTATTTGGCCTTATATCAGGCGCTCAAACCAATCATGAATCAGAAGGGGGAATATGCGTGAAGGCAGCGGTCTTATATGGAAAAAACGACCTCCGTTTCACCGAGTATGACACACCGGTTACGCTGCCGGGAACCGTAAAGGTCAGGGTGCGCGCCGCCGGCATTTGCGGCAGCGATGTCCCGCGGGTTTTGGGCAATGAAGCTCGATATTATCCCATTGTTCTGGGACACGAATTTTCAGGGGACGTTGTGGAGGTCGGGCAAGAGGTCACGCACCTTCAGGTGGGAGATACCGTATCAGGTGTTCCCCTCATTCCCTGCATGCACTGTGATGACTGCCAGCGCGGAAACTTTTCGCTGTGCAAAAACTATAGCTTTATTGGGAGCCGTGTACAGGGCGGCTTTTCGGAATATGTTGTGCTGCCCGCCCAAAACGCGGTTCGCTATGATCCCTGTATCCCCTACATACAGGCCGCCATGTTTGAACCCTCCACTGTAGCGCTGCACGGACTTTATTGCAACGAGTACCGGGGGGGAGAGACCGTCGCCGTACTGGGCTGCGGTACCATTGGCGTTTTTGCCGTACAATGGGCAAGGATTATGGGCGGAAAAAGAGTGGTCGCTTTCGACATTGACGACAGCCGTCTTGCCCTTGCGAAGCGGCTGGGCGCGGATGAGACAATCAACACCGCGAAGGGCGGCTACATGGAAGACGTCACGGAATTCACACAGGGCAAGGGGTTTGCCTTTGTGTTTGAGGCGGCGGGACATCCTGATGCGATGCACACTGCGTTTGCACTGGCGGGAAATAAGGCGCATGTCTGCTTTATCGGGACGCCCCACACCAACCTCTCCTTTACCCCCAAAGAGTGGGAGCATATGAACCGCAAGGAATTTAAGCTGACCGGCAGCTGGATGAGCTACTCCGCCCCTTTCCCGGGCAAAGAGTGGGAACTGACTGCCCATTATTTTGCCACCGGTCAACTCAAATTTGACAACGCCCTGGTGTATAAAACCTTTTCCCTGCAGGACGCTGCCGAGGCCTTCGCCTTATTCCAAAACCCGTCGCAGGTTCACGGGAAAATCATGCTGGTCAATGATCTGGAGGAATGCTCATGATCGTAACAGTGACACTGAATGCGGCGGTTGACAAACGGTATGTCGTTGAAAAGCTACAGCCTCACACGGTCATGCGGGTCAAAAACGTCGCGGCAACCGCAGGAGGCAAAGGGCTTAATGTATCCCGTGTGGCGGCACTGCTCGGAGAATCGGTATTGGCGATGGGATTGGTCGGGGGCTGCAACGGACAGTTGTTTGAATCGCTGATCACACAGCACAATATCACGCCTGCCTTCACCCGCATCAACGCAGAAACCCGAACCTGCATCAACCTCTGGGACGAGGAAACTGAAAAAAGCACCGAACTGCTGGAACCCGGAAATCCGGTTACCAAAATTGAGTGGGAGAATTTTCAGAAGAAATTTCAAGAGGCACTCCCGTCATGCAGCTGTGTTGTGCTTTCGGGAAGCTTACCCGCCGGCGTACCGGACGACGCTTATTCTATTCTGATTCAAGCGGCAAGAAGGGAAGGAAAAATGGTTTTTCTCGACACCAGCGGAGACGCGCTGAAACGTGCGCTTCCGGCCTGCCCTGACTTTATCAAACCCAACACCGATGAAATCAAGCAGATTACGGGAAAGCCTGTTGACTTAGAGGATCAGCTGCTCGCCGCCCGTGAGCTGCAGGCACGCGGCATTCCATATGTGGCACTCTCCCTGGGAAAGGACGGCGTTCTGGTTGTCTGCCGTGAGGGAATTTATCGCGGCAGTACGCCCGATATACCGGTTGTAAACACCGTAGGCTGCGGCGACAGCATGGTGGCCGGGTTTGCCGTCGCCTTTTCGAGAAACCAGAGTATGGAACAGTCTATTGGACAGGCTGTCGCGGTTTCGACCGCCAATGCCCTGACACAGGAAACAGGCAGTTTTCGCATGGAGGATTATCAAAGGCTGCTTACACAGGTTCAAGTCGAAAAAATAAACTGATGGAGGAAACTGAATATGTCTCAATATATTGATCCGAATGTGGTCATCAAACGGACCCTTTCAAACGGACAGGAGATTCCCTGTATTGGCATGGGAACCTTTGGGTCGGATCGTTTTACACCGGAGCAGGTTGCCGATGCGGTTGCCGGCGCGATCAAGGTCGGCTATCGGCTGTTTGACTGCGCCTCGGTCTATGGCAACGAAGATCTGATCGGAAAAGTGTTTGCTCAGGCTTTTCAGAAAGGCCTTGTCAAACGGGAGGAGCTTTTTATTACCTCGAAGGTCTGGAATGATATGCACGGCAAAGGCGATGTTTTGCTGTCCTGCGCAAAATCTCTGAGGGATTTGCAGCTTGACTATATTGACGCCTACTTTGTACACTGGCCTTTCCCCAACTATCATGCGCCGGGCTGCGACGGCGATGCCAGAAATCCTGATTCCAGACCCTTTTCTGCGGAGGAGTTCATGGAAACCTGGCGGCAGATGGAGAAGCTTGTTGATATGGGACTGGTTAAGAACATCGGTATGTCCAGTATGACAATTCCAAAGCTGGAAGCGGTTCTGCCCTTGTGCCGGATCAAGCCCTCTCTGATTGAAATGGAGCTGCACCCCTGCTTCCAGCAGCCGGAGCTGTATGAGTATTGTGTCGGAAAGGGCATACAGCCTGTCGGTTTTTGCCCGATTGGCTCTCCCACCCGTCCCGACCGCGACAAGACCGACACCGATATTGCCGACATTGAAGTGCCTGAGTTAGTGGAGATCGCGCAAAAGCATGGTGTCCACCCGGCGGTTATCTGCCTGAAATGGGCGGTGCAAAGGGGTCAGATTCCCATTCCGTTTTCCATCTATGAAAAGGAATATGAAAGCAATTTGCGGTGTACCGTCGAAGATCCGCTTACCGCGGAGGAAATGACAACGTTACGGGGTGTGAACCGGAATTGCCGTCTGATCAAAGGCCAGGTGTTTCTTTGGGAGAGCGCCAAGGGCTGGGAGGATCTCTGGGATTTGGACGGCACAATCACAAAATAGGAGGACAACAATATGCTAAAGGGAATCCCGAGCGTTTTATCACCCGATCTTTTTAAAACCCTTATGGAGATGGGGCACGGAGACGAAATTGTGTTGGCGGACGGAAATTTCCCTGCCTTTGCATACCCCTCCCGCATCGTGCGCTGTGACGGACAGGGAATTTCAAAACTTCTGGATGCAATTTTACAGTTTATGCATCTGGACTCCTACGTGGAGAATCCGACTGCTTTTATGGCGGTTTTAGCCGACGACCACTATATCCCTGAAATCTGGAGGGAATATAGAGCCATTGGCGCCAAACATGAGCACGGCGGACTCAGAGAAAAAATGCTGCAAAAACCGGAATTCTATGAGCGGGCGGCAAAGTCGTATGCGGTTGTGGTAACAAGTGAACAGGCCTTATATGCCAATCTCATTTTGAAAAAGGGTGTTGTAATCGTTTGATGGCGATGCCCTGTAAAAAAAGCTGCCTTTCCGGCGGCTTTTTTATTTTTGGCGCACAATTTGTCAATTTAACCGACAATGAGACAATAACAGTCATATTTTTAACCATTAGCGTTAGTTTTTCAATGGATTGTGAAAAGTAAACATGATAAGCTGTTTTTACAACACATGTATTGATAACCCGTAAAAATAGTTCTTTGAGGGAAAGCATGAAAAAGCATATTTTAAGTAAAATAAAAAATTTTAATATAAGCAATTTAAGCGTCATGATTACGTTTGCTGCCGTTGCGATTTCCTTTTTGGCCGTACTAATTATTACGACGGGCATATATCGGCGGTTTGATTTTTTAATTGGTGAATCGGCTCAGCAGAGCAACGCGCAGACAGCCAACAGCGTAGCGGAGAGCATTGATGAGTATATCGGCAGCATGATTCTGGTTTCCGATACCGTCTCGGAAATGTTGAACAACAACGTAATCAAAGAGAAAACGGAGGCAATTCAGTACTTTCTTCGGGGAGATATTGAGACAATTGCAGTTTTTGATCAAAAGGGAAGTGCAATACTCAAAATTGATGACAGAACCTTTAAAGAGAGATTGTCTGTGCAAAATCAGTCGTGGTTTACCGCGGTTATTCCAGGAAGCACGCTATATTATATTTCCGATTCACATGTTCAGCAGTTATATCAGGGGGAATACCCCTGGGTCATATCACTGAGCCGCGGCGTATCATGGGTCGATCAGGACAATGTCTCACAGCAAGGTGTTGTACTGGTTGATTTAAACTTCAGCACCATTAAAGACCTTTGTCTCAGAAATTATGAAGACAAGGGGTATACGTTTATTATCACAAAGGAAAATGACATCATATTCCATCCCCGGCAGCAAATGATTTATGCCGGTATCCAGCACGATGACCTTGCCCTCTCTGAAGCCATGTCGCTGGACGAGGGGAATTCGCTGGTACGATCCTTTGAAAAAGAATATTATGTAAGCGTTGTCACCCTTAAAAATGCCAATTGGAGCGTGCTGGCGGTTCGTCCCAAAGCAGGCCTGTTTTCCTATGACAGCGAAATGGTTCCGTTCATGACCATAGGCATCAGCTTGGTTATTGTGATTGCCCTCATTCTGGCAATCTTTGTGTCCATTGTGCTGACGCGGCCCCTAAAAAGGCTCATGATCGCCATGAAGCAGGTGGAGCAGGGTGAACTGAACACAGTATCCAGTATCAAGGGCGCGGCAGAAATTAAAAATTTGACGTATTCCTTCAACCAAATGATGGGACAGATTCAGACCTTGATGAAACAGCTCGTCAAAGAGCAAAAGCAATTGAGAAAAACCGAAATCAAGGCGCTTCATGCACAAATTAATCCTCATTTTTTATACAATACACTGGACTCAATCGTTTGGATGGCACACAGCACAGGGCAAAATGATGTGGCAAGAATGGTGGAAGCGCTGGCGTCCTTTTTTCGTATGGGGCTATCCAAGGGCAATGATATGATTACGGTACGGGACGAGCTGGAGCATATCGAGAACTACTTAATTATTCAGAAAATGAGATTTGACGAACAATTTACATACTGCATTGAAGCTTCGCCGGAGACGCTCACGCTCTATACGCCCAATATCATTTTGCAGCCGATCGTAGAAAATGCGGTCATCCACGGCGTGGGGAATCTGCCTTATGAAGGAAAGATTGCTGTAAGGACCTATTTAGAAAAAAACAAGCTCTGTTTTGAGGTGACAGATAACGGGTTTGGGATGCCTATGTCAAAGCTCCAAGACATTTTGAACGCCAAATCATCTTCAAAATCAGGAATCGGCGCCCGTAATGTCAATCAGAGAATACAGATTCTGTATGGCAAGGAGTATGGGCTGCAGTATGAAAGTGTTTTGGACAAGGGGACTTCAGTTTTTATTCGTATACCAATGATCGACCGTAAGGAAGAGGTAGCGGAATGAAAAACATAAAGTTGATTTTTTGTATTTGGATTGTGATAGGATTATTTCTTGTGGGGTGCGGGCGAAAAAATCAGGAGTATTCCATTGACTTAATTGTGAAGGGAAGCAATACGGAATTTTGGCAGAACGTTTATGAGGGGGCAAAAGCTGCGTCTGAAGTTTATGGTGTGAAGGTGAATATGTATGGGCCGGCACAGGAAAGCAATTATCGCGACCAAATTCATGTATTGGAAAAATCAATTGCCCGCAGGCCGGACGCCATCATTTTTGCTGCGGGAGATTACGACTTGATGGCTGCTCCTATGGAAAAGGCTGTGGATGCCGGGATTCCTGTGATTATGGTAGACTCAGCGGTGAACAGCAACAAATGGGTATCTTTTGTTACGACGGACAACGAACAGGCGGGGAAACAATTGGCCGAGGAATTGATAAAGCGCTTGGGAAATAGGACTGGACAGATTGGCGTGGTCAGCTTTGTAAAGGGCGCTTATCCAGCGCTGCCCAGGGAGACGGGATTTAAAAAGGCCTTCGAAGGGCTGTCGCAATTCAATATATTAGAAACAAAATTCTGCGACTCCAATTTTGATCTGGCTGAGGAGCAAACCCTGCAGTTGATTCGGGACAAGCCGGATTTAATCGCCATTGCGGGACTCAATGCACAATCTGCAACAGGCGCCGGACGTGCACTCAAACGTGCAGGGCGTGAAGACATACTTTTGGTGGGGATTGATTGCACGATAGAAATGGCGGAACATATTGAGGACGGTATTTTGAGGGTGGCCATACTCCAGCAACCCTATTTGATGGGTTACTATAGCCTGGAAACCACGGTAAAATACTTAAAAGGGCTGCCCATTGACCATACAGTATTTACCGGGACGTATGTTGTGGACCAGAGCAACCTGTTTTCTAAAGAAAGCCAGCAAATGATCTTTCCGTTTAAAAAATAAATAGTATGAGACAGGGGAATAAGATAACGGCACCGCTCAGTCTGTGTGTACAGGACTGGGCGGCTTCCCTGTTCTGTTTTTTTGGCCAAGCGTGCGAAACGCGGAAAGGGGAAAGCCTGGCAGAAAGCAAAGAGCTCAACGGTTTCGAATGCTCCTGAAATAGAGCTCGCCGGCGACACTTGTCGCCAATCGCTCGCCCAGAACGGTTTTCCGTAACGTCCGCCAAGGATTAAGGTTGCGGAGCGGCCTCGAAATAAACCCACTCCTTCTCCTAAAAATACATTTCCCCGGCTTTTTCTAAATTCGATAAGCTTTTTGCGGCGCACAGGATTCTGTGCGCCGCAATTTTTTTAACCTAAGCCCGCAGAAATCATTTATGCCCCATGCTCCTTGCGGTAATCAGCGGGCGAAAGCCCGGTCTCCCGTTTGAAGATTTTTGAAAAATGTGAGTTGTAGGTGTATCCCGCTTTCTCGCAGATGGCGCTGATGGGCTCGCTTGTACAGACCAGCAGCCGTTTGGCGTATTGCATCCGCCGTTTGCAGATGTAATCGGACAGCGAGATGCCTTCCTCCCGCTTGAAAATGCGCGCAAAATAGTCGGGGTTGAGATAGAAATAATGGCTGATCTGCCCCCGGGACAGTTCGCTGTGCAGGTTTTCGTCGATGTAGGCCTTGACCTGTGTCACCAGCTTTTTTGACTTGGAGATTTCGGTTTCCTCATGCTCGGGCAGACAATCGCTCAGAATGGCGCTGAGACGTCGGCGGCTGGTGTGGTTTTCCAGAATTTCCCGCCGTTTCTGCACCGCCTGCTCAAGCGCGCGCTGCAGCTCGTCATAGGGGATAGGCTTGAGCAGGTAGTTGGTCGCCCCCAGCGCGATGGCCTCCTGCGCGTAGCGGAAGTTGGAGTGACAGGTCAGGAAGAGGGTCACGGTGTCGGGATGCGTTTCGTGCACCCAGCGCAGCAGCTCCAGCCCGCTTCCGCCCGGCATTTCAATGTCGCACAGCATGATGTCCACGGTGGACTGGGCGAAAACAGCCTGCGCCTGCTTCATGCTGTAGGCGACGCCCACCTCTCCGATCGAGAGCTCCTCCCACGGGATATAATCCTGAATGCCGCGGACGGCCAGCATTTCGTCGTCCACGATCAGGATACTGAGCGGCTTCATGGTTCCTCCTCCTGTCCCGGGCTTCCCGGCAGCCACACCTCCACCACCGCGCCGTGCGGCTCGGCATTGTGGAAGAAGAGGGCGGCCCGGCCGCCATAAATGATTTTCAGGCGGTTCTTCATGTTGTTGATGCCGATGCCCTTTTCGTATTCGATCTGGGTGACCGGTTCGTCGTGGTTGAGACGGTCAAGCAGCGCTTCGTCAAAACCGGCTCCGTTGTCCGAAATGACAAGCAGGATGCCGTCCTGACCGTCCCACTCCTGTTTTGTGACAGTCAGCCCGATGATGTTGTGCCGGTCAAAGTCAATGGCGTGTTCAATGGCGTTCTCGATGAAGGTTTGCATCATAAGCGGGGGGATGGGGACATCCCAAAAATCGTCGGGCACGTCCTCGCGGTAGGACACCTTTTCAGGGAAACGCATCTCCTGGATTTTCATGTAGTTGCGTATGTGGTCAAGCTCATCCCCGATGGTGCTCTGCCTCGACGCGTCCTTCAGCATGTATCGGAAATAGCGGGTCAGATACATGGTGAGCTCCTGAATCAGCTTGTATTCCCTGACCTGCGCCAGCGAGTAAATGATGTTGAGGCAGTTGAGGTAGAAGTGGGATTTGAGCTGCATCTGCAAATACTGCCGCATAATTTTCTGTTCGGAGAGCCGACGCTCATACACACGAATGGTCAGGTTTTTGATCTCCGCGGTCATGGAGTTAAAGATGCCGTACACCTGGTCAAACTCTTTAAGCGGCGCACTTTTTTGAATCTGTGTATCCAGATCGCCCTCCCCGACGCGCCGCATGGCGGTCACGAGGGTTTTGAAAGGACGGTACAGAAAGCGGCCGCTGAGCAGGAGAAGGACCAGCAAAATCAGGAGCAGCGCGCTGAACAGCTTGACAATAAGCAGACCGCTGTCCCAGTCCTCGGTGATCCCCGACGTGGGGATGAGCACAGCCGCGCTAAAGCCGCCCTTGGAGGATTGAACGCTGATTTGCAGGGATTCCCCGCCTTCGGTGTTCAGCTCGCTCCATCGTCCGTGGTCGAGCGTCAGGCGGGATAATAGGGGGGAGGGGGTCAGTACGCTGCCGTCCGGATCGCACAGCAGCGGGACGCTGTCCTGTCCGAAGTCAATTTCGCCAAGCGACCGCTGAAGGTGTTCAAGGCTGACCCATGCGCCGATGTAGGAGCCGCCTGCCTGGGTAATCAGGAGCAGGTAGTTTTTCCCGCCGATGGCGGTGAGCGCCCATTTGGAGGTGTCGATCGAATGGCCGCTTCGGTCGTCGTCCACCGCCCTCAGGACATGCTGCTTGAGACTCTTGCTCTCCCCGAGGCTGAGCACCTGTGCCGTACGGGTGATGAACTCCGCCTCGTCGCCGAGCGGGGAATAGAACAGCACACCCTCGGTAAAGTCGTGCAGGTTGACGGTCTGCTGCGTTTTGGCGCTGATGGCCACCTTGGCGAGGTAACGCTCCTCCGCGCTGCATTTGGTGCCAAGCAGGGCGATGTTGTTGTCGTTGAGCACAAAGTCGTAGAGGGTCTGATCCATTTCGCTTAGCGAGCGGTCCACCTTGTCACGGTAAAAGCTCAGTGTAGTCTGATAGATGCGGAAGGCCTGATTTTTCAGAGAGGTGTTCGCCACCGAGGACATATAGAATACGATGAAAAGCATAACGGCAACCGCGGTCAGTGAAAAGAGCTTGACCGCGGAGCCGATGGAAATTTTTTTACGTTCTTTCAAGGTGCCTCTCCCGTCCCCAGCCAGGCGTCCAGCTGTTTTTGTTTTTCGGCGATGATGGTGTCGATGCCCGCCTCTTTCAGCGCCGCGCGGAATTCGGGGAGCGTTTCCTCCGGATCCAGATACCCGTTGTCCAGGCCGTATAAATACTTGTCGGTCACCGCGTTGCAGCGCACGATTTCATCCTGGACATTTTGCCCGCTGAAGACAAACCCCCGCGCCTTGGAGCGAAGGGCGCCCCTGTTATATGCCTGCATCTGTTCCCAGAAGTCGGGCGGGTTGCCCTCCCAGATGTGGGAGATGAACTGGCTGGCAAACGACCAGGTGCGGAAGTGGACATAGCCGCTGTTCTGGGCGTCGATGCCTTCGGGATAGGTGATTATGTCCTGCGCCTTGTCGGCGTATACGTAGTGCTTGCCCTCGATGCCGTAGATCAGGAGGTTGGCAACCACCGGGTCGGTGTACATGAGCCTCAGCAGTTCCATCGCCTTTTCAGGGTTTGCGGAGCTTTTCGGAATGGTGTAAAAGTTTGCCTTGACATCAGAGGTGCAGGAATAGGGAACGCCTAGCTGCACGATGCCCATATCAAACCCGATCGTGCGAACCTCCTGCGTGTCATAGCCTGGCCGCGCGCCCGCGAAGGAACTGAACACCTCGCCCGAACGGAAGTAATAGGAGTTTTCGCCGTAGTCTGACATCGTGTCGAGCACATAGCCCTTTTGCCGCCACTGATAGACGCGGCGCGCCTTGCGTTCATATTCCTCCGTTTCATAGAGGTTGACAACCGTCGTGTTTTGTCCGTAGTCCATCAGCACACCGTACGAGTTGCCCAGTGCATCCCAGTTTTTTTCCCGCACCACCGCGACCGGCGTAATGTCGGGGCATTTTTCCTTCACCTGTGCGAAAATGCTGTCCAGGTCGTCAATGGTCTTGACGCTTTCCATATCAATGCCGTACTGCTTTGCGATGTCCGCCCGGTATAAAAGAGCCAGATAAGAGGCCATGTGCCGGTTGGTGACAAGCGCGTAGGTCTGCCCGTCAAAGTCGCCCATACGGAGGTATTCCTCCGTGAGGGCGTCCTCGATCCCCGCCCCATGCGACTGCATCAGGTCACCAAGCGGGCAGAGCAGACCCTGCTTGACCCAGCCGGAGAGCGTCGAAAAGCTCTGGCAAAACGCGATGTCCACCTGATCTCCCGAGGAAAGCTTCTGTGTGACGGTTTGGGAATAGGATTCAATGGACGACAGATAGGAGGTGGGGATAAAGGAAATTTCCGCCCGTGCGCCGATCAACGGCTCAATGTATGCGTTGAGCTTTTCCGCTACGAGCGGCGCGTCGTCAATCGTGCCGTCGAACTGCGGCATGAAAACTTTTAGAGTGACCGGCGCGGGCGCGGGAAGGTTTTCTTCGGCACGGCAGGAGGAAAAAAGAGACACAAGCAGCAGGGCGGAGCAAACAAGGCACAGGGAACGGACAAATTGTCCGCGCATAACCTCACCAACTTTATCTTTTATTTTCTTCATTATAGCTTACCCCGCACACGGGTTCAATACGGAAGGGCAAGAAGTCGGAAATATATAAAAAAAGGTCGGGATAATCATATTATTTTTTGGCTGTTTCTGATACGCTAAAAGAGGAATGATGAAAAAGAAAGTGAAATAAACATTTTGCAACCGTATGAAAACCAGTCAGTCAGAAAAGGATCCGTTTTGGCCGGGTGGTCTACATAAAAACATAGAGAAAAATGGAGGTTCAGTTATGAGATCAGGAAGAGGAAAAAAGGTCGTTGCTCTGCTTCTGTGCGTCATTCTGGCCGTCGCGCTCGCCGCGCCCATTGCGCAGGCCAAAGAGGCGTACGATTACCCAACCAAGGACATGTGGTATCAGAAGTATACGACGGGCTGGCTGGAGCCGGGCATCGAAAACCTGTATGACCATCACAAGCTGATGGGTATGACAGGGTTTGACATCGACAACATCATCAATAGCAAAATGGGAGAGAGCATCGTCAACAACCTGTATCCCATCATTAACTATTCTGAGAATGAAATGGCGTCCGAGGTGGTTCAGTACTGGGCGGACCGAGGCCTGAAAAAAGAGCTCAAAAACCCCGGCGACGCTGACCACAAATGGGCGGTGTATACCCCGACCGATGCGTCACTGCCCGGCAATGAAGACAAAAAATATCCCGTGGTATTCGTGTTCCACGGCAACACCGACACCATCTTTTATACCGAGGGCTTCGGCTTTACCCATCTGGCAGCCCGCGACAAATTCATCTGCGTCATTCCGTGGGCGACCAACGGCACCACGCTCGACGCCGACATGGACGCGATCTGGGCAGAGCTTCAGGCCAATTATCCCATGGATGAAAGCCGCGTATATGCTACGGGTTTCTCACTGGGCGGACGCTCCACCGTGCTGCAGGCCACCCGCACGCCCAACCGCTATGCGGCTCTCGGCGTGGGCGGACAGCATCTGGCCGGCTCCAACTCCGTAAACGCCCCCATTCCGGATGAAACCTGGAACGCCATGAAGGAAACCCCCGTCATTGCGATCGCCGGAACCATGGACAGAAACAATCATTTCCCATACGGACAAAAAAATGCGCTGCAGACCAACTCCCTGAACACCTGGTTCCGCATCAACGGCATTGACCGTTCCTTTACCCAGGCGGAATGCCAGAGCATTGCCGCAAATTCCACGAATCTGGTCGAAAGAAAACTCGGCCTGACCGCGGACGAGGAATACATCCAGTACTTTGACGGCAACGAGCACTACACGGGCGACTATTACAACGCCGCCGGCGTCAATATGATGAAAATGGTTGCAATTGAAGGCCTGCCGCATATTCTGACCGGTTCGCTGGCGGAAATCAGCTGGGAATTCATGACCCGGTTTGCACGCGATCCTGAGACGAAAGAGCTGATCGTGCTGGACGATCCCGATGTCAAGACCCGGACAGTAAAGGCGGGCGACACAATTATGCTGCCCATCACGGCAAAGGATGCTAAACTTCTTGCCGGAATCAAGGGCGAAATCCAGTATGACAGCGAGCTACTGACCCTGCAGGGAGTCAGCGCTTCGGGCAAATTCATGATGACCGCTGAGGACAACCGTTTTGTTGCGGTAAGCAAGGACGGGTTAGGTCTGAGCGGCGACGTGGTAGTCGGCTATGCGATCTTTGAAGCAAACGCCGATCTTTCGGACGACGTCACCACGCCGGTCAGCTTCCCCGCGAGCAAGAATATGGGCTTCCTCGAGGACGAGGATATGCAGACGCTCAATATGCCGAGCATCGAGCTTGGTATCCTCAGCGAGGATGCCCTGATTGGCGACGTCAACCTGGATGGCAAAGTGGATGTGGCTGATGCGATCGCGCTAATGCAGTACCTCGCGGGCAGCAAAACGCTCACGGCGAAGCAGCTTCGTGCGGCCGAGGTCAACAAAGACGGCAAAGTCAACGTCGGTGATATCACCATCATCATGCAGATGTGTCTGTGACTCTACCCACTCCTTCTTTTAAATACATTTCCTGGCGTTTACCCTGAAAAGCCGAGCCGGTCGCCGTTTTCGGCGGCCGGCGCATTCCTTTTTTCGCTAATTTTTAAGGGATATAAAAGCAAGAAGTCGGAAATACATAAAAAAAGGTCGGAATAATCATATTATTTTTTGGTTGTTTCTGATACGCTAAAAGAAGAATGGTGGAAAAGAAAAGAAAGTGAAATAAACATTTTGCAACCGTATGAAAACCAGTCAGTCAGAAAAGGATCCGTTTTGGCCGGGTGGTCTACATAAAAACATAGAGAAAAATGGAGGTTCAGTTATGAGATTAGGAAAAGGGAAAAAGTTTTTTGCCATGCTTCTGAGCATTGTTCTGCTTGCCCTGCTCGCCACCCCGATTGCGCAGGCGGCGGAAGAGTACGATTACCCGAACAAATACCTTTGGTATTTGCCCACCGACAGTTTTACCTGGGACACCTACTATTCGCTGTATGACCACCACAAGGGCATGGGCGTCGCCGGTTTTGACGCGGAAGCCATGGTCAACAGCCCGCTCGGTGAGAGCATGGTCAAGGACGTGTTCAACTTCCTGACCTATACGGATGAGATGCATCCTGCGGTTGTGCAGTCCTTTGCCGATAAGGGCATCAAGAAGGAACTGTTCAATGCCGACAATCCTGATCACAAGTATGCGATCTATACCCCCCTGAGCGCTTCCAAACCGGAAAACGCCAATAAGCAGTATCCGGTTCTGTTTGTCTATCACGGCAACAACAACCCGATCTACTTTGTGGAAACCTGGGGCTATGCCCAGATGGTCGCCGAGGAAGAGTTCATCTGCGTCATTCCGTGGGCGACCAACGGCACCACCCTTGACACCGACATGGAAGAGATCTGGGGCAACCTGCAGGAAAACTACCGCATGGATGAGAGCCGCGTGTACGCAACCGGCTTTTCGCTGGGCGGACGCTCCACCGTGCTGCAGGCCACCCGCACCCCCAATCGCTTTGCGGCGGTCGGCGTCGGCGGCCAGCATATGGCGGGCTCCAACTCGGCGAACAGCCCCATCCCGGACGCGCAGTGGGCGGCGATGAAGGATGTCCCGGTACTCCAGATGGCCGGTACGATGGACAGAAATAACCACTTCCCCTATGCGAAGAGCGCCATGTATACCACTTCTCTGAACAATTGGTTTACGCTCAACGGCATTGACCGCTCCTTCACACAGGCGCAGTGCAAAACCATCTCGACCACCTCCACCAACCTGGTGGAAAGAAAGCTCGGCCTGACCGCAGACCAGACCTACATCCAGCAGTTTGACGGTACGCAGTATTACACCGGCGACTATTACAACGACGACGGCATCAACATGATGAGAATTGTCGCCATTGAGGGACTGCCCCACTGGCTGTCCGGTTCGTTCTCCCGCATTATGTGGGACTTCATGAGCCAGTATTCGAAAGATCCGGTCACCGGCAAAATGGCCGTGCTCAAGCAGGAGACCAGCGCCTACGCGGTGCAGACGGGCGAAACCATCACGCTGCCCGTTACCGTGGATGACTGCCGCAAGTTTTCCGGACTGACCGGCACCGTCGAGTATGATGAGTCACTCCTGACCCTCGATTCCATCGCGGCGAAAAAAGGCTTCACGATGTCGCAGAGTGGCAACAAATTCACCGTGGTCACTCCGAACGGCGCGGGTCTGGACGGCGACGTGGTTGTGGGCTACGCGACCTTCACCGCAAAAGCGGATCTGTACGACGACGTAAACACGCTCATCAGCTTTACCACCGGCAGCGCCTATGACGAAGCCCTCACCTCCATCATGCCCCGCATCACGCCCATCCGGCTGGCCATCACCAGCCCCGTGGCGATAGGCGACGTCAGCCTGGATGGCAAAGTGGATGTCGCGGATGCGATTGCACTGATGCAGTACCTCGCGGGCAGCAAAACGCTCACGGCGAGGCAGCTTCGCGCAGCCGACGTCAATAAGGACGGCAAGGTCAATGTCGGCGACGTCACGATCATCATGCAGATGTGCCTGTAATTAGAGCACAGATTCAGGACACCAGAGAATAGACAAAGAACGCCCGGGGCAGCTGCCGCGGGCATTCTTCTTTGCGTATTATGAAATTTTTAACCGCCTTCTTGACAGACAAGTCAATATCACCAAATCAGACATGGGGGACATAGAAAAAAACACCAAGAAAATTATGGATAGGTCAAAAAAACCGAACTTAATATTATTGACATTTAATGCATGGAGGGTGCATAATTAAAATGTTACAGCGTGCGATTATTTTGTTGAAATACGCAATGCGTGCGCAGTACGTCTAAAAACAGGCCATGCTTTCATCTGAAAAAATTCATTCGAGGAAGGAGGGACATTGACCGGGCAATTGAGGAGAAAGCCGCCTGTTTAAAGAATAGTGTTTTCTTTAATAGGGATCGTTTTAAAGGAGGAAGTTACTACTTATGAAAAAGAGGAACTACAAGCGTATTCTTGCGATCGTCTTGTCCCTGATGCTTTTGCTGAGCGCCGGACAGCTGACATCGCTGGCTTTTGCCTGGGACAAACTCCCGGCGAAAGTGGCCCAGAACACAAGCTCCGAGCTGATTGACATCGAATTTACGGGCTTTAAGGGCGGGCGAAACGAGTATGTGGACATCCCGTTCGGACAGACCATTGAATCGGGCAAGTACAACTATGTTATGGATGTTGACATGAAGCAGCTCACAGGTTACTTTCTTGTAAAACCCGTTACTTACGATCAGAACGCCACATTTACCATCAATGGCCAGGCGTGTGATTTTAACGTGCCGTACAAATTGGCTGTCCCCAGCGTGCGGGTCGGCGAAGCTCCGCAGGACATCCCCTGCCGCATCGTGGTCACCTCGGGCGACGGGCTGAGCACAACCGAGTATATGCTGACAGTAAGAACCCAGGACCTTTACGACAAAGTTGCGACGAAAGTGCTTGAGGAAAACCTGCCTGTCAGCGGCGTGTATCAGTTCACCAGCATCAACGGCTTCACCACGGCGGAAGACTGTTCGATCTTCATCGGGCAGGATCGCGCCGTGCTCTTTGACTGCCTCAACGGCGGCGCCGACAATGCGCGCCGCGGCGGCAATCTGAAAGCCGAAATCTACAAAATTCTGACCGAAAAATTCGGCATTACAGACCCCGACAATTATCCCATCGATGTGGTCATTACCCATCTCCACGGCGACCATATCGGTATGCTGCAATCCTCAACGCCGGCGGCGATGCGGCTGTATCAAAGGGGCGCCGGAAACGGCACGGTCTATTGGCCGCTCAATGACGGCTCTTCGGCCAGCACAGTCATCAATGACCCCAACACCGACGTGAAAATGGTCATTGACGGCGACAAAATTACCGGCCCCGACTTTGGCAACGGCCCCCTCGTTTTTGACTGCCTTGAAGTGCCCACTCATACAAACGGATCCACCATGTACCTCATGGACAACGAAGCGAACCATAACCAGTGCGAAAGAAACTACCTTGTGCTGGGCGACGCGATCGGATCCGGCAGCTATGTCTTTAACCACGGCAGCAGCACCTTAGCGCCTATTTTTAACCGCGCCATGCAAAAATCCTGGGATGCGGTCAAAGGTTTTGACGAGCTGTACTGTCTCGCGGGACATTCCTGGCAGGAGCGCGTGAGCGCTGCGGAAAGAGCCGGCGTGTCATATGTCGAGGATATGTATGTCGCGTCCTCGATCGTGCTTGACAATCCGTTCATCGGTGCGTTTGACACGACGAGCAACACCGCGTACGCGAGGAAGCTTTCTTACGGCACAGCGGGTTACTGGTATAATGACGCCGCCGTATATGACTTCCGAGACGGCGAGCTTCTCAAAGACAAGATCACACCCACCCATCTTCTCCGTTTGGATCTCATGGGCGTGACGCCCTCCGCGAACAAGGTGTCCGGCTTTAATCCGCTGACCACCATGTACAATGTCACACACACGACCGGCGAGCCGCTGTACCTCTTTAATGAGGCCTTCGACCCGGATGCCAACATCGCGGTCACGCTGAACGGCGCCGCTGTCGCGCCCGGCGATGCCCTGGATCGCGGTGACAGAGGGTATAAGCTGAACATTGTCCCCTCTGACAACGCTGCGCTTGCCGGCGCAGGCGGTATCAATGTGGTCAAAATCACCGTGACCAATGGCAATAACGCGGCTGTGGATTACACAATCAATGTCAGAACAATCAATGATAACACACTGTATCCGCTGCCCTCGGCGACCGCATATACCTATACCATTTCCGCAAAGCCGGCCGTATCGAATGCGGCCAACGCCCTGTATGACGTCAAGATTTCCTCCTTCAAGGGCGGCAGGCTTGAGCCGTACAGAATCACGCTTGACAATCCGATCGTTCCGGCCGGTGTTCCCTTCAACTCCTCAATGTTTGACAACAAAAACCTGACGGCGACCATGGACTGGGGCAGCAGAACCAGCAATGTGGTTTATATCTCCCCCGTGCCGGTTGCGCCGGGAAGTGCCGCCGTCCCGACCCCCTATACGGTAAACGGGGTTGCCAGTGAGTTCCCGCTCCCCTACAGAGCGGTTCTGACTCAGGGCGCCAACGTGTTTACGATCGGCGTCGGCACCTCGACCTATACGCTGACCATCAACGCTGTGCCGCTGTGGGATCAGTATGTCAAGGAAGAAATCGAGCCGGGGGTGTTCCGCATCCAGGATGCCAAGGGCTTTGTCACCAACGATGACATGTACCTCTTTGTCGGCGAAGACAAGGCGATGCTCTTTGACACGGGCATGGGAGAAGGCGACCTGCTGGGCTTTGTGAGAAGCATCGTCGGCAGCACGCTGCCCATCGAGGTGGTCATCACCCACAGCCACGGCGACCATTACGGCAAGGTCGAGCAGTTCAGGGGCTGTAAGGTTTACTGGCCCGAAAAGGATGCGGCGGGCATCCCGTCCTCGTATGACGTTTCCAGATACGTGTATGTCCAGGACGGACAGACCCTCGTCGGCCCGAAATTCGGCGGCAGCGCCATCACATGGGAAGCCGTTGAGGTGCCCGGACACACGGGTGGTTCCATGCTGTATCTCTATGACAACAAGGTGCAACAAAAGCTCGATAACAGCTATCTGGTTACAGGAGACGCAATTGGCTCGGGCAGCTATGTCTTCAACTTTGGCTCGGGCAAACCGGCTGTCTCCACCTTTGCGCGCGCCATGCGGAAGCTGGAGGCCAAAATCGCAAAATTCACCGACGGCTTCTACGATGCGTCTCAGAAGGTGACCTATAACGATGTAAGCGGCCTTTATTTCCTGTGCGGCCACTCCTGGCAGGAGACCGCGAACATGCAGCCCATTTACGGCCCCATGTGGGATGAGCCCATGCCGCTCCAGACGCTGGCCGGTATCCAGATGGTGCGCGACATGCGCATCGCGGCCGAGAAGGTTGTCTCAGGTTCCTGGCAGGGCAAGCTGCGCTCCCGCAACGCCGGCGGCGTTGTTCAGGAGCTCCGTCAGTTGACCTACCGTCAGGCGGGCCTGTGGTACAACGGCTGGGATGTGGTCAGAAGAGAGTTTGCCACGGCGCAGACCGGCGAGACCGTAATCGTACCCATTACCCTGCGCGATGCGGAGAGCTTCGCCGGTGTCACAGGACGGATTGACTATGACTCGGAGCTTCTGACACTGCAGGCGATCACCGCGAAGAAAGACTTCATGTTTGTTTCAGACGGCAACCGCTTTGTCTGCGTCTCGCCCAATGGTGCGGCGCTCAGCGGCGACGTCGTGATTGGCTACGCGATCTTTAGCGTCAGAGCTGAATTGACCGACGATGTGACCACCAGTGTCATCTTTGAGGCGCTCGAAGGCTATGACGACGAGGGACAGGACAACCAGGTGCTGCTCGCTCCGGTGGAAATCTCTGTCCTGGGCATCACGCCCCAGGCCGGCGACGTCAACCTGGACGGCAAAGTGGATGTGGCCGACGCCATCCTGCTGATGCAGTATCTGGCCGGCAGCAAGACGCTGACCGCGCGTCAGCTCAGGGCAGCCGACGCCAACAAAGACAGTAAAGTCAACGTTGGTGATGTGACCATTATCATGCAGATGTGCCTTTAATTAGACGGCAGATCTCAGATCCCAGAGTACAGAAAGGGGCTTCCACCATTGGTGGAAGCCCCTTGTCGTTATGACTGAACCTCGCAGGAATACCGGTTCTAATAGCCAAAGCTGCCCAGCATGGACTCGTCCTTCTCAATCCAGTCGCTTGTGTGGAAGATGGTATACTCCTCCTTCGTGTTCCGCGCGATTACCTGGAGGATGCCGGCGTTGATGATCAGGCGCTTGCACAGCGAGCAGGGGGCGGCGTTTTCCACGTAGCCGCCCGTGCTGACGTCGATGCCGCACAGGTAGAGGGCGGCGCCGATCATGTCGTTGCGTGCGGCGTGGATGATCGCGTTTTGCTCGGCGTGCACCGAACGGCACAGCTCATACCGCTCCCCGCGCGGGATCTCCAGCTTTTCACGGATGCATTCCTTCACATCAATGCAGTTTTTACGCCCGCGCGGCGCGCCGGTGTAGCCGGTGGAGATGATCTGGTCGTTTTTCACGATGATTGCGCCGAAGTTTCTGCGCAGGCAGGTGCCTCGTTCGGCCACCGTCTGCGTGATGTCGAGATAATAGTTGGTCTTGTCCACTCTGGGCATACGAATCCTCCTTGCGTTTTCTCTGCCTCTATCATACATCTCCTTTCGACACAATGCAACAGGGTCTTGCGCCCCTCCGGAAAATATGATATGATAAAAAAAGACAAGTGTCTACAAAAAAATACATTCTGTCTAACCCGTGAGGAGGACGGTCATGCTTAAATCCTATTTGGAAAACGAGAAAACGCTTATTTTTACCGATGCGGAAGGCTTTCGGCGTCAGGCACCGACGGGGGACTTTCTTTTAAACCTGCTGCGCGCCGACATGGAGGATCTGTACGGCTATGCGGATGGCATCCTCAATGACTGTGAAAATGACCCCTCCAGCGTGCCCGCAGAGGAGGAGATCGTGCAGACGCTCACCGAAAAGTTCAATGCCGCCCACCCGCTTTTTCTCTATTTCTATCCGCTCAATCCCTCAACCCTGCGCCGCTGCTTCCATAAGCGCTTCCGCGAGCTGTGTACGAAGCGGCCAGCGCAGATGGATCTTTCCGAGTTTCGCCAGATCTACAACCGCATCCCGTTTGGCCTCGACCATGCCTATCTGGAGGACTACTACAGCAAACTCCAGTACGCGCATATCAAAAAGCATTATGCCGCGGGCGAGGAGCAGGCGCGCCAGCTGCAAATTGAAGTGACCTACCTGACCGAGAAAACACGCTCGCTGGACAAGTTCATGAGCGAGCACCCCGATTTTCCCGAGGATCTGCTTGAGGTGCTGGGCGACTATGCCCAGAAGCTTCGGGAGCATGTGCAGGCGGTGTTTGACATAGAGTATGCCCCGATGAATGAGCTCCCGGTCGAAAAGCGCCACTTCCTCAACAACCTGATGCACCAGAAACAGTCCATCTTCCAGTTTGACAACTATTCGATCAGCTACGCCATCACGGTGGGCGGGGTGCTGGCCGAGCGCTTTAAACAGGCGAATCATGCCGGGGATTATGTGCACATCCTCCGCGACTGCCCCCTCAACCGTGTGGAGGAGCTTCCGGTTTACAGCTTTGAAGAGGGGATTGAGGTAGAGCTGCGCGGGATGCTCCAGATGAACATGAAGCTCAAAAAATGCCGCAACTGCGGGCACTATTTTGCCCCGCTTTCGCGTGCTGATGAGATCTACTGCAACCGGGTATACGCCGACGGGAGAACCTGCCGTGAGACGGGGTACAGCGTCAAACAGAACGCCGACACGCTGCTCAAGGCCTACCGCACGGCCTATAAGACCCAGCACGCCAAAATGCAGCGCAACCGCACCAAGCCCCGCTACCGCGAAGAGGTGTTCCAGCCCTGGGTGGACAGCGCCAAGCGGGAGCTGGAGCGCGCCCAGCGCGGCGAGATTACCCCTGAGGCGTTTCAGGAGTGGCTGGACAACCAGCGCAAGGGCACAAAGGAGTAAAAAAACCGCCCGTGTGAGCGGGCGGGTCAGCGGCTGATTCAGAAACGGGGGTTGTCATATGGTAAAGGGAAAAGAAAAAACAAAGGTCTGGGAAACGCTCCTGTGTGCGCTTTCCTATCTGTTTCCTGTCTGGGTTTTCGGCCTGTTCTTTGCAAACCGGTCGGGGCGCATCCGCTTTCACGTGTGTGACGCGGTCAATCTAAGCCTGACCACCCTGCTCTACCTGCTGCTGGCGGCGGCACTCGGCTTTGGTATGAACCTGGTTTCGTGGCGGTGGAGCGATGTGTCGATATGGCTCTACCGGATTGTGTGGGCGCTCTATCTGCTTCTTGCGGTGCTGGGTGCGGTGCGGGCCGTCCGGTCGCGCAGCCGGCCGCTTCCCCTTGTCATCCGTTTCGCGCGCCTGCGCTAGGTCAGGCGCTGAAGGGGCGCGATCTGCGGTGGGGGGGACGCTCAGAACGCTGATAGTCCTCAAGCACTTCGTGCAGATGGACCGCCAGAAGCCCCTCCTCACAGAACAGGCGCATCAGCGAAAGCGCCTCGGCGCGGCAGTCGGAGATGTTTTCCGCCACATTGACGACGCGCATGCGTGTACCGTAGGTTTCAATTATTTTAATGCCAAAGCCGTTTTTTCGGTTGCCGATCAGTGAATAGGTCACGACGGTTCGATCCGGCTGGTCAGGCAACAATATTTGTTTTAAAATTACCGGAAACATGCTTTCACCTCGTTTAGCTTCTGTTACAAGTATAATGCAATTTCAGAAGAATTATAAGCCTTTGTTTTGACGTGAATCTGCCGATAATTTTGCAAATTATGCTGGAGCCTTTGAGCTGTCAAAAAATTCCAAATCCAAAAGTCAAAAAAGGGAACAAAGTGAATCAAATAGTGACCTTGCCCTGCAGAAAGACTACTGCATATAGAAAAAAACATACTTTTCGAGCAAATAATGCACAATATCTACTATTCCCACAAAAATCAGCAAAAACATGCATGTGCTGCCGCAACAGTCTCCTGCGCAAAAAATGGAATAAATTATTCCAGCGGGGAGAGCATAAAAAGCTCAACCTCGTGGGGGGAAACCGAGCTGTACATGGTATATTCGCCGTCCAGATTGACCGCTTGCGTGGTATAATCGGGGACGGCTTTGCTGCTTATGTGGCGGAGTTCCTCCGACGTAAGCTGATCGGGCGCGCCCAGCAGCAGCCAGGCGTCAAACGGCGAGCCGTAATGGGCATCCAGCCGGTATTTCCGGACGCGGTATTGACCATAAATGTTTTTGAGCGTAACGGTCAGATGGATGTCGTCGCCCCGCTCAAATGCGGTGTAGAGGTTTTGCAGGGGCAGCGCGGCAAGCTGCCTGGGGGTCTTAAAGCGCTTGTGATAGTGGCAGTAGTTGTAGCAGAGCACCTGATAGTGCCCTTGCTCCCCTGAGGTGATGATATAGCGGTCTCCCCGGCGCAGGATGCGGTTGCCCAGCTTTTCAAGCATGGAAAAAACGTTGTGCGCGGGTGGGATGGGGGAATGGGGGGAGAGCGGCTCAATGGAGGCGAAGTTGATGTGATCGGCGAAGGGCGCCAGCTCGAGCAGCATTTTGACAATGTAGGCGTTGAGAAAGCAGGTGCGCTGTGTCAGGTCAGCGGACAGCCCGGTGGGGCGCATAGATGTCAGAAAAAAGCCCGTATTGGAAAAGCCGTTTTGGGCGAGCATCCTTTTACAGGTTTCCGCGGTGCGCAGCGGGTGGTCGGCGTCGGTGAGCAGATAGCCCTGTCCCGCATCAAAAGGCAGGCGGTTTTCGGGCGGCACATCGGACAAACTGGTCAGGAAAGGGATTGTAACGCCGATGAAGTCTAGGGAGACGCGCTCCCGGTCGAGCGCGGCCTTAAAGGCGGTGAGCCATTCGGGGGAAAGCGACTCGGGTGACAATTTGGGCATCCCCACCCGCAGGTGACGGTCGACCGATTTGACGGCTCTGACGGTGCGGGCGGCAAAGTCAAAAAACTCCTCGCGGCTGCCCTGCCAGCAGGGGGCCGGCGTCGGGTCACACCACAGGGAAAAGTAGGCCGAGCGAAGCAGCTCGGCGCCAAAGTGCATGGTCAGGTGGCGGACCAGCGCGGTGACCAGAGAAAGCCAGCATTCCATGTTTCCCGGTGGGCACATGGCGCCCTGACACAGGTAAAACGCCTGCGGTTTTTTTGCCAGCTGAAGCGGCATAAAGAAGAGCTCAATAACGGGGCATGCCTGTCGGGAAAGCGCCGTTCCCATCAATTGGTCGATTTCGGAAAAATCGTAGCGGGGATGGCCGTGCGCATCCTCATAGTAGCAGGGGCGGCGTCCGTTTGCACAGTCGAAAAGGCGGATAAAGTCCATCTGCACATAGGGCGTGGCGGAGCTTGTGTCCGTGCACGGGGCGGGCGCGCTGCCCAGGGACCAGCGGTGCACAAAGGGCTCGGAGGCTTCGTCGGTCGCACACTCTATACTGTACTCCAGCACATCGGTGGAGGACAAGTCAGGGCCGACCGTGGAAAGCGGGTCAAAAATCGATTGATCGTCACGCGTATCGATGAAGCGCTTGACCATTTCCCGGGTGTACAAAAAGGGGCTTGGACAGCGCAGGCGGAGGTTCAAATGGGAGGAGGTCTCCTTCTGCATGTCCGCTTTATGCTGGCCGGGGGTTTTTCCGAACACCGCCCGGAAGGAGCTGTAAAAAGACTTGGTGTTGGCAAAGCCGTATTTTTCGGCAATTTCCGTCGCGCGCAAACCGCCGTACAGCACATCCTTTTCACTCGCCAGAATGCGCACCTGGCCAATATAGTGGGTGAGGGTCATGCCGGTTTCTTTTCTGAACAGGCGGGAGAGATACTGCGGGTTTAAGTGCACCTGTGCGGACAGCGATTCCAGTGAAAGCCGTTCGGCGCTGTGCTGTTCGATGTAAGCCATCAGCTTCTGAATGACCGCGTCGTTTGTTTTGGGCATCTGGGCGTCATATTTCTTCAGAACCTGGAATTTTTTGAGCAGTAGCAGTACAATGCGGTGTGCGATCAGGCTCTGCAAGATGGGGCTTTCCTCGCTGTCAGAGGTGAAAATCTTGAGGGACTTGGACAGCAGAATGGTCAGCGCGTCATAGTCGTCCTGATCCACGCTCACCGCCTTGGTGGAGAAGCGCTTTTCGGCCAGGGCGGGCATACTGCGGGTGAACTGGCCGATGTCGATGTGAAAGGCGACGGCGGCAAAGTTGTCCATGTCCGTGATCTCATATCGCTCCCCGGCGTTGATGATGTGTATGCTGCCTGCCTCCTGCTTTAAGCGGCGGGTGTCGTTGATGGTAAGCTCCGAAAAGCCGCTCAGGGTGTAGATGAGCAGCAGGGAGGGGCTGGAGGGGCGATGCAGCCCGCCCAGTTCCAGGGAGATTTGCATGGTTGGGATCGAAGCCGGTGTGTCGGAACGCATATGGTTGTCCATGATTGTCACCGCCGTTTGAAATTGGTTGTGCGGGGAAGGAAAAAGAGGTACAATATAAACAGAAAAAATTACGAAAGGAGAAACGCGTATGAAAAAAGAAATTTTGGAGGCCATCCTGTCTCGGCGCAGTGTGCGCGGCTTTGACAGCCGTGCGCTTGAAAAGGCGCAGGAGGATGAACTCGTCCGGTGTGCACTGGCCTCGCCTACCGCGATGAATCGCCGCGCGTGGCATTTCAGCGTGGTCAAAAACGCCGCCCTGCTCGGGGAGATGGAGCGGGAAATGGTGACGCGCATAGAAAGCGGCGGCGACGAGGGAGCCAAAGCGCGTATGGCGGCGCGTGGGGGCAAAATCTTCTATAGCGCCCCCATGGTGGTGTTCATCACCGTTGACCCCGGCCATACGTGGTGTGAGGTGGACGCCGGGATTGCGGTGGAAAATCTCGCGCTGGCGGCAAAGGGGATGGGGCTGGACAGCTGCATCATCGGCATGGTGAAGTCGCTGTTTGAATCGCCCGATGCCGAAATCTACCAAAAAATCGGCGCGCCGGAGGGCTATGTGTTTGCCATCGCGATTGCGATCGGACACCCCGTGACCCAGCCTGACCCGCCCGAGAAGCCCGGCCGTCCGGTTACCGTCATTGAATAAATATATGTAGTTACAGTCCCTGCCGGAACTGCCGGCGGGGACTGCTTGCATTTCTTGATTCTTTTTTTAAAAATTGATATCCGTTTTGAGCAGGAGTTTTTCATCCTCCCCGACGGTGAGCGTGATGAGGGCGGGGGGCGTGTCGGCGTTGTCAATCAGCAGGGTGGCGATCTTGTCCTCGACCTCCCGGCGGATCAGGTTTCTCAGGTCGCGCGCGCCCGATTTGCCGCCGTGGGCGTGTTCGGCGAGCCAGCGGGTGGCCGCTTCGTCAAAGCTAAAGGAAATGCCGCGCTCACCCAGCGTGGTGATATATTCGCTGAGCATCAGCGCCGCGACGCTACCGTAATCGTCCACGGTCAGCGTGCGGAAGACAATGATCTCGTCAATGCGGCTGATGAATTCCGGACGAAGGAAGTCGGACAGCGCTTTCATGGCCTTCTCGCGGGACAGCTCATCCTCGCTCTTGGCAAATCCCAGCGCGTTGTCCTTTTTGTTGCTGCCTGCGTTGGAGGTCATCACAATGACCGTGTTCTCAAAGTTGACCAGCCGCCCGTGCGAATCGGTAATGCGCCCCTCGTCGAGGATTTGCAGCAGGACGTTGAGCACGTCGGGGTGCGCCTTTTCGATCTCGTCGAACAGCAGCACCGAGTAGGGACGGCGGCGCACCTTTTCGGTCACCTGTCCCGATTCGTCATAGCCGACATAGCCGGGCGGCGAGCCGATGATGCGGGAGACCGAATGCTTTTCCATGTATTCGGACATATCCAGCCGGATGAGCGTTTCGGGCGAGTCAAACAGCTCGGCCGCCAGCACTTTGACAAGCTCGGTTTTGCCCGAGCCGGTGGGGCCGACGAAGATGAACGACGCAGGCCGGCGGCGGGGGGTGATCTGTACGCGGCTGCGGCGGATGGCGCTTGCGACGGCGGATACGGCTTCGTCCTGCCCGATGATCTTTTCCATGAGTACCGCCTCCAGCCCCGACAGTCGCTTGAATTCCGATTCCTTGACACGGGAGGCAGGGATGCCCGTCCAAAGCTCAATCACGTGGGCGAGGTCGTCCTCGGTCACTTTATGCCCGAGCACCTCGGGCGCCATGGCGGCGATGTCGCTTTCCAGGCGGGCGATGTCGGCGCGTACGCCGGCGACCGCCTCATAATTGACGTTTGTGTTGTCGGCGGTCATGCGCTCGGTCAGGTCCTGGAGCTTCGACAGCTCGCGGTTTTTTGCGTCATATTCAGCAATGCGGAGGTTGCTGAGGGAGGCGTGCGCACACGCCTCATCCAGCAGGTCAATCGCCTTGTCGGGCAGATACCGGTCGGTGATGTACCGCTCGGACAAAACGACGGTCTTGCGGATCAGCTCGTCGGGGAGCTTGACCCGGTGAAAGTTTTCGTAGTATTCGCGGATGCCCCTGATGACATCCACCGTGTCATCCACCGAGGGTTCGGCGATCGTGACTGGCTGAAAGCGCCGCTCAAGTGCCGCGTCCTTTTCAATGTGACGGCGATATTCGTCGAAGGTTGTCGCGCCGATCACCTGAATCTCGCCCCTCGACAGGGCGGGCTTTAAGATGTTGGCGGCGTTCATGGAGCCTTCCGCGTCCCCCGCGCCCACAAGGTTGTGCACCTCGTCGATAAAGAGGATGATGTTGCCCTCCGACTTGACCTCACTGATCAGCTCCTTGACGCGGCTTTCAAACTGGCCACGAAACTGCGTCCCGGCCACAAGCGCGGTCAGGTCGAGCAGGAAGATCTCCTTGTCGAGCAGCTTGGAGGGCACGTCGCCCGCGACGACGCGCAGCGCGAGACCCTCGGCGATGGCGGTCTTGCCGACGCCCGGTTCTCCGATCAGACAGGGGTTGTTTTTCGTGCGGCGGGAGAGGATCTGGATCACCCGCCCGGTTTCCCGGTCGCGTCCGATGATGCGGTCGAGCTCGCCGTTTTTGGCGCGAGCGGTCAGGTTGGTGCAGTAGCTGGTCAGAAACTTGCGCTTGGATTTCCGGTTGTTGTTCCGGCGGCTTTTCTGGCTGCCGGTGTCGTTTGCCGTTTCCTCGCGCCGCGACTGCATATTTTCAAACAGGCGGCTGAAATAGGACATGCCGCCCTCTCCTTTATTCTCATTAGAAGCATCGCCGTCAGTTTCGGAGACGCTTGGCGCAGGGTCGGTTTCCAGCAGGGCGACCGTCTGGTCGAAGGGGAGGTCGCTGTCTGCATCCTTCTCGTCGGTGTCCTCTGCGTCCTCAGAATCTGCTCCGTCCTTGGCGGACGGGAACAGCCCGCTCAGCGCGTCGGGGTTTTCCATCATGGAAAGCAGAGACTGCATGTTTTGCGGGTTTTCCATCATGGAGGAAAGCTGGTCGGAGACCGACTCGACGTTTTCCTCGGTAATGCCCAGCTGGCTTAAAATATTGTTAATGGGCTCAATCCCCATCTCCTGCGCGCAGACGAGGCAGAGCCCCTCGTTGTGCAGCTGTCCGGGGTTATTGGTGGCAATAAAAATCACGGCCTGGCGTTCTTTACAGCGTGAACAAAGCATAGGAAACTCCTTTGGTATTCAAAAAATTATGCCTTTGGGGACTTCTCCCTGGCCTCGCGGTTCATCCGCAGGAACAGGAGCAGATACCGGATAAAGGCGTGAACCATCAGCGCGGTCGATATGGTAATCAGCACAAGCATGAGGATCCCGTAGTCAAACTTAGCAAAGGCCTCCAGCAGGATGATCGCGAACATGGAGGCGTAGAAAGCGGCAGTGGCAATTTTCCCGTACCATTTGGCAGGGCCGGGCTTCATGCCTCGGCGCAGCAAAAAGATGCTGCCGCACAGCATGAGCGCCTCTTTGATAATAAAAATGCTGAGCAGCGGAATCAGCATGGGCTGATGGATCGCCATGCACACCGCCACAGCGGCCTGAGTCAGCTTGTCGGCAATCGGGTCGAGAATCTTCCCGAGCTCGGTGATTTGGTTGAACCGGCGCGCGATAAAGCCGTCGAGAAAGTCGGTCAGGCCGGAGCCGGCCAAAAATAAGGCGGCTGTTACCCAATCTCCCTTTAAAAAGAAGTATACGAAAAGCGGTATGAGCAATATGCGCACAATGGAAATCGTGTTTGGAATATTCATGTTACCCTCCAGGAATACAGGTCTTGAGAAGCCGCCGCAAAGAATCCCCGCGTCAGAAGCCGCTGAACAGCTGAACGATCATGTTCTGCGATGAGCAGAAGGAGGCAAACAGCGTCGAATCGCGCAGGGTCTCAGCGGAGAAGAGCGCCCCGTCGGCATTCAGCAGGTAAATGAGCACGCCCGCAAGCAGGCAGAACAAAAAAGCCTGCGCCGCGCCCAGTATGCCGCCCAGAACGCTGTTGACACTGCCCAGCACGGGGGCTTTAAAGATGCCCTCGATCACCTTGGAGAAGAGCTGCACCGCCAACCGGACAATCAGATAAAGAACAAAAAACGCGATCAGCGAGAGGAAGGAGATGAACAGGGGGCTGATCAGCTCCACCACGGTGTTCGCGGCGGAGGCCATGCCGCTGTTCAACGCGCCCTCCAGCTGCCCCTGCAGGTCGTTGCCCTTGATGTAGGCAGAGAGAAAACCGGGCAGCTCTTTGAGAAGCGCAGCCACGCTTTCGGTCGCCTGCCCCGCGCCCGCCTTGACCAGGGCGGTTTCCACAGTCGTGTGCAGGGGGGCTCTGAAAAAGAGGTCAAAGACGCCGCCCGCGACGGGACGCGCCAGCAGTGAGGCCGCGATCAGGGCGCCGAACGACCCGATGAAGCCCACCAGCGTTTTGATAAAGCCCCGTTTGACGCCGATCAGGATGAACAGCGCAAACAGGAACACAATCAGTAAATCAAGAAAAAGCCCCATAATAGAAAGCCCTCCCGCAGTTTAAACGTTTTGCGCAGATAAGGTATTAGAAGTATACCACAACCGGGGCGGTTTGAATAGGGAAAGATTGGCTGCGGTTATTAACTTTTTGTGAAGAAAATATAAGGGCATCCATTAGAATGGATTGAGCAAGATCAGAATTCTGGTCAGGAAGGAGCTGTCTACGCCGCCGTGCAGCCCGATGACGGACAGCGCGCCGAAGGAGTAGGGATAAAAGCATTTAACCAGCACCGCGATGAGCGTATAGCTCCACAGAAGTCCCGTGACCAGCCCGAGCGCAAAACCCAGGGCGGTGTTACGGGTCATTTTCTGGGTCATTTCGCGTTTTTCATAGAGCTTTTTGCCCACCGATTTGAGGATGATGAGCAGCAGGATAAACAAAAGGGCATATGTGATTGCCCAGGAGACGTCGCGCGCGGCGGGCGTGACGATGGTTTTAAGTGCTTTCTCGGAGGCTTCCGCGCCCGAAAGGCCGCTGGTTTCCTCGAGTATTTTCTGCGTTGTGACGCCGTACGATTCAGCAAGCGCTGAGAACTGTGCCGACTGCTTTTCCATGAGGGCGGGCAGGTCGATCTTCGCGACGGTCAGATAGGGATCGTCCAGCGCGGGGCTGGAGACCATGTCGGCCATGTCGGCCGCCACCGATTTGGCATAGGAGGGCTCGATGAAAACAGACTGAATTACCGGACGCAGCGCAAAGGAGCCGAGCACCGACCCCGCGAAAACCGCCAGCAGCACCAGAATGTTAGCCACCGTCCGGTAGATCGGTTTCCCGCTTGCGCGCAGGGCGCAGAACAAAAGGATTACCACAACTAAAATGTCCAGAATAATGCCCATACGAATACCTTCCTTTCAAAAAGAGGGGCGTGCCCGCGCCCGGTGATTATCCGGCGGATATCTTATACAGCTCGCTGGCGCCCAGCAGGTAGGCGTCCGTGCCGCTGACCAGCACGCTGTGCGCCGTCGCGGGGCAAAACAGCTCCTTCTCGGTGCCGCGCTTGAGATCGCGGCGAATCAGCAGGTTCTGTGACAGGAAATAGAGCTCGTTTCCGGTGAAATACAAATCAGTACAGACGCGGTTTACGTCCTTTTCTAAAACGACCTGACCGGTCCGGCCGAGAACCGCGAGATGGCTGGTTGTCCCGCCGTCCCCGGTGGCCGAAAGGGCCAGCCCGGCGGAGGGGGAGAAGCTGTAGCCCTGCAACGTGCGGCCGCTGTATTCATAGGTGGCCATGGTTTTGTAATCGGAGGAAATCAGATAGGCCGCCCGGTCGCCCACAACGGCAATTTCTCCTCCGTCAAGGAAGGAAACCGCCAGTATTATAGTACCAGAAAAATCAAATTTTGCAACCGGGGTTTGGTCGGTAAACCCAAGCAGCAAAAGCGTAGAACCCATCTGCCCCTCGTCCGACCAGACGCCGCCCGCCGCGAGCAGCGCGCCGTCATTCCGCAGCGCCATCGCGGAAATGTAGTAGTCCTGCACGCTGCGGGTGTAC
Organism: Oscillospiraceae bacterium; assembly: GCA_031551875.1. GTDB lineage: Bacteria > Bacillota > Clostridia > Oscillospirales > Acutalibacteraceae > JAVBNA01. The sequence continues at coordinate 11,610 of JAVBNA010000041.1, read as the reverse complement.
ATCTCCTCGTGGGCGCGGCTGAACACCGAGATGACCGAGGCAAAGCCGTCGCCCGCCGTCGCAACCGCGTACACGCCGCTGCGTGAAAGAGCGCCGGTGAAAATGGGCTGTGTCATGGTCTGCTCCGATTCGATCGCGCCGCGCGTCTCCACGCGGCAGCCCGTGCCGCCGATGTCGTACAGCAGAGCCCGGCTGCCCTCCACTTTGAGGGCGGGGGTGCCGAAGCCGTGCCGCCGGCCGGAGATACACGCGCCGGCGCGTGTATACATGCTCAGCGTCGTGTCGGTCAGCAGCACCGGCTCATTGTCCATGAGCTGAAAGTTGTGCGGTCCGGTCTGGACGCCGTCGGTGCTGAGGGGGTAGCCAGAGCCGGGCGCAATGCCCAGCACCTTGCCCTGCGCCCACTCAAAAAAGTTTTCGGGCGACAGGCCCTGCGCGTTCATAAGTACAAGCACAGCCACAAAGCACAGCACCAGCAGGATGAGCGCCGTGTACACCGCGCGGGGAATAAAGGGCAGCCCCAAAATGTTCTTCTCGCCCTCCCGCCGCCGCGCGCGCACGGCATAGGTGCCCTCCTCGCGGGGGCGCGAAGCGGCTTGGAGAGATTCGTCATTTTTGGTCACCCGGTAATTCGGTTTTTTGGGCGGTTCTTTCATGGAAGCACCTCATAGTGAACTTGACTTAAATAAAGTCCCTGCGGCGGGGCGGTGAAGCCTGCCTGGGTACGGTCTTTTGAAGCGATGATCTGTGGGATGGCGTCGGGCGCTATGCGGCCGCCCGCAATGTCAAGCAGCGTTCCCGTCATGATGCGCACCATGTTGTAGAGAAAGCCGTCGCCCTCCACGGTGAAAAGCACCCAGCTTTCTTCGCGGGCCACCGAGGCGGAAAAGATGGTTCGCACAGGGTTTGTAATCTTCGATCCGGCCGCCTGAAAGGCCGAAAAGTCGTGGGTGCCGACGAACGACTGCGCACTTTGATGCAGCGAGTTTTCGTCGAGGGGAAAGCGGTGGAAGAGCGCGTAGTCCGCGGCAAAGGGGTTTTTGACGCCGCCGTTCCAGATTTTATAGAGATACTGCTTGCGCAGGCAGCTGTAGCGCGCATGAAAGTCCTCGGACACCTCTTTTACACCGGTGACTGCCACCGAAGAGGGGAGGACGCAGTTGAGGGCGTACTGAATGCGTGCACAGGGCAGCGGCAGCTCGGTTTTCATGCTGATACAGAACATGTTGGCATGGACGCCCGCGTCGGTGCGGCTGCACCCCTTGAGAGCGGGACAGCGCACGAACTGCCGGACAAAGGCCTCCTGGAAGGCGCCCTGTACGGTGGGGGCGTTCTGCTGGATCTGCCAGCCGCTGAAGCGTGAGCCGTCAAAGGCGAGGGTAAACAGCAAATTGCGCATGAATGTCCCCTCCTCAGTTCAGCGGAAGAATGGGCGCGAAATGGTTGAGCAGCAGCACCGCCGCGCCGACGAGCAGAATCGCACCCAACGCGGCAAGGTCGCGCCCGCCCATATGGAGGATTTTCATACGGGTACGGCCGTCGCCGCCCCGGTAACAGCGGGCCTCCATGGCGTCGGCCATGTCGCGCGCGCTGCGGTAAGCAGACACAAAAAGGGGTACGAGAATGGGAACCATGGCGCGGATGCGGGCAAAAAGCCCCCCGCTGTCCAGATCCGCCCCGCGCGACTTCTGCGCGTTCATGATTTTCTCGGTTTCCTCAAGCAGCATGGGCACAGAGCGCAGCGCGATGGTCATCATCATGGAAATCTCGTGCACCGGCACCTTGATGACCTTGAGAGGAGACATCAGGCGCTCAAGGCCGTCGGTCATGTCGTTGGGGGAGGTCGTGTAGGTCAGCACCGAGCTTGTGAGAATGAGCGAAGCGATGCGGATGGACATATACAGCGCCCGTATGAGCCCGTTCACAGTGATTTTGAATACCCACCATTCAAAGAGGGGCTCGCCCGTGCCGTAGAAAATATTGAAAATACTGATAAAGATGACAATGAACAGGATGGATTTGAGCCCACGGAAATAAAGCTTCACCGGGATGCCGGTCAGTGCGATTATACCGAACAGAAAGAGCAGGGAACACGCGACCGAAAGCAAAGAGGAGGACAAAAACAAAACCACCACAAACAGCACGAGGGAAACGATTTTGATGCGGGGGTCGAGCCGGTGAATGATCGAGTCGCCGGGGAGGTATTGGCCGAGGGTGATGTCCTTGATCAAGCGCGTGCACCTCCCTTTTGTAAAAACGATGTCAGCGCGGCCGTGGCCTGCTCAAGCGTGTAGAGGCTCTCGGGCAGGGAGAATCCGCGCTCGCGCAGCAGGTCGCACACCCGTGTCACCTGCGGAACCTGAAGCCCCAGTTTGAGCAGCAGCTGCCCTTGTGAAAAAACTTTTTCGGTGGTGTCAAAAAGCGCGATGCTGCCCTCGTTCATCACGAGCACGCGCTGTGCGACGCGGGCGACGTCCTCCATGCTGTGGCTGACCAGCAGTACGGTGCCGCCCCGCTCCTCGCGGTAACGCGCGATGCGGTCGAGGATGTCGTCGCGGCCTTTGGGGTCTAAGCCGGCGGTCGGCTCGTCGAGAATGAGCACGTCAGGCTCCATGGCCACGACGCCCGCGATGGCCGCGCGGCGTTTTTCCCCGCCCGACAGGGCGAAGGGGGATTTATCGAGAAGCTCGTCCGCAAGCCCCGCAAACTTGGCGGCGGCGCGGACGCGGCTGTCAATGTCCTCTTGAGAAAGCCCCATGTTTTTGGGGCCGAAGGCGATGTCCTTGTAGACGGTTTCCTCAAACAACTGGTGCTCTGGATACTGGAACACCAGCCCCACGCGAAAACGCACGGCGCGGATGGCCTTGGGCTCTTCCCAGATATCCTTGCCGTCGAGCAGGACGGTGCCCGCAGAGGGGCGCAGCAGGCCGTTGAGGTGCTGTACCAGCGTCGACTTGCCCGAGCCGGTTTGTCCGATGATGCCGACGAATTCACCTTTCTCGATAGAAAGGCTCAACCCGGTGACCGCCTCCATTTCGAAGGGGGTACCGGGGGAATAGGTATAGGTCAGATTTTGCGTTTCAATGATGGGCATAGGGTGTCCTCTTTCATGTTCCAATTAGCAGCTCAATACTGTGGGCGCATTCCTCCGGCGTCAGGATGCCGTCGGGCAGCGGGAAACCCGCTTTTTTCAGCGCATAGGCCAGCTCGGTGGCCTGCGGGACGTCGAGCTGGGCAGCTCCCAGCGTCTCCACCTGTGAAAAGATGTCGCGCGGCGCGCCCTCAAGAAGGATCTTGCCGTCGTCCATGACCACCACACGGTCAGCGCCCACCGCCTCGTCCATGTAGTGGGTGATCAGCACGATCGTAATTCCCTTTTCTTTATTCAGCCGGTGGATGGTTTCGAGCACCTCCCGCCGTCCGCGCGGGTCGAGCATGGCGGTCGGCTCATCGAGCACGAGACAGTCGGGCTGCATGGCGAGAATGCCCGCGATGGCCACCCGTTGCTTCTGCCCGCCCGAAAGCTTATGGGGGGCGTGCTTTTCATAGCCCGACATGTCCACTGTCCGCAGCGCGTCATCCACCCTCTCGCGAATCTCCGCAGACGGTACACCGAGGTTTTCGGGGCCGAAGGCGACATCCTCTTCGACGACGCTCGCGACCAGCTGATGGTCGGGGTTCTGGAATACCAGGCCAGTGCGCCGCCGGATCTCGTACAGGACGCTCTCGTCCGCCGTGTCCATGCCCTGCACGAACACCTTTCCGAGCGTGGGGGTGAGCATGGCGTTAAAATGCTTGGCGAGCGTCGATTTGCCCGAGCCGTTGCGCCCCAGCAGCGCCAGAAATTCACCCCTGCGCACCGAGAGGGTGATGTCGGACAAAATCCCCGTGTCGGTCTCGACTTCATTCTCCTCGTCATAGCGGAAGGTGACGTGTTCGGTTGTGATAATGTTTTCCTGTTGCATATACTCTCCTGATAATAGGTTTATAATCTCAGCCTGCCTGCCAGATTGCGGTGGAGCCGCAGGGCAGCACGCGTCCGGCCGCCGTACAGGGAAGCCCGATCTCGTCGGAGGACACCCGTCCGCCGAATGTCGGAGGCAGCAGCGTCCCCAAAAGGTACTCCATCACGGCGGGAGACAGCCCCGTCGTGTATGAGTTGAGCAGGAAAAAGAGGGCGTCCTCGGCTAGGATGGCGCGGCACTGGGCAGTGAGGCCGTACAGCTGCTCCTCGAGCTTCCACACCTCGCCGCCCGGTCCCCGCCCGTAGGAGGGCGGATCCATCAGGATGCCCTGATAGGTGTTGCCCCGGCGGGCTTCGCGCTGTACAAACTTAATGCAGTCATCGACAATCCAGCGCACCGGCATGTCGGACAGTCCCGACGCCGCGGCGTTTTCACGCGCCCAAGCGACCATGCCCTTCGCGGCGTCCACGTGGCACACCTGCGCGCCCGCCGCCGCACAGGCAAGCGTAGCCGCGCCGGTATAGCCGAACAGGTTGAGCACTTTTACGGGACGCCCGGCGTTCTTGATCAGACCCGCCATGAGATCCCAATTGACCGCCTGCTCGGGAAAAATGCCCGTGTGCTTGAAGCCCATAGTCTTGAGCCCGAAGGTCAGATCCCCATAGGAAATTCTCCAGCTTTCGGGCACGCTTTTATAGGTCTCCCACGCGCCGCCGCCGGTGCTTGACCGGCGGTAGCGGGCGCGGGCGTTTTTCCATAGAGGATGGGTTTTGGGGGTGTCCCAGATGACCTGCGGATCAGGGCGGATCAGGATGATGTCGCCCCACCGTTCAAGGCGTTCGCCGCCCGACGTATCCAGCAGTTCATAGTCCTTCCACGAAGCGACACGCATTATGACAGCCTCTCGCGGACAAAATCGGCGACGCGGTCGGCAATCGTCTGAATCTGCTCCGTGTCCTCGCCCTCCACCATGACGCGCACGAGCGGCTCGGTGCCCGAACAGCGCACGATGATGCGCCCGGTGCTGCCCAGTTCGTTTTTGGCCTCGTCAATGGCCTCTTTGAGTTTCTGGTCGGTGTAAAAGTGCAGCTTGCCCTCGTTCGTAACCGTGACGTTGACCATCACCTGCGGGAAGCGCTCCATCAGCGTCGCAAGGCTGGACATTTTGGCCTGACGGCGGCGCAAGACGCTGAGCAGGTGCGCGCCGGTCAGCTGGCCGTCGCCGGTTGTGGCGAAGTCAAGGAAGATGATGTGGCCCGACTGCTCGCCGCCGAAGTTGTACTCCTCAAGGAGCATTTCCTCAAGCACATAGCGGTCGCCCACCTTGGTGGAGACAAAGTGGATGCCGTTTTCCTTACTGAAGCGGTGGAAGCCCATGTTGGTCATGATGGTGCCCACCGCGGCGTTTTTGCTCAGCTTGCCGCGCGACTTCAAATCGGCGGCCAAAATGGCCATGATGAAGTCGCCGTCCACGAGCTGCCCTTTTTCGTCCACGGCGAGACAACGGTCGGCGTCGCCGTCAAAGGCGAGCCCCGCGTCCAGGCCGTGCTCCACGACATAGTGCTGGAGCGCCTCCATGTGGGTGGAGCCGCAGTCCTTGTTGATGTTGACGCCGTCGGGCTTGTCAGACAGCATGTGGCAGGTCGCGCCCAGCTCGGTGAACAGCCGCTCGGCGGTTGTCGCCGCCGACCCGTTGGCACAGTCGAGCGCTATGTTCAGTCCGGTGAGCGCGAAGGGAACAGAATTCTTAATGTGGTCGATGTAGTCCTTGGCAGCGTTCTCCAGACGGAGCACGCGGCCGATCTGATCCCCCGCCGGCAGGGCGGGCTCCTCCTCGCCATCGAGCACGATGGCCTCAATCTGCTCCTCAAGCGCGTCGGGCAGCTTGTAGCCGTCGCCGGAAAAAATCTTGATGCCGTTGTACTCACAGGGGTTGTGCGAGGCGGAAATCATAATGCCGGCGTCGCACTTGTACTTGACGACCAGGTAGGCGACGGCGGGGGTGGGGACGACGCCGGTGAGCAGCACATCGGCGCCCACAGAGCACAGCCCGGCAGTCAGCGCGCCCTCCAGCATGTCGCACGAAAGACGGGTGTCCTTGCCGATCAGGATTCTGGGACGCCCCCGGTTTCCGTCGGTCAGGATTTCGGCGGCGGCCCGCCCGATTTTGAGCGCCAGCTCACAGGTGAGTTCAGCGTTGGCGACGCCTCTGACGCCGTCGGTTCCAAATAGTCTGCCCATAGTTTCACTCCTTAATTAGAATCATTTATCAATCGGGGGTCATGTTTGCCCCCCGGAGAAAATCAAAACAACGCGGTCTGCTTATTGTCCTCCGCGCCGGGGAAATCATACCCCAGGTGGGTATAGCCCGACGGCGTGACCACACGGCCGCGCGGGGTGCGGGCGATAAAGCCGATCTGCATGAGGAAGGGCTCGTAGACATCCTCCACGGTGATCGCCTCCTCGCCCACGGCGGCGGCAATGGTTTCAAGCCCCACCGGGCGTCCTCCGTAGTACTGGATCATGACCTCCAAAATCCGCCGGTCGTTCTGGTCAAGACCCAGCTCGTCGATGTCCATGCGGTCGAGGGCGTGCCGGGCGGTTTCACAGTCAATCGTCCCGCCGCCCACGACCTGCGCAAAGTCGCGCACCCGTTTGAGTAGACGGTTGGCGATGCGGGGGGTGCCGCGCGAACGGGAGGCCAGCTCCAGCGAGCCGTCCGGCTCAATGGGGATGCCAAGGATCCCGGCGCTGCGCGTGATGATACGCGAAAGTTCTTCGGGCGTGTACATCTCCAGGCGGAAAATTACGCCGAACCGGTCGCGCAGGGGGGCGGTCATCTGCCCTGCCCGCGTGGTCGCACCGATCAGTGTAAAGTGGGGCAGCGGCAGGTGGTAGGCGGTCGCGCCCTGCCCCTTGCCGTTGACAATGTCGATGGCAAAGTCCTCCATCGCGGGGTAGAGCACCTCCTCCACGCTGCGCGAAAGACGGTGGATCTCGTCGATGAACAGCACGTCGTTCGCCTCAAGCGAGAGCAGCAGTGCCGCAAGATCGCCCGGCTTTTCAATCGCGGGGCCGGAGGTGATGCGGATGTTGACCGAAAGCTCGTTTGCGATGATGCTCGCGAGGGTGGTCTTGCCCAGCCCCGGAGGCCCGTACAGTAGCACGTGATCGAGCGCCTCCCGACGGCCGCGCGCCGCCTCGATGTACACCGACAGGTTTTCCTTGACCTTTTCCTGCCCGACGTATTCGGAGAGGGTACGCGGGCGCAGGGGGGTGTCCACCTCGGTGTCCTCGGGGCTGTATTCGGGGGAAACCACCCGGTTTTCAAAATCCATGTCGTCCGCGGAGGTGACGTACAGGCCCTCTTCGGGGGTGTTCGGTTTCACGGTGCTGACCAGTCCTTTCTGCGGGGTTATACCTTAAAGCCCTTGCCCCTTAAAAAAGCGAGAAATTCTTCGGTGGTTCCCTTGGTGAAGCCGTCTTTTTTTAAGGGATAGATAAGCTTTGTCCCTGTCATGATATAAATGTAGTGCTTGGTGTTGTAGATTTTTTTAATTTTGGCAAGGTCAACATGGGTCGCTGTCTCAGATTTTGCGTGAATGCAATCAATTCCATTGGCAGTCACGGATATACTTGCCTCAACCGGTTCCCCGTTGTCTATTTCCAAGTCCCGCAGATAGCTTAATTTTCGCACCCTGTAATAACGACAAACATACACGATATAAAGGATCGGCATTAAAGAAAGATAGATACCAAATTCATATTCTGAGCGCATTCTTTCCGAGAACAGCAAGTAGGACAAGATCAATAGAACAGACATAACAATATAAACATGAAAAACAATCGCCCTTGGTCTTTTGAAATAAAGATACGTATAAAACGTCTTGAAAAATTCTTTTGTGCGCACATATTGATTTTCAAACAGAATCTCCACTTGAATCCCTCCCGTATACATGTATTTACAGCCGCCCGGCCATTTGTTTGAGTGCCTGCCGAATGAGCTCCTCCACCGGCAGCCCCCCGTCCAGCTTTGCCACAACACTGTTTGCGTCGGCGGGGGAGTACCCCAGCATTTGCAGGGCGCGCACCGCCTCGGCGGCATGGGACGCCGCAGAGGGCGCACCGGCCGGCGCGCCGTTTGGCATGCCTTCCGGTTCAATCGCGCCCATTTTGTCCTTGAGCTCAAGCACGATGCGCTGGGCAAGCTTGGGGCCAACGCCCGGCGCGGCGGTCAGCGCCTTGTGGTCGCTTGTGGCCACCGCGAGCGCCACCCGCTCGGCGGGCAGGACGGACAGAATGGCAAGCCCCACCTTCTGCCCGACGCCGGTGACGCTTGTCAGTGTTTTGAAGCAGTCAAGCTCGCCCTTGGTGGCAAAGCCGTACAGGTCGAGGGCGTCCTCACGCACATTCAAATGGGTATATAAGGTGACCTTTTCGCCGATCGAAGGCAGCGCCGCCTGCGTCACCGCCGTGGTAAAGCACTTGAAGGCCACGCCGCCGCACTCGACGGCGGCGAAACCCAGCTCACGGTGAATCAGGATGCCGGAAATCGAATAAAACATGGGCGTTTACCTGCTTTGCAGTATTTTTTGTTTGAGCGCTGTGCCCGCCGTGTTGGCGTGGCAGATGGCGACGGCCAGCGCGTCGGCCGTATCGTCGGGGGTGGGCACTTTTTTGAGGGAGAGCAGCCGCCGGGTCATTTCCATCACCTGGGGTTTGAGCGCCCGCCCATAGCCCGTGACGGCGGTCTTGACCTGCAGGGGGGTGTACTCGAACATGGTATAGCCACGGCGCTCGATGGCCAGCCGGATGACGCCGCGCGCCTCGGCGACCGCGATCACCGTCTTTTGGTTGGTGTGGAAAAAGAGCTTTTCCACCGCGACGGCATCGGGACGCGTCCGGTCAATGATGCCGGTCAGCTGGTCGTAAATCGTGTTCAGGCGCTGCCCGAAGGGTTGCTCCGGCCCGGTGACAATCGCGCCGTATTCCAGCGGCGCAAACTTGTTCTGCCGGTAGTCCACAACCCCATAGCCCACGATGGCGTATCCGGGGTCAATGCCCAAAATAATCATGCGGTCCTCCCAACGGCGATTTTCTAATTATTATACCATATACAGGAAGGGTCTACAAGAAAAAGCTTCGCGTCCTGCAATGCTAAAACCGCGCCTGGTGGCGGACAACCGCTTCCAGCTGCGCCTTCGCCGCCTCAACGCCCTGATCGTAAAGCGCCAACAGCTGCCGGGGATCCTTCTCATACCGCGCCACCGCCACCGGCTCAAGCGGGCGAATGACAACCGCGCGCCCCTGCGCCTCCATGTGGTCAACCAAATCGAGCTCAGCGTTGTAGATGGCCGTGCGGTTGAGCATGGTGGTGACAAAGTTAGGATAGTCGCGGTAGACCGTGTGCAGCATGGCGTAGGTCATGCCCGGCTTCTTTTTACGGTAGCCCTTGTGCTGGGTGAGCACGATGACATTGTGCTCATAGCCGCAGCGCAGCGCCTGCTCAATAGGGATGGGCTCGCTGCACCCGCCGTCGAGCAGCTGATGCCCCTGGAAGCTGACGATCTTGGACACGAAGGGCAGTGACGCCGACGCAACGGCGGGAGTGAAGTGTTCATCCATGTCCCGGCCCTCAAAGTAGATGCACTGACCGGTCTCCAGGTCGGTTGCGCCGATCTGGAGGCGGGTGGGAGAACTAAAAAAGGTGTCATAGTCGAAAGGATTCAGGCTGCGGGGAATTTCCTCAAACATAAAGGTGTATCCGAACAGCGACCCTTGACGGATCAGGTTGGACACGCTCAGATAGCGCGGGTCGGTAATATAGGTGGACATGGTGCCGATGTTCCAGCCCTCCTGTTTGGAAAGAAAGCCCATTGAGTTGCAGGCGCCCGCTGAAATGGCCGACATATAGGGGAACTCGATCCCATGACGCAGAAACACGTCCAAAACGCCCGAGGTAAAGGCTCCGCGCATCCCGCCGCCTTCCAAAACCAAGCCTACGGACATTGCCGTCCCCTCCTTGCAAAAATGCTGACATAAGAATCATATCGCTACACCTATTTAATATAGGTATAAAAGGCAACAGTAAAATTGTACCAGTTTTTCCCCAAAGATGCAACCGGAAGAGAGGAGAGAAACAACCATACATCATTGTCCGATGTTTTTTATCAAAAGTTTCCTGCACACTTTCCGCTTTTACAGTATATAATAAGAATAGAATCCACTGGGCGAGCAATAGTGCATATAAAAGCAAGATAAAATTATGCAAATAGGCATAAAAGTGCTTTTGTGAAATTTCTTTTAAAAAAGTGTTGACAATTCTGGAAGGCCGTGGTAAGATGATGTCGCAGTCAAGAGAACTGCAAAAGCAAAACACAAAAACTGAATATCATGTTTGAAGATTCAAACGACAAAGGCAAACCTGTCGAAAGGCAGGGACGCAAAGCTAAGGGTCTAATTCATCCTATGGATGAGATGACAGCCAGTTACCGAAAGGGATCTTAATTTCATGTCTCTTTCTCACACGAGAAACCATGAACGATCCTTTTCAAACGGCCGAGAGGCCATGAGAGAGCACAGACACACGGTCTGGCTCAAGGGGATTGTAAACCAAATGGTTTATCGTGTAATGAAGAAAGGGGCATTTTCCATGTCTAAAACAAAAAAAATCGTTATCACCCTCGCAGTCGTCATCGCCGCCAGCACCGCCGCCATCACCATGACCTCCAACACCGCGAAAGCGACCTACAGCGGAGATACCATCATTTCTGATAATACGCCCGTTGAGAACGCCGATGTCAGCAACGGCATCCAGCTCGCCGGCATCCAGTTTGACAACGAGATCAAAGAGCTCGAGGACACTGCCGAGGTAACCGGAACCGCAATCAACACGGAAAGCGAAACCGAAACCGAAGGCCAGAGAATCTCGAATGAAAGCACCACCGCTACCAACAATTCTACAACCAACAACACAACCAACAACACGAACAAATCTACCAGCAATACGACAAATAACAATACCAACAAATCCACCAGCAATACGACAACCAACAACACCAACAAATCCACCAACAACACCAATAAATCTACCAACAATAACAGCAGCAAATCTTCTAACAACAGCAGCAAGTCTTCGAGCTCTAGTTCTAACTCCGGCAATGGCTTCACCACCGACAACGCAAAGACCGCTCCGGACACCAATACTTCCGTGAAGCTTTCCCAGGCTGCTCCCTACTACTACAACGGCCTGAGCGCCACCGAGAAGAAGCTGTATGACACGATCCTCGACGGCGTAAACAACATGACCGCCACGATCGCTCTCGGCCAGAACGTGACCAAAGCGCAGATCGACAACGCGTTCAATGCGCTGATCAAAGATCAGTCCCAGGTCTTCTGGGTAGACCTCGGCTATACCATCCGCACACGCACCACTTATGTCGGCGACCAGACCACCGTCACCTACAGCATCGAGCCCCGCTACTCCCTCTCTGCGAGCCAGGTCTCCGGCGCGAAGTCGAAGCTCGACGCGGCTGTTAACGAAGTGCTCGCAACCCTCAACGGCGACATGAGCCAGCTCGACATGGAAGTTGCGGTTCACGATTACATCGTCAAGAAGGTTGCCTACTCCGATGCGGCGGCTGCA
>JAVBNA010000019.1:0-43620 GCA_031551875.1 Oscillospiraceae bacterium | reverse complement strand
CCGCGATTTCCACCTCTGAAGGGTGGATGGGTTTACTTTGAATATCTCGGCTGTTTCTTTTCTTGTGTGTCCTTCGCCCCAATACTCAAGTGCTCGGCGGCGATATTCTTTATCATATATCATGAAAATATTATATCATTTGCCTGGCGCAATTACAAGTTGATTAACTATAGTATAGCCGAACCACAGAAGTACCCCGTGGGACATCGTACTGCTGACCAGACCCGGGATGGCGGACTACTTCCCCATCTTAAAAAACGTCAAAAAAGTGCGGCGCACAGAAATCTGTGTACCGCACTTTTTTAGAACACCAGCTGCCCGCCCGATTTAGACGGGCAACCGGTACAGCTTTTCGTAAAAGCCAATTGTTTTAAAGGAAAAGTCTTTGCTTATTATGCCAAAGTCATTTCCATGATGATGGTGACGTCACCAACGTTGACGCTGCCGTCAGCGTTCACGTCAGCCGCTTTGAGCTGTCTCGCGGTAAGAGTTCTGCTGCCCGCGAGGTACTGAAGAAGCATAACAACGTCAGTCACATCCACGACACCGTCGCTATTGACGTCGCCGGGAATCGAGGTCGCAGCAACGATCGCATCAGCGAAACGAGCCATCGTGGGATTGAGGTCGCCGTCAGTCGCCGGGCCGTCCATGGCGAAGGTCACCTTGGAGGCGTCGAACTTAGCGCCGTTCGCGGCTTCGAACACTGCGTAACCGGCAACCGCGCCAGCTGTGCAGCCTGCGCCGTTGGAGGTCGTCAGCGTGAACTTATCGCCGTCGTTGACGAGCATGAAGCCGTTCGCAGCGGTCATGGAAACGAGTTTAAGCTCTGCCTTGTTGTAGTGGACCGACGCGGTCACACCGGCCGGGCCATACTTATAGGGCAGCAGTTCGATCGGGACGGTGACCGTCTCGCCGAGCTCGTATTCCTTGATTTCGTCGAAGCCGAGGTACTTTTCAGTGCGCTCGTCAGCGATTCTGCCGCTGTAGTTCAGGCCGAAACCGAACTGGTAGACGTTGCCGTCGCTGTCAACATAAGGAGTGGTATCCGGAACGTCCTCGGCGGACATTTCGATCAGTTCCATGCTTCTGGGGAAAGTGACAGCTGCCAGAGCTGTGGGCTCATAAACGCCAGTGGCGAGGTTCATGTACGCCTCTTGGCTTCCCCAGCAACCAGCAAGAATCGCGTCGGCGAGGGGCTCAACTTCCGCGGGGCATACAGCATTTCTGTAGTCGAGCATGAGAACGACCGGCTTGTCGCCCATCGCCGCTTTGGTATCGGCAAGGATTTTCAGAATTCTTACCATCTCTTTGGCGTTATTGTCGTTAACGGTGGTGTAGCCTATGTTGGACAGGTTTTCTTTGTAATCGCCGAGCAGCGGATTGGGGATTTCATAAGCCTTGACATAGCTGCCATCGGAATGACGCCAGAAGCCGCCGATGGAAACTTTACGTCCGACAGTCTTGGTATAGTGTGACCACTGGGCGGTCTGAGGTACGTTGGTTGTGCCGTTGCTGTTGTTCGGGCCAGAGATCATCACGATGGCGACATCGGCGTCGGCCGGGTCGGCTACCATGTTCGCTGCGCCGAAGTAACGCTTGGCCATATCAGCGATGCCTGTGAAGTCGTGAGCAATAGATCCATAGCCAGTGCCAAGACCAGAGCCAGACTTGCTGCCAATGGCATACACTTTTTTGCTTCCATCCATCGGGAGAGGCAGGATGTTGTCGTGGTTCTTGAGCATGATGATGGAATCATGATGCGCCTGGAGGGCCAGCTGGTTCAGCGCGGCGCTTCCGTTTTCAGCGTCAGACTTGTCGGGATCGGTATAGGGATCCTCAAACAGACCGCACTTCATGATGGTCTTAATCACGTTTCCGGCTCTGGAATTGACAATATTGTCCATATATTCCGTGCCGTAGGCGGGAATTCCAATTGATGCGTCGCCGTTCACGCCAAGGTTATAGGCCGTCGTGAAATCGGCAACAGAACCGGTGCCGCCGGACTGGGACATACCAGAGAGGAAGGAAATGAGATAGCGCTGGGGAGTCGTCATGATACCCTGATTGGTTTTCATACCATGGTTCGAAGCTCCGGTGCCATAGATGCCCCAGTCAGAGACAATCATGCCGTCCCAGTTTTTTTCTGTTCTGAGCCATTTGTTCATGATCCAATCGCTGTAACCGCCGCCGACCATTGAATAACGCTTGTCGCCGAGGAGTCCGTTGTGGCGGCCAAGGCCGTCGTCACCGGTATCAATGCCGTATGCGGTCATGGCTGCGTTGACAACCTTCGGGGAGTGCTGCGGATAAACACCGATGCCGGCCGCTTTGGTGATGGTTTCAATGTACTTCTGATAGCCGCCGCCCGGATATACCAGGAATTCACCGAGGTTCGTATGGCCTTCATAGCCGAACTCGCCCGAAGCGGTGCCCAAAACGTGCTTGGCCATGGCGCTGATGGATTCTTTACCCCATCCAGCCGGGAGGCCATAATCTGCGATGGGAGCGCCTTCGGTCGTCTGCATACCGGCTACCTCTGCCTGAGCGAGATCAATGAGCAGGTCATAGTCTTCGGTAACAGCAGCGCCGCTGCGGCTCCATGTCGGATGAGTAAGCTGGTCAAACAACGGGCCAAGCTGCTGGAACATCTGTGAATTTCTGTATTCCTTCGCAATGGTCCGGCCAAATTTGTAGTGAACATCCGTGCTGAAGGTGTTGGCAAGACCCAAGGTATTGGGCCAGCAGGAGATGCCTGTTACGCCCGCAACAGGGACGCCGCCTCCGGATTCTGGGTCATTTGCACCTGTGTCCTGGAAGCCGGTGTGAACCGGGTCAGAACTATAGGAATAAGGAATACCGAACTGGGTTGTTTCGGCATTTTTCTGGTTCAGGTTACCGCTGCTTCCATCCGCCTGAGCGCCTTTGCCGATGGATCTGCTCACGGCCATACGGAAACCGCCCGAAACGCTGCCATTGTGAGCCATCAGAGCAAGCTTCTGGCTGAGCGGCATCTGTGACAGCAGATCATTTGTACGGGTGTCGATGTCTTTGCGCCAATCCTCATAGACATCGATTCTGCCGTTTTTGTTCAAATCCTTGAAATAGTACCCGGATTCTGTATCATACAGAATGCCTACGCCGGAGTCCACATGATACTTCAGCACAAGACCGTTTTTGTTTGTAACGCTTCTTACGCCCTTGTAGTTTGCCCAGTCAGCCGGGGCCGCAGATGCCGAGACCGCGCCAAGGCTTCCGCCCAGAAGTGTCATAGCACACAGCATGGCTACGAGTCTTTTAAAATTACCCTTTTTCACCTGTATTCCTCCTAATTAAATACGTTTGATTTCCCTTTTTTTCTTTTCCTGTCATGTGAAAAGAACCCAACTCCATCTTTAGCTCAGATGAATGACGAAAAATATTGTTACCCTCCTTTTGTTCCGCGCATGACCGCAGCTCTTAAAACCGATTGTAACAAATTATTCATATGCGTTCAATCTTTTTGTATAAGTGGGCAATAATATTGATTGAATGGGCATAAAAAATCAACTTGTTCAGTTTTGTGTTAAAATTATAACGGATTTATGGTAATAAGTGGCAATTGTGCCATTAATTTGTTTCACTCCAACAAAAGCAATTTTTTTTGCAAATGACCCCTATCCGGATTTGCTGATACAGTATAGGGCGCAGAAATACCCCGCAGGACATCGTCCTGCGGGGTATTTCTGCGTGCTTTTTTAAGATTAGTATAAAGCTATTTCAGTTCACTGATGGCGGCCTTGACACGTTTCATCGCGGTTTTAACGTTTTGCCGGTCACCGAAGGCGGTCAGGCGGAAGAAACCCTCGCCCATGTCGCCGAAGCCCGCGCCGGGTGTGCCGACGACATTTGCTTTGTCCAGCATAAAGTCAAAAAACTCCCAGGATGACATGCCCCTGGGGCAGCGCAGCCAGATGTAGGGGGAATTGTCGCCGCCCACAAACCAGATCTCCAGTTCCTTGAGCGTCTGGGCGATCGCCTTGGCATTCTCCATATAATAGCGGATGTTCTCACGCGTCTGGGCATAGCCCGCCTCGGTGAACACCGCCTCCGCACCCCTCTGAACAATGTAGGGCACACCGTTGAATTTGGTGGTTTGCCGGCGCAGCCAGAGCTTGTTGACCGACTGCCCGCCGCGCATAAGCTCGCCTGGAATGACTGTGTAACCGCACCGAGTGCCGGTGAAGCCCGCCGTTTTGGACAGCGAGGAAAACTCGATCGCGCAGGTTCTTGATCCCTCAATCTCAAAAATGCTGGTGGGCAGTTCGGGGTCATGGATGAACGCCTCATAGGCGGCGTCAAAAAGGATCACGGCGTCGTTCTCGTTGGCGTAATCCACCCAGGCTTTGAGCTGGCTGCGGTTGTACACCGCACCGGTGGGATTGTTCGGAGAACAGAGGTAAATGACATCCGCTTTGACGTTTTTGTCGGGCATGGGCAGGAAGTTGTTGTCCACACTGCCCTGCATAAAGAGCACCTTGCGTCCCGCCATGACGTTGGTATCCACATAGACCGGATAGACCGGATCGGGGATCAGCACGGTATTATTCGCGCTGAACACGTCGAGAATGTTACCCACGTCGCTCTTGGCGCCGTCGCTGATAAACACCTCGCCGTCGGTCAGCGTCACATTCTTATCCTTATAATAGCTCACAACGGCGCGCTGTAAAAAGTCATACCCCTGGTATTCGCCGTAGCCGCGGAAGGTCTCCTTCTCCCCCATCTCGGCGACCGCCTTCTGCATCGCCTCAATGCACACGGGCGGCAGCGGCAGGGTGACGTCGCCGATGCCCAGGCTGATCACCTGCTTGTCCGGATGGGCGGCTTTGTAGTCTCTGACCTTCTGCGCCACCGTTGCAAACAGGTAGCTGTCCTTCAAGTTGAGATAGCTTGTGTTGATATTCATATTTTTCCTCCATTTTGTAGTTATGGAAACTAATTACAGGGATACTGTGCCCTCAAACGCAATCTCACATCCGCCGGTCATGTATACCGTTTCTTCGGTGTATCGAATGGTCAGGTCGCCGCCCCGCAGATGCACCAGCACATCCTCATTCATGCGGCAATACCCATTGAGCACCGCCGCGACCACAGCCGCGCACGCACCGGTGCCGCACGCCATCGTCTCACCGCTGCCCCGCTCCCACACCCGCATTTCGAGCGTGCGGGAATCGTGCACTTTGATAAACTCCGTGTTGACCCCTTCGGGAAAAACAGGGGCGTGCTCGAATGCGGGCCCGATGTCAGTCAGCGGCAGGGAAGCCACCTCATCACAGAACACCACACAGTGGGGGTTGCCCATGGAAACACAGGTGATGACATCCTCGCCCATCGGCTGTGAAACGATCCTTTCACCGGGCAAATTGACCGGGATGCGCTCCGGCTCCAGAATGGGCGCGCCCATGTCCACGGTCACACACACCACCTTGTCCCCCTCTACCGTCAGCGACAGCGTCTTGACGCCGCTCAGCGTGTCGATGGTCATGGGATTCTTCATGACGATCCCCTTGTCGTAGAGGTATTTCGCCACACAGCGGATGGCGTTGCCGCACATCTTGCCCTCGCTGCCGTCTATGTTAAACATGCGCATTTTCGCGTCGGCGCGCTCGGAGGGGCAAATCAGCACAAGGCCGTCCCCGCCGATCCTGAAGTGCCGGTCGGACAGCTCAACCGCCGTCTGCCCGGGGTTTTCAAGCATCTCGGTCATACAGTTAACATAAATGTAGTCATTGCCGGCGCCGTGCATTTTGGTAAAGGTCAGATTCATCCTGTCGTTTCTCCTCTCATACAAAAGCTTACTATTGAATATACAATATATGGAATCGGCTGTCAAGAAGTGACGCATCAGTGAATATACATGAATATGGAGGTGTTCTGTATGACATGCAGAATCGTGGATATGCGCAATAAGGAGGTCATCAGCGTCAAGGACGGCACGCGGCTGGGCTGTGTCAGTGACGTCGAGGTGGATACCTGTACTGCCGAGCTGGTTGCGATTGTGATCTTCGGGAAGTGTAAATTGTTCGGCATCCTTGGACGTGAGGAGGACATCGTGATCAAGTGGTGTGAAATTGAGGTGATCGGCGAAGACACCATTCTGGTCAATTATGACCCGCCGCGCATACGCAAAAAAAAGCCGCACAACTGGAGATCCATGTTTAATGGATGATATCATTTGCAAATCGGGGCGCTTTCAAGTATAATATTATTTTATAATGTTTTGCCCCGAAAGGAACCTGTTGTATGCATGAAAAAATCGAAAATATCCTGCTGAGCGTGCAAAAACCCGGCCGATACACGGGCGGGGAGCTAAACAGCGTGCAAAAGCCCCTGGATCAGGTGGACGTCCGATTCGCGTTCTGCTTCCCCGACGTATATGAGGTGGGCATGTCGCACCTGGGACTGTCCATCCTCTACTACCTTTTTAACCAGATGGAGGGCGTGTGGTGTGAGCGCGTGTTTGCCCCGTGGGCGGACATGGAGGAGAAGCTCAGAGAACACGGTCTTCCCCTCTATGCCCTCGAAAGCGGAGACCCGGTCAGCGAATTTGACATCCTCGGTTTCACCCTGCAATATGAGCTGAGCTATTCGAACCTGCTGAACATACTCGCGCTCTCAGGTGTGCCTCTGCTCGCAAGTGAGCGGCAGGGGCTTTCTCAGCTTGTGATTGCGGGCGGGCCGTGTGCCTGTAACCCTGAGCCGCTCGCCGATTTTGTCGACCTGTTCGTGCTAGGCGAAGGCGAGGAGGTGGGCGTCGAGCTGGTCGAGCTCTACCGCACGTGTAAAAAAGAAGGCGCGGACAAGGAGACGTTTCTGCGCCGCGCCGCGCAGGTGGAGGGGGTGTATGTCCCCTCGCTCTATGAGGTGTCCTACAGAGACGACGGCACGATTGAGGCGGTGGCTCCCCGGGAGGACGCGCCAGAAAAGATCCGCAAACGCATCGTGCGGGACATGGACACCGCCTTTTACCCCGACCGTCTGCTGGTTCCATACCTTGAAATCGTGCATGACCGGTCGGTCTCCGAAATTTTCAGAGGCTGCATTCGCGGCTGCCGGTTTTGTCAGGCGGGCTTTCTCTGCCGCCCCGTGCGCGAAAAGTCCATCGAGACCATCCAGAAGCAGTGCAGCGACCTGTGCGGCAGCACCGGCTATGAGGAGGTCTCCCTCTCGTCGCTCAGTTCAAGTGACTACTCCGACATCACGGGTCTGCTGACCGCCCTATCCGACTGGTCCGAGCGGGAAATGGTCAGCTTATCGTTGCCGTCGCTACGCATTGACGGTTTTTCCAATGAAATCATGCAAAAGCTCAACATCGTGCGCCGCGCCGGTCTGACCTTTGCGCCCGAAGCGGGCACCCAGCGGCTGCGCGACGTCATCAATAAAAATATCACCGAGGAGGACATCCTCTCCACCTGCCGGAAGGCCTTCCGCGGCGGATGGACCAAGGTCAAGCTGTACTTTATGATCGGGCTGCCCACCGAAACGATGGAGGACGTCGCGGGCATTCCGGCGCTTGGGCAGGCGGTGGTCAACGCCTACTATCAGAACCCGAACAAGCCCAAGGGCAAGAGCGTCGGTGTAACAGTCAGCGCCTCCTGCTTCGTGCCCAAACCCTTTACCCCCTTCCAGTGGGAGGCGCAGGACACGCTCGAGCAGTTTGAAGGCAAACAGAAGCACTTGCTCCAGAATCTGACCACCCGTAAGATCAAGCTCAACTACCACGACGCCTCCACAAGTTTTCTGGAGGGCGTGTTCGCGCGGGGCGACCGGCGGCTGGGCGCGGTGCTTCTGGAAGCGCACAAACGCGGGTGCAGGTTTGACGGCTGGTCGGACTTTTTCAGGTATGACACCTGGATGGACGCCTTCAACGCCTGCGGGATTGACCCCGTCTTTTACGCAAACCGCAAACGGGCGTTTTCAGAGGTTTTGCCGTGGGATCATCTGGATTACGGCGTGACCAAAGCCTTTTTACAGACCGAGTGCGAACAGGCCTACGCCGCCCGCACCACACAAAACTGCCGCGAAGCCTGCTCGGCCTGCGGCGCCGCCGTCTGGGGGGAGGGAATCTGTGTTGAAGCTCGTTAGGGTATGGTTTGAAAAAACGGGAGTCGCCAAGTACGTCTCCCACCTTGACCTCAACCGCTGTATGATCCGCGCGCTGCGACGGGCGCAGCTCCCCATCTGGTACACCGAGGGCTTTAACCCGCACCCCTTCACCACCTTTGCCCTGCCCCTCTCGCTCGGACAGGAAGGGCTTCGGGAAACCATGGATATGAAGCTTCTGGAGGATGTCCCGTTCGAGGACATCAAGAACAGGCTGAACGCCGTGCTGCCCGGAGGAATCCGCGTGGCCGACATCAAAGAGGCGGTCATGAAGCCAGGTGTGATCGCGTTTGCGCGCTATTCGCTTTTGATCCGTGCGGACGGCGTCATCGGCGAGACTCTCAGGGAACAGATCGGCGAGGTGCTCTCGAGGCCGGAACTTCTCGTGGCGCGCCGGACAAAATCAGGCGTAAAGGAAATTGACTTGTCGCCATTTTTGAGCCATTACACCGTGAATGCTGACGAAAACGGTGTGCAGATCGACATCGTCCTGCCCGCCGGAAGCACACAGAACATCAACCCGACCGTGGTGTTCGATGCGCTGTGCAAGCATCTGCCGTATGCCCTGCATATCAAAATCCAGCGGCTGGACGCCTACAACAAAGACATGCGTCCCTTCGCATAAGATAAGCCCCGCGCAGAAGCGCGGGGCTTTTTTGCCGTTAAGAGCGAAGCTGGACACCAATCCTGGACAGCCCCTCCACGATTTTGGAAACCATGCCTTGCACCTCTTCCATGGACATCGTCCGGTCGGACAGCCCGAAGGAGAAGCGAATGGCGATGCTTTTGAATTCTTCTGTTTCGTAAAGGTCAATTACTTGCACGTTGTTGAGCGCCTCCAATCTGAGCGCCGTCCACACCTGCTCCAGTTCAGCGTAGCGCCGTCCTCCGTCCACGACAAGGGAGAGGTCAACGTCGATGGAGGGAAACCTCGAAGGCTCCTTGAAGGCAATGGATTGGGCGGGCACAGCATACACCGAATCGAGGTCGAGCTCCACGCACACAACCGCCGCGTTCTTGTCGAGCTTCGCGAGATTCGTGGGGTGCAGCGTGCAGATCACGCCGCAGTCCTGACCGCCCAGCATTACAGCGGAGGTATTCTTGGGATGCTGCCACGCATGGGCGGGCGAGCGCTTCTCAAACCCCGCCGCGCAGCGCTTCGCGGCGGCAAACAGGTTTTGCACCACATCCACCGCGTGGAAGTAAAGCTCCTTTTCGGTGCGCTCCTTGTCAAAGAACACGATACCCAGCCGGCGCTTTTCCCGGCACTGGCTCTGCTCATCGACGCCGTCAATCACGCGCCCGGCTTCAAACAGTCCGAAGTAGGGCGCAAACGCACGGTTTTCATAGACAAAGGACAGCAGCGTGGGCAGCATGGAGGAGCGTAGGGTGCCGTTTTCCGGCGTGGAAATGTTGAGGATGCGAACGTTGTCCTCGACCTCAATGCCAAGGCGCTTATTCTTTTTGCCGTCGCACCAGAGATAGGAATGCACCTCGTGCAGGGCGTATTTATGCACGAGTAGCTCTTTATAGGTCTCCTCCTCCCTTTTTCCGGTCGTTTTGAGCACCGGTTTCAGCGGGCTGAGCGTCGTGGAAATCTCAAAGTTGTCATAGCCGTAAATGCGGGTAATCTCTTCGATCAGGTCGGCCTTGAGGGTGACATCCTTGGTCGCGCGCCAGGACGGCACCTGTACATGGAAGGTGTCCTCCCCCTCTAAGCGCACCGTAAAACCAAGCGAAACCAGCGTGCCCAGGATGCGTTCAGCGCTGATGTTGATACCGGTGTAGCGGTCTACGTAGGCTTTTGTGAAGGAAAGCTCAATCTCCGGGAAGCGCCTGACATAGACGTCGGACAGCCCGGAGCCGACGCGCGCACCGGGGTCAACGCTGGTCAGCAGGAACACAAAGCGGCGGATGGCGGTCACGGTCAGCTCAGTGTCGAGGGTTTTCTCGTACCGCATGCTCGAATCGGTGCGCAGCCCCAACCGCGAGGAGGATTTTCGCACGCACACGCCGTCAAAGTTGGCCGATTCCAGCAGGACGCTCGTGGTCGTGCCGACAATCTCCGAATTCAGGCCGCCCATGATGCCCGCGATGGCGACAGGCTGTGTGCCGTTGTAGATGAGCAGAGTGTCGGCGTCCACGGTGCGCTCGACCCCGTCCAGCGTCACAAAGGGCAGCATCTCCTTGGGCGTATCCACGCGGATGCAGTCGATTTTTTCCGCGTCAAAGGCGTGGGTGGGCTGGCCAAGCTCAAGCATGATGTAGTTGGTCAGGTCGGCGAGCAGGTTTATGGGGCGCAGGCCGCAGTAGGTCAGGCGGATTTTCATGTCGACGGGGCTTTTCGTCCGCTTGATGTTTTCCATCTTCAGGCAGGAGTAGCGGTACGCCAGATCCTCCCGCCCGATGGTCACCTCGGTTTTCCCGGGCAGGTCAAAGGCATCGTCCGAGAGCGAAAGGGCTTTGAGCGGGCGTCCGGTAATGGCCGAAAACTCCCGCGCAATGCCGTAGTTCCCCCACAGGTCGGGCCGGTTGGTGAGCGATTTGTTATCCACCTCAAAGACCACGTCGCGAATCGGGTAGACGTCGCACAGGTCGGCGCCCACCGTGAGGTCGTCCGGCAGCTCCATCAGCCCAGAGTGGTCGTCGCTGATGCCGAGCTCCGCCTCCGAGCAGCACATGCCCTGGGACGGATAACCCGCCACGGTGGCCTCGGTGATCTCACCGCCGGGCAGGCGTCCGCCTGCCACCACAAAAGCGACCTTCTGCCCCTCCGCCACGTTAGGCGCACCGCACACACAGTCATAGACCCTGTCTCCTGTGCTGATCTTTAGCAGGTGGAGCTTTTTTGAGTCGGGATGATTGTCCACCCGCTCAATCTGCGCGACGTATACGCCCTGGACATCGCTGCCTTTATAAAACACGTCCTCAACCTCGGCCGTGGACAACGTAAAACGCTGGATGAGTTCTTCAATGCCGATTCCCGAAAGATCCACATAATCCCTGATCCAGTTCATCGATACTAACATATGATTACCCCCTTACCCTACAAATTGCGAAAGCGCTTTAAGATTGCCCGAGTTGAACGTCCGGATATCCGAAATGCCGTACTTCATCATGGCCAGGCGTGTCAGCCCCAGGCCAAAGGCAAAGCCGGTGTACTTCTCGGTGTCAATGCCGCCGTACTGGAGGACGTTGGGATGGATCATGCCGCAGGGGCACAGCTCCAGCCAGCCGGAGTTTTTGCAGGAGGGACAGCCCTCGCCGCCGCAGATCAGGCAACTGATATCCAGCTCGAAGCCCGGCTCGACAAAGGGGAAGAAGCCGGGGCGCAGGCGCACCGTAATGTCCTGTTTGAACACCTCCGACAGCATGGTTTTCATGAAGTAAATCAGGTTCGAGATAGAGATGTTCTCGTCGACCATGATGCCCTCCATCTGGAAGAAGGTGTTCTCATGACAGGCGTCGGTCGACTCGTTGCGGAAGCAGCGTCCGGGGAACACCGCGCGTAGCGGCGCGCCGTATTTGCGCATGATCGCGTTTTGCGCAGCGGAGGTATGGGTTTTCAGAAGCTGCCCGTTGCTGAGATAATAGGTGTCCTGCATGTCGCGGGCGGGGTGGTTCTTGGGGATGTTGAGCGCTTCGAAATTATGGAAGTCGTCCACCACCTCGACGTAATCCTCGATCGCAAAGCCCATGCTCTGGAAGATTTCCTCCAGCTCGCGCTGCACCAGCGTGATGGGATGAAACGAGCCCTTCTCTCCCCCGCCCGGCAGCGTGTCGTCATAGCTCTCCGCCGCGTCGATCAGCAGCTGCACCTCCATGCGGGAGATTTCCTCAAGCTTGCGCTGAAGCTCCTCCTCAATCAGGCGTTTTACGTCGTTAATGTGCTGGCCCGCCTCACGCTTGAGGTCATTGGCCACGTTTTTGAGTTCGCCCAAAAGCTGGGACACCTGCCCCTTTTTACCCAGAAATTCGATCCGCAGCCGTTCCACGTCGGCCGAATTGGCCGCTTCTTTGATGAGCGCCTGGAATTCTGAGCGAATCCCTGCTGTTTTTTCCAACATCATTTCGATCTCCTTTACAAAAAAAATAATCCCGCCCTTAACCGTAATAAGGGACGAGATTTCCTCGCGGTACCACCCAAATTCGCGGGATGCCCCGCGCACTTATGCCCGCCTTAATGCAGCGGCTACACCCCGCTTACCGCACCAATGCTTTTCACGGGGAGCTCCAACGCTGAAATTTCGTACAAAGGCGGGTAAGGGCACTTGCAGCCGGTGATGCCCTCTCTCTGAAAAGCGCGGTTATGTACTACTCACACGTCTTCTTTGCTTTCATTTTTCTGCATTGTATCACAAAGCGCCGCGCTTGTCAATTGTCCGGGCGCTGTGGTATAATAGGACGAATTTCGAAAGAGAGGTATCTCCTATGTATACAAACTGGGAAGCGCTTGAATCCGACTGCCGGTCGTGCACAAAGTGCGGCCTGTGCGAGGAGCGGACCAATGTGGTCGTGGGCGTGGGCAACCCCAAGGCCGAGGTCATGTTGATCGGGGAAGGCCCGGGTGAACAGGAGGACTTGCAGGGCGAGCCCTTTGTCGGGCGCGGCGGAAAGCTGCTTGACAAAATGCTTATGGCGGTCGACCTGTCACGCGAGAAGAACATATATATCGGCAACATGGTCAAGTGCCGCCCGCCGGGAAACCGCGACCCGCTGCCCGAGGAACAGGAGGCCTGTCTCTCATGGCTGCGCAACCAAGTGGCGCTCATCCGCCCGAAAATCATTGTGTGTTTAGGGCGCATCGCGGCGCTGCGGCTCATTCGCCCCGACATCAAAATCACCAAGGATCACGGCGAATGGACGCTCAAGAACGGAACGTGGATGATGCCCATGCTGCATCCGGCGGCGCTGCTGCGCAACCCCAACCAGAAGCCCGAGGCCTTTGAGGATTTTTTGAAGCTGAGAGAAAAGATCAACGAGGTGTGTGAGCGGACCTACATCTAGATAAAACAAGCGCGCCCTTCCGGGCGCGCTTGTTTTATCGCTATAACGCCAATTTATAAATTGCTTCCACATCGGGTACCCTGAGGGGCACGAAGTTGCCCAGCGTGTCGCTGCCGATCTCGGTCAGCGCTTTTTTCGCCATCAGGGGGATGTCCTCCTCCTTCGCGCAGATCTCAGCGAAGCTCACGGGCATACCGATCGACCTAAAGAAATCCTTGGTTTTTCCGATGCCTTCGAGGGCGGTCGCTTCGGGGTTCTGCTCATTCATCGTGCAGCCCCACACATTGACCGCGAAGCGCGCAAAGCGGGCGATGTCGTGCTTGTACACATACTGCATCCACGCGGGGAAAATCACCGCGAGACCCGCGCCGTGCGCACAGTCGTACAGCGCCGACAACTCGTGCTCGATGCCGTGGCTCGCCCAGTCCTGCTCACGTCCCACGCCGCAGATGTTGTTGTGGGCGACCATGCCTGTCCACATAATGTTGGCGCGGGCGTCGTAGTGGTCGGGCTTCTCGATGACGCGGGGCACTTCCTTGATCATGGTCAGGAGAAGCCCCTCACACAGCCGGTCGGTCACCTCTACCTCGGGCGTGTTCGTAAAATAGCGCTCCATCAGGTGCGCCATGATGTCGGTCGCGCCGGCCGCCGTCTGGTAGGCAGGCAGCGTGTAGGTCATCTCGGGGTTGAGGATGGAAAAAGCGGGGCGCAACGGTTCCCCGTGGGCGGCACGCTTCATCATGCCGTCCTCGTGCGTGACCACCGAGTCGGGCGAGCCTTCGCTGCCCGCCGCGGGGATGGTTAGAATGGTGCCCACCGGCAGGGCGGTTTCCACAAAAATGTCTTTTTTATAGAAGTCCCAGAAGTCGCCGTCATAGGGCACGCCCAGTGCGATCCCCTTGGCCGAGTCGATGACGCTGCCACCGCCGACCGCAAGCACAAAATCCACGCTCTCCCTGCGGCACAGGTCGATGCCCTCGTACACGAGCGCCGCGCGGGGGTTGGGCTGCGCGCCGCCCAGCAGGACATACGGGATGCCCTCGGCGTCGAGCGAGACCTTTACACGGTCAAGCAGCCCCGATTTGACCACGGAGCCGCCGCCGTAATGAATGAGCACTTTTTTGCCGCCGAAGCGTTTGACATAGTGTCCGGCGGTTTTCTCTTTCTCTTTCCCGAACACAAAATAAGTCGGGCTGTAAAAGGTAAAATTCAGCATAGTCTTTCTCTCCTGTCTGTTGATCTGATTCTGCGTCCAGTATACCAAACTTACTCTGTTCCGTCAATTGGACGACTGCGGGCGAATTCTTACCAATTGGCCGGAAAATTCAAATACCGCAAACTTACCTCAATTTTGCGGATACTTTCGCTTCACCTTTTCATTATAATGGAAATATCAAAAACAGACTGGAGTGACATTCATGACCAATGCGCCTGTAACCAATGCCTCCGCAGCGCAGACCGCCCCCAAAAAGCCCATGAGCAAGCGCAGAAAGAAAACCATCCGCAACCTGATTATTCTGGGCGTCGTGCTCGTTGTCATCATTGTTGTCAGCGTTTTACTGAGCAACGGCAACGCAAGCAAAGTCACGATTCAAAATGAAATCGTTCCTCTCACCCGCGGCAACCTTTCCAAAAGCGTAACCGGAACCGGCTCGCTCGCGCTGTCGAATTCCAACTCCTTCACACTGCCCGAAGGGGTCAAGATCGACGAGGTGGCGCTTAAGACAGGGGCACGGGTTTCCGAGGGCGACGTGATCGCCACGCTGGACGCCGACAGCCTGAACGCGAAAATCATCGAACTGCAGTCGAGCGTTGACACGGGCAATAAGTCACTCTCCCAGTACAGCGGCGACACCGCCACCTCCTACATTTCCTCCAAGGTGTCCGGACGCGTAAAGATCATCTATGTGGAAAAGGGCGACGACATCAAAACCGTCATGGTGGAAAAGAGCGCGCTGATGGTCGTGTCGGTGGACGGCAAAATGAAGATCAACCTGACGGTGGGTTCCACCGAGGGGCTGACCCTCAACGATGAAGTGACCGTCACCCTGAAAAACAGCGCCAAAAAGACCGGCACCATTTCCTCCTTCGGCGCCGACGGCAAATCCTGCGTCATCCTGCTGGACGACAAGGTTCCCACGCCGGGCGAGGAGGCGACCGTCACCTATGACGGCAAGGAACTGGGCAAGGGCACGCTGGAAATCAACCATCCCCAGTATATCACCGGCAACGTCGGCACCTGCAAGAGTATCCCGGTGTCGCTTAACCAGAAAATTTACAACGGTACAACCCTGATTCGTCTGAAGAACCTGCCCATCTCAAGCGAGTATGAAAGCAAGCTCGCCGAGGTTTCTGAGCTGGTAGAGCAGCTCAACCAGGCGATTGAATACCGCGCCAAGGGCAACGCGCTTGTCTCCCCCTACGACGGCATTCTCGGCGCACTGGAGCTGCAAAACGGCCAGGCCATTGGAGAAAACACCTCCCTGTCGGTCAGCGATACCGGCTCCATGACCCTCGATGTCTCGGTCGACGAGCTTGACATCCTGAACGTCAAGGAGGGCATGGCCGTCAAAATTGAGATTGACGCACTGGAGGACGAGACGTTTGAAGGTGAAGTGACCTTCATCTCCGCCAGCGGCACCACCGAAAATAGCGTAACCAAATACCCGGTCTCCATCAATGTCAAGTCGGACGACCGCCTGCTTCCGGGCATGTCGGCCACGGCGGACATCGTGATCGAAGAGAAGAAGGATGTACTGCTGGTTCCCCAGAATGCGCTGATCACCCGTCAGGGTAAAACCTTTGTCATGATTTCGAAAGGCGTCCCCTCTCAGGCGGAAGGTGAAACCGCCGGCGTCATGACCGAAATTAAAACCGGCCTGTCCGACGACACCTACGCCGAAGTACTCTCCGGCCTCAGCGACTCCGATCAGGTGATCGTCGTCCGCTCAGGCTCCTCTGACAATGGCAACATGATGTTCCAGATGGGCGGCATGGGCGGAGGCATGGCAATCCGCGGAGAAGGCGCTCCTCCGGCCGGCGGTACCCAAAGAGGACAGCAAGGCGGCGGTGATGGACCGACCTTCGACAGACAGGGGTGAGTACGTATGATTGCACTGAACGGAATCACCAAGCATTATGTCATGGGCGACGAGGTCGTCAAGGCGCTTGACGGCATCACCATGACAGTGGAGGAGGGCGAATACGTCGCCATCATCGGTCCGTCCGGCTCGGGCAAATCCACGCTCATGAACATCATCGGCTGTCTGGATATCGCCGACGACGGCACCTATATTCTGGACGACATGCCCATTGAGGAATACTCCGAGCAGGAGCTCGCCGCCATCCGGAACGAAAAAATCGGCTTTATTTTTCAGGGCTTTAACCTGATCGGCAAAATGAACGCCTATGAAAACATTGAGCTTCCGCTGATTTACAGCCGCATGGGACGTCAGGAACGACAGGATCGGGTGAACAGCGCGCTGGATCGTGTCGGGCTGCGCGACCGCATGAAGCACCGTCCCAATGAATTGTCGGGCGGACAGCAGCAGCGCGTGGCCATCGCACGCGCGCTGGCCACGCAGCCCTCCATTATCCTTGCCGACGAACCGACCGGCAACCTGGACAGCCACACCGGCGCGGAGATCATGCAGCTGTTTGATCAGCTCAACGCTCAGGGCCACACCATTGTCTTAATCACCCATGACAGCAAGGTGGCACAGCATGCCAAGCGTCAGATCAACATTATGGACGGCAAAATCTTCAGTGATACAAAGGAGGGCTGCGCGTGATTATCCAGTCCATCCGCATGTCTTTTAAATCCATCCTCGCGAACAAAATGCGTTCCTTCCTGACCATGCTGGGCATCATCATCGGCGTCATCGCTGTCGTCGTGCTCATCTCGATCGGACAGGGCTCCACGTCAAGCATCGAGAGCACAATCGAGAGTATGGGCACCAACCTGATTTCGGTCAGCATCCGGGGCTACCGCGATTCGGCGGCCAAGGTCACCCTGTCCGAGCTGCACGAACTGGAGGGGTCTCACGGCATCAGCGGCATCGCGCCGGTCATGACGCAGTCTGAGACGGCCAAGGCGGGGCTCAACACCTTTGACGCCACGATTGAGGCCACCGTGCCGGGCTATGACACAATCCGCAACATCACGGTGGACAGTGGCCGGTTTATCACCGGGCCCGACATCGACAACCGCACCCTCATTGCGATCATCGGCGCTGAGGTGGCGGATGAGCTGTTTGGCACACGCAATGTCATCGGGGAAACGCTGACCATCTCCGGCCAGGATTTCACCGTTGTGGGCATCCTCGAAGAGCAGGGCACCACCTCCATGACCTCCAACGACAGCAAGATCATGATCCCCTTCACGCTCGCCGAGCGCATGTTTAACCAGAAGGGCATCTCAACTTTCTATGCTTCCGCCGCCTCCCCCGACGATGTCACAACGGCGCAGTACGCCATTGAGGACTACCTGCTGGCCAAGTATAACAATGATGAGGACGCCTTTTCCATCCAGAAGCAGAGCGATATGCTTGAATCCCTGAGCAGCATGACCGCCACCATGACGCTCATGCTGGGAGGGATCGCCGGCATCTCCCTGCTGGTGGGCGGCATCGGCATCATGAACATCATGCTGGTGTCGGTCACCGAGCGCACCCGTGAAATTGGTATCCGCAAAGCGATCGGCGCCGGACGAAGCGCCATCCTCACGCAATTTCTGATTGAATCGCTTGTGATCAGCGGTCTGGGGGGGGTGATTGGGCTCTTGCTCTCCTTGGGGCTGATGAGCATACTGGAAAGTGCTCTGTCCATGCCCCTCTCGCTGTCCCTTTCGGTCATCGAGCTGGCACTTGGCTTCTCCATTCTGATTGGCGTTGTATTCGGCCTTTACCCCGCCAATCGTGCGTCCAAGCTGCGCCCCATTGAGGCGCTCCATTACGAAGGCTAAAAATTTTATCGCACTGATAGCGAAGCGGGCCGGAACTGATTCCGGCCCGCTTCCAAGTTTTGCTTGACGCTTTCCCTGATTTCTGGGATAATATAAAGAGATTTCTTGAGAGGAGTGATTGTTGTGACGCTTACTGACACAATCCGTGAACCCTATCAGTTGTGGACCGAAAAGGCAACCGCCGATCCTGACCTGATCCCCGAACTGGCTGCCATCGCGGACAGCGAAGAGGAGATTTACGAGCGGTTTTACCGGGAGCTTGAATTCGGGACGGCGGGCCTTCGGGGCATCATCGGCGCCGGAACCAACCGCCTCAACGTATATACCATCCGCAAGGCCACCCAGGGTCTCGCCGACTTTTTGAACGCAACGGTGCAGAACCCTTCTGTGGCAATCGCCTATGACAGCCGCCACAAGTCGGATTATTTCTCGCAGGAAGCGGCCGCCGTGCTGGCCGCCAACGGCATTAAGGTTTTCATTTATTCTGAGCTGATGCCCACGCCTATGCTCTCCTTTGCGGTGCGCGAGCTGGGCTGTGACGGAGGCATCGTGCTGACCGCCAGCCACAACCCCGGCAAATACAACGGCTTTAAGTGCTACGGCAGCGACGGGTGTCAGATGACCGACTTAAACGCCGGACGGGTGTATGAATACATCACGAAGCTTGACCTGTTTGACGACGTCAAGCTTATGTCCTTTGAGGACGGTCAGGCAAAGGGGCTCATTGAATTTGTGCCCCGGGAAACGATTGCGAGCTTCTATGTGCACACGCTCTCACAGCGGGTGCGAACCGACGTCTATGAGGGAGGCAGCTTCAAGGTCGTCTATACACCCCTCAACGGCACCGGAAACAAGCCGGTGCGGGAGATCCTCGCGCGCGCGGGATGCGCACAGGTTGTTGTTGTCAAGGAGCAGGAGCTGCCCGACGGCTCCTTTAAGACCTGCCCCTTCCCCAACCCTGAAATCCGGCAGAGCTTTGAGTGTGCGCTTGAGACGGCCAAGGCCGAGCGCCCCGACCTGCTGCTTGCAACCGACCCCGATTGCGACCGTGTGGGCATTGCTGTGCCCGACGGGGAGGAATATCGCCTGATGAGCGGCAACGAAGTGGGCTGTCTGCTGCTCAACTATATCCTGGAGAACCGCCGTGAAATAGGCACCCTGCCCGCGCAGCCGGTTGTGATCAAGACCATTGTCACGACCGAGCTGGCCGCCCGCATTGCTGAAAAGTACGGCTGTGAACTGATCAACGTGCTGACCGGCTTCAAGTATATCGGCGAACAGATTGGCTTCCTCGAGGCGGAGAAGCAGGCCGAGCGCTATGTGTTCGGCTTTGAAGAGAGCTACGGCTATCTGGCCGGAAACCATGTGCGCGACAAGGACGCGGTGGTCGCTTCCATGCTGATCTGCGAGATGGCCGCCTATTACAAGAAGCAGGGGCGTTCCCTGATCGAACTGATGGACGGCATCTACAGCGAATACGGCAACTATCTGAACAGCTTGCTCAGCTTCGAGTTCGAGGGAGCCGCGGGCATGGCCAAGATGAAAGATCTGATGATCAGTCTGCGCGAAAACCCGCCGACCGAATTCGGCGGTGACCGGGTGCTCCGCTGCTGTGACTATCTCGCGTCGACCGATACTGATTTGACCGCCAGGATACGTACCGAGATCAAGCTGCCCAAATCCGACGTGCTGTCCTATTTCCTCGAAGGCGGGCATTGTGTGATTTTCCGCCCGTCGGGCACCGAGCCCAAGCTCAAGAGCTATATCACAGCGGTCGGCGCTGACCGGGCCGCCGCACAGGCCAAATGCGGCGCACTGTCTGAAGCGGCGCGCAAACGCATTGAGGCGTAAAAAACCGACGTTGACAAAACCGGTTTTGTCCTGTATACTTTTCAGTGTTTTCCCGGTTCCTCTGTATCATAGTAACCGGGAAATTCATGCCGGTGTGATGGAATTGGCAGACGTGCTGGACTCAAAATCCAGTGGTGGCGACACCGTACCGGTTCGACCCCGGTCACCGGCACCAAACCCTTATAAACCCGCAAATGCTTATTTTATGGGCGTTTGCGGGTTTTCTGATGCAAAAAAGCGTCCCTGTCGAATGTTTCGTCAGGGACGCTTCTCTTTATCTCAATTCTGCGATTCGGGTCACCGAAACGTAGATATCGGAAATTTTATACCAGGTTGGGAAATCGACGATGCCGCTGGCCGGAAGGTGGAACACACTCTGAAAGGTCTCAACCGCCAGCCGCGTGCGCTCTCCGAAGACGCCGTCCACCGGCATTTTATTGATGGCCGGGTAATTGTTTGCAATGGCGTTCAGCTGCTCCTGAATGGTGCGCACGGCCGGCCCGGTGGAGCCCACCTGCAGGTTGTAGCCCGGATAGGAACTGGGTACACCGGCCACACGGTCAGCGCCCATAAGGAAAATGTCCTGCCCGTAAAAGCTCCTCAGGATGCGCACCGCATCGTAACCCTGATCGCCCAGTGATTTGGAACCCCACTGTGTCATCCAGTCCGGGCACAGGCTCTGCACCCCGTCGCAGTACTGCGTCAGAAGCGGCTGGCGGATATTCGGGCGGGTGACAAACGTACTGAACAGGTTGTCGACCACACGGGAAATGCTGTCGTAGATGTTGCGGTTGTAGGAGAACGCGTGGTCATAGGCGGTCGAGCTGGTGATGGTAAAGTTATAGCCCTTGCCGCGGTACCACTCGGTGTAGACACGATTGAGCGTAAAGGAGATAATGGCCAGAATGTTTGCTTCAATGGTCGTTGTCGGCCAGGTGGAATAGATTTCACAGCTGGCTACGTTTTTTATGTAGCTTTTATAGGGGATGTAGTAATTGGGCGCAGACACATCGTCCGGCACCCCGTCATGCACAATGATAAATTCAGGAATAACCGGATTGGGCAGCACCACAAGCCCCAGCGATTCGGGCAGCGGCTTGACCTCTTCCTCCGGTATTTTGGGCGGGAAGTTTCCCCAAAGGGTATTGTCGTCAATAAGAATGTTGCGGCCAGCCTGAACTTGGGGCGCAAGCGGAATCAGGCTCACGTCCTGAATCGCCGTGATGTCGGGAAATATCTGCACCCCCTCCATGATGGTCGTCTGGTACCCTGACGTGCTGACGTACACGTCATACTCACTGTAGGGAATTTCCTCCCGCTGAGGCTCCAGCGATAAGTCCAGGGACGGCGCCGGAAGGGTTACCTCCGGGCTCTGTCCCGACTCGTCGGTGACAATCTCCTCTACGACTGCGGACGGATCCCCGTGCTGGGTGATGCGTACGGTGGCAAATTCGGCGGGCAGGCCGGCATCCACCAAAAAGGTTCCGATTTGTAAACGGCCATCTGGCATATCCTGTCACACTCCTTTCCGGGGCACTCCGCCCCGAAGCTGCTTTGTCAAAGATATAGTATGCGGCGCGGCACAGGACGGTGACTCCAAATTTCATATTATGTGATAAAAAAAGCCTTTCGATGCATATACTGGAAGAGATTCTTCAAAAAAAGGAGGAAATTCAATGTTTACTGAGGATGGGTTTTCGCTGCCGCCTTCCCCGCCTCCCAAAGGCTCTCCACCCTATTGTCAGGGGTTTCACAATGCCATACCGGAATTTCTCATGAGTCACATGCGCCTATATATCTATGTCTGGGTTGTCACCGGGCAATCCTTTTGGATGTTCCCGTCCAAGCTGGAGGGAGATCTGATTTATGGGCATCTCTGGAACGGGCAAAACTGGGTATACACGCGCTTTCCCTGGAATACTCTGGATTGTTTTGCGTCGTAGGAGGTGTATAAATATTGCTCAACGACATTAACTTAATTACCGGACGCCTTGAAGGGATTCTGCCTGTCCAAAACCTGGAAGTCATTGTCAAGTTTAACGGAGTACTTGACGAATTGGCCGAACAGCTGGAGGTCGAAGCCGAGGACCTCGGAAAAGGGTATGCCATCATCAACGCTCCGGCGAGTCGCATTGTAGCACTGTATGCCGACCCGCGCATTGAGTACATTGAGTTTCCCAAAATCATCACCCATAACCTGAGGCAAAGTCTTGCGCGTTCCTGCATCACTACCGTGCATTCTCCTGACGGTTATAATCTCACGGGAGAGGGTGTGCTGGTCGCTATCATTGACTCCGGTGTTGATTACACCCATCCTGACTTTCGCAATGAAAACGGCACAAGCCGCATCCTTTTCTTCTGGGATCAAACCGGCGACGGCCCCTTCCCGAACGGGTTCAATGAGGGAACCGAATATACAAACGATCAGCTCAACGAGGCTTTGCAGAGCGTGGATCCCTTCTCCGTGATCCCCGATCTGGACACCGTTGGGCACGGCACCGCTGTCGCAGGTGTTGCCGCCGGAAACGGCCGCGCAAGCTCCGGTCAAAATGTTGGCGTCGCACCCGATTCAACCCTGCTTGTCGTCCGTCTGGGGCAGAACGGTTCAGATTCCTCTGCACGCACCTCTGAAATCATGCGGGCAATCAAGTACATTTATGATAAAGCGGTTCTGCTTTCCATGCCCGTCTCAATCAACCTGAGCTTTGGCTCCAACAACGGGGCGCACAATGGAAACTCCCTGTTTGAGGAATACGTCAACGCGATGGCCGACACCTGGAAATCAGTCTTTGTGGTCTCTTCAGGGAACGAGGGATCCGCAGGGCATCATTTTAGCGCCCGCATTGCCCAGGGTGAAACCGTCTATGTGGATTTCATTGTCTCAGGCGGCTATCCCAACGTCTATGTAACCATGTGGAAAAATTTTGTCGATGACCTGTCGGTTGAGCTGATTACCCCTTCGGGTCTGTCGAGCGGCATCATCCGTTCCGGCGACCCTATAACTTATTTTTCTTCCCAAAACGCCAATATGTCCATTTTTTACGGACAGCCCACACGATACAGCGTCGCCCAGGAAATTTTTTTCTTCATTGAGACGCGTCAGGAGGTTTTGCCCAGCGGGCTTTTCCGCCTGATTGTGCGCGGGGATCATGTGGTGGTCGGCGACTTTGATCTCTGGCTCCCCACCGTAGAAGAGGTGACCACCTCCACAGCGTTTCTTCAGCCAAGCACGGCGACCACACTCACCCTCCCTTCCACTGCTCTGAACGTCATCGCCGTGGGGGGCTATAACTCCGCCACAAACAGCGCCGCTTCTTTTTCCGGACGGGGCTATACCCGGGAGGAAGTGTATGTCAAGCCCGATCTTGTGGCGCCCGCGGTGGCCATTGTAACGGCACGGGCGGGCGGCGGCTATGACGCTTTCAGCGGAACCAGCATTGCCGCGCCCTTTGTGACCGGCTCAGCGGCGCTGATGATGCAGTGGGGCATTGTGCAGGGCCATGACCCCTTTCTGTACGGGGCAAAGGTCAAAGCATACCTGCGAAAGGGCGCGTCCCGTTCGCCCGATTTGGACTATCCCAATCCCATATGGGGCTATGGACAGTTATGTCTGCAAGACACAATGGATGAATTGTTTCTTCAAACTATATAGAAGGAGGTGCTGTCTATGAGCAGTCCAGAAGTTCCCTTAGAGCAATTCATTTTGGAACCTGACACGGTGGAATATGTGACACTGGAGAGCTCGGCTCTTTTGAATTTACTGAATGAACGGGGTTCCAATGCTCGGCTTGGCCCCGTTCTGAGCGGCGGATTTGTCATTATATACGCCAAAGCAGAAAACGCCTCTCTGCTGCTTGACGAATTTGGTGTGGTGACTTTTAACATTTTCCCCACCGTGGTCGGGCTGATGGATCTGAAAAACCTGGAGGCGGCGGGCATCCCCAGGGTGCAGAGCTCTCCCTTTCTTGACCTGAGCGGACGGGGTGTATTGATCGGTTTTGTGGATACCGGAATTGACTATACAAATGACGCCTTTATCTATGAGGACGGCACCAGTAAAATTCAGTATTTATGGGATCAGACCGCCCTGGGCAATGCTCCCGACTACTACCATTTCGGCGCCGAATACTCAAAGGAACAGATTGATGCGGCGCTGAGCTCAGAGGATCCGCATGTCATCGTGCCACAGCAGGACACGGTCGGCCACGGTACTTTTCTGGCCTCCCTCGCGGCCGGCAGACCCACTGCGCAAAATATCGGTGCAGCTCCTGACGCCGAGCTGATCGTCGTCAAGCTTACCCAGGCGCGCCCTTTTTATTATGATCGTTATCTGATCCCCGCCGCACAGCAAAATGCTTATTTAAGCACCTCGGTCATGCAGGGCGTTGACTATATTTACCGCAAAGCGCAGGAACTGAACCGACCTGTGGTGATTTGTCTGGGGCTCGGCAGCAATTACAGCGGGAATGACGGCTTCTCTCTGTTTGAACAATACCTCAACGAGCTTTCGTATCACAGCAAAGTATGCCTCTGCGCGGCCGCCGGCAATGAAAGCGATGCGCGCCACCATACGCAGGGGATCATCGAAGAGCAGGGCGGAACACAAAATGTGGATATTCAGGTGGGCGACAATGGCGGCAACATATATATGACCATCTGGAACACCGAAGCCGATCTCTTCTCCGTATCCCTGACTTCCCCGGCTGGGGAAAGGGTCGGGCGTGTCCCCGCCAAGCCCGGGTCTCAATATCAAACCAGCCTGGTGCTTGAGCGTTCAATCATCACCGTGCAGTACCTGTATCCGCTTGAAAGCTCCGGCGCACAGGTGACCATCGTTAAGATTCAAAACGCCACACCCGGAATCTGGACCATCACGCTGTATGGAGACATTATCCTGGACGGTTCCTTTCACATGTGGCTGCCCATCACCGGCTTCATTGAACCGGGTATCACCTTTCTGTCCCCCTCCCCCAATTTCACCATCGTGTCTCCTGCCACCACCTTCGGCGTCATCTCCTGCGGCGCCTATAACTCTCAAAACAACGGGCTGTACACCGCTTCCTCTTGGGGACCGACGCGGACGCCCAAGATGAGCCCCGACCTGACCGCCCCCGGCGTCAATGTCGGTGCCGAATACCCGGACGGCCATGGAACCATGACAGGAACCAGCGTTGCCGCAGCTATGACGACAGGAGCGAGCGCGCTGATGATGCAGTGGGGCGTCGTGAATGGAAACGATCCGTCCCTCAACACCTCCCGGATTAAGTCCTTTTTGATCCGCGGCTGTATCCGGGATCCGAACACCGTATACCCCAACGCACAATGGGGATACGGAAGACTAAACCTGTACAACTCCTTTGTTCTGATGCAGGCAACATAAAAAACAGCCGTAGGGGGCATCCCCTGCGGCTGTTTTTTTAAGCTTTTATCAGCTGATTATATTTTTTCGAGTGCCTGCGCAATGTCCGCAATCAGGTCGTCGGCATGCTCAAGACCCACCGAAAAACGAATCAGATCGACCGAAACCCCCGCCTCTTCGAGCTGCTTGTCGCTCAGCTGACGGTGCGTGGTGCTGGCGGGATGCAACACACAGGTGCGCAGGTCTGCCACGTGGGTGACCACGGCGGCAATTTTCAGGCTGTCCATGAAGGTCATGCAAGCCTCTCTCCCGCCCTTGACGCCAAAGGAAATGACGCCGCAGGTGCCCTCCGGCAGATATTTTTGTGTCAGCGCATACTGCGGGCTCGAAGGCAGACCGGGGAACTTGACCCAGGCGATCTTGTCGTCCTTCTCCAGATATTCCGCAATGCGCAGCGCGTTCTGACTGTGGCGCTCCATACGCAGATGCAGTGTTTCCAGACCGAGATTGAGCAAAAATGCGTTCTGAGGGCTGGCCTGGATACCGAGGTCACGCATCAGATGGGTGCGCGCCTTGACGATATAGGCGGCCGCGCCGAACTGTTCGGTATAGCGGGAACCGTGATAGGTCTCGTCCGGCTCGGTCAGGCCGGGGAACTTCCCGTTTGTCCAATCGAATTTGCCGCTGTCCACGATCATGCCACCTAAAGATACCGCGTGGCCGTCCATGTATTTCGTGGTGGAGTGCACGACGATGTCAGCGCCGAACTCAAAAGGACGGCAGAAAATAGGCGTTGCAAAGGTGTTGTCGATGATAAGCGGGACACCGTTTTTGTGCGCTGCGCCGGCAAACTTTTCAATGTCCAGCACATCGAGCGAGGGGTTTGAAATGGTTTCTCCGAACACACATTTCGTATTGTCTTTAAAGGCGGCCTGAAGTTCCTCTTCGTCTGCGTCGGGACGGACAAATGTGAAGTCGATCCCCATCTCCCGCATGGTCTTGTTGAAGAGGTTGAATGTCCCGCCGTAAATGGCGCTCGAACATACCACATGGTCTCCGGCGCGGGCAATGTTAAAGATGCTGGCCAGTGACGCCGCTTGACCCGAGGAGGTCATCATCGCGCCAACACCGCCTTCCAGCGCGGCGACTTTGTTTTCCACCGCTTCAATGGTCGGATTGGACAGACGGGTGTAGAAATGTCCGGCTGCCTTGAGGTCAAACAACTGACCCAGGCTCTCGGCGGAGTCGTACTTGAAGGTCGTGCTCTGCGCAATGGGCAAAACCCTCGGCTGTCCGTTTTCCGGCTTGTAGCCTTCCTGAATGCACTTTGTGTTGATATGCATTGCTGATTTCCTCCTTGTATATTTTTTTAGGGGTTACGAGAAATCATAACAAGTTATCCGGTAAATGTCAAGGTTTACTTCGTACACATTTCGGTGTAAAATATTCATATCCTGTAAGAAGTGAGGGCTCCATATGTCTATGAACGTATATACCGAGGAGTATGTCATTCCCGATACCGATGTGGACTGCATGGAAAGGATGACGCCGGAGGCTGTTTTGACCCTGTTTCAGAACATTGCCGGCGTCCATGCAAACAGTTTTGACTTAGGCTATGACCGGATGCATCCCATGGATCTCGCGTGGGTGCTCACTAAGACCTGCGTACAAATGCACGTTCCGCCCATGCGGGGGCAGCGCATACGCATCACCACGTGGCCGGGTCAGACACGGCGCTGTTTTTATCCCCGTTATTTCCTTGTCCATGACGAGGCCGGACAGCTGATCTGTGAGTGCAATTCACTCTGGGTCATCATCGGCACAAAAACACGCGAGATGTTTGTCGACCGGGAAGGCGTATTCCCCCTCCCCGACACGTCTGACCTTCCCGCGCCGTTTGAACTTCCCAAACGGCTCAAGGTTCCGGAAACACCCGACGAGGTGACCACCCGCTCTCCACGGTACAGCGAAATTGACGTCAACAACCACCTCAACAACGCCAAGTACCTGTCCTGGATCTGCGACATGGCGGGACTCAGCGCCTTCCGGGAACACCGCATCAAGGACTTTTACATCGTGTATTCGAGCGAGATTCGTCCCGGCGACACGGTCACGCTCTCACGCTTCCGTGCCGGAGACGGTGACATTTTCAGCGGCGTCAACCAGAATGGCCTGTCCTGTTTTCAGGCCCAGCTTCACTGGACAAGCCTCTCAGAATAGGCCTCTGATCCACTCGATGAGCGCATCGGTGCCGAACACCACCAGCGCAACCAGCACCAGAAAGCCCACAACCATGAGCACCTTGACCGTCGCGCGGACATAAGGGCTTTTGTGAATGAACGGGGGCGGCTCTTCAGCCTGTCCGCAGTTGGGGCAGACCTCTTCATACTCAGTTTGACAGTTGGGACAAATGGGCATACGATTTTCCTCCTTGTTTGCTTTTTATGATGCCCGCCCCGGAATTGGGGCGGGCATCATTCGTTTTGTTGATTGTAGCACACTGACGCCGAGCTTTCAACCGTCACAGCAAAAGAGGCTGGATCTGCTGTCCACACAGTGCCGCCTTCAGCGCGTTCTGGGTCCAGGAAAAGTCCGCGACCAGCGACCGCGGCTTTTTCTCTGCGTCGTCCTGCGCAAAGGGGACAAAATAGATGTTTTTTGTGTTGAGCAGCCGTCCCATGTTCTGTGCCGACGCACCCAGCGCGTCGTTGGTTGCCAGTGCCAGCACGAGCGGCTTTGCGCCGCGCAGGTGGGACTTGGCCGCCATGGTCACCGTCCCGTCGGTGATCCCGTAGCTCAGCTTAGCGAGCGTGTTGCCCGTGCAGGGTGCGATCAGCATGATGTCGGTCATATTTTGGGGTCCGATGGGTTCGGCTCCGGGGATGGTGTGGATAATCGAATGCCCGCAGATTTCCTCGATGATCTCCGCAAAAACCGTCGCCTCTCCAAAGCGTGTGTCTGTTTCATAGGCGTGCTCGGACAGGATGGGCAGGATGTCATATTCCTCCGCAAGCTGCTTCATTACCTCGATCACATTGGAAAACGTACAGTAGGAACCTGTCATGCAAAAACCCAGTCTCTTTTTATCCACGCTTGTTCACCTCCTCAATCATGCTTTTGACCGTCGTCTTAATCAGGTCTGCCGCCGTACGGGGGCTGTATTTGCCCGGCAGGTTGAGCGCCTTGAGCGCCTTTATGCCCAGCTCCTCCGCACGGATGTAGTCGACGCCGCCCGGTTTGGAGGCGAGATCAATCACCAGCACGGTCTTCTTGCACTGCTCCAGAACCTGCTCGGGCATCACCACGACGGGAACCGTGTTGAACACGATGTCCATGTCACTCACATGCTCCCTAAGCTCCTCTGTGCGCACGGCGCGCAGACCGATTGCCTCGATCCAGGCGAAGTCCTCCTTTTTGCGCGCTGAGACAGTCACGTCACAGCCGATGCCCTTAAGCATCCCTGCAA
Source organism: Oscillospiraceae bacterium (assembly GCA_031551875.1). Classification (GTDB taxonomy): domain Bacteria; phylum Bacillota; class Clostridia; order Oscillospirales; family Acutalibacteraceae; genus JAVBNA01. The sequence goes on along the minus strand of JAVBNA010000019.1, from coordinate 14,835 downwards.
GGCTCTTTCCGATCCGTCCGAAGCCGACGATCAGGCATCTGGAGCGCACCAGCCCGTAGGGCGTCTGGGCGACCGCAAGCGAAATTGCCGCCTCGGCAGTCAGCACCGCATTGCCTACAATAAGCGCCTCCTGTAAGTAGTAATCTGCAAGCTCCATCCGCGTCCATTCCCCGACACGGGGGATCTTGTCGATCTGTCCGCCCAGCACATATTTCCCCTCGAGCATCTCGGCAAAGTCGCGGTCAAGATCGATGCGCTTGACCGTCATGGGGGCGTTGAGCGAAACGCCGTCCATGGTCACCGGAAGGGGGAGAATCACACAGTCTGACTTTTCAATGGCCCGCTCGATCGGGCCCACCTTGATGGCGGGATCAGAAAAAATATATTGGTCCAGGGCTGCCGCCCGCACCGCAAAGCCTTCCTCGGAAAGCGCCTGCGCGAGATAGGCCTGCCGTACGTCGCCCCCAAGCACACAAAGGCTTTTGAGCATAGAAAAACCTCCTTAGAATGTATTCCTCTACATTCTATGGAGGTTTCATATGATTGGTGCGCAGTTCGGCGGATCAGTTTTGGCTCAAAGATAAAATTTGCCGTAGTATTCTGTGGCAATCATTTTGAGGACTTCTTTTTCATTGATCTCAGGACGCTCAATAACGCAGCAGCACAATATATCGAGCACTTCCCCGACCGCCTGTCCCTCCGCGATGCCCATCCCGATGAGATCGTCACCGCCGATGTCCAGCATGGACACGTTCCAGGGCTCGTTTCTCTCCATAATTCTCTCAAACACAGCAATGCTCCTTTCTGCGCTTGCACCGTTTACTACTTCATAGGTTAGCATAAAATTATGAACTGAAGTTGTCGAAACTGTATGGAAAAAATGTTTTATCGCTACAGGCGTCTGTGGCAGCGCCTGTCCAAGGGCTGTCACCATTGTACCCGCAAGTCGTTTGGTAACGTTGTCGAGCCTAAGCCTTTTCAGTATGACAAGGGGAGCCTCCCTGCCGCACAGGAAAAGCAGCGCTGCCCAGCGGCAGGACAGATCGGCAGGCAGGCAATTCCACGCAATCTGCCTGCCCGGCGGCCGAAATCCTAAAAAGGACAGCCCGCCCCACTCAAAAAGGGGAAGTAGCCTAACGGGGTACGCCCCCATGAGGGCTTTGGACAGCTCCGCCGTGATGCGCTCGGCACTGACCTTTTCAAGCGTATCCATGAGCCGTGCACAGGCGGACACCGTGCCGAGCTCCATGGGAAAGCCCAGTGCCGCCGCGAAGCGGAACACCCGCAGGATACGCAGCGCATCCTCGGAAAATCGCTCAGCCGGGTCGCCCACCGTGCGCAGGATCTGTTTGTCGATGTCCTCCCTGCCTCCGAAGGGATCAACATACCCCGTCCGATGGCTGTAGCCGATTGCATTGACGGTCAGATCACGTCGGGAGAGATCCGCTTCTATGCTTGCGGTAAAGGTCACTTCATTGGGACGCCGCCCGTCCGGGTAGTCCCCGTCGGTGCGGAAAGTGGTCACCTCGACCGGCTCGCAGTCTGTCAGCACGGTGACGGTGCCGTATTTTTCCCCGGTGGGCGCGGTCCTCGGAAAAATCCGCATAATGTCCGCCGGACGCGCCGAGGTTGTGACGTCATAATCTTGGGGCGTCCTCCCCATGAGGCTGTCCCGCACACAGCCGCCTACAACATACGCCTCATATCCATTTTCATACAGGATTTCCAATATTTCCTCGATATATACAGGAAGAACCATCCTTCCCGCCCCTTTCCTGCTAATTTTTGAAAAAAGTGTTTATTTTATCCGGGGGATATCATATAATATACATTAATAGCTTTTTTAGGAGATGCGTATATGATGGACAACAGGTATTCTGACCTGCTCGAGCAGGTGCGCCGGTTCCATTTTGTGGGGATCGGCGGCTCGGGTATGTGCCCGCTGGCGGAAATCCTGCACGGGCAGGGATATTTTCTCACCGGCTCTGACAACAATGAAACCGATACGCTGGCGCGCATACGCAGCTACGGTATCCCGGTCACGCTCGGCCACGCCGCCGAAAATATTGGCGACGCTCAGGCGGTCGTATACACCGCTGCCGTCATGAAAGACAACCCTGAGCTTCTGGCCGCCCGCGAAAAGGGGCTGCCGCTCATTGAGCGTTCGATCCTGCTCGGCCTGATCGCAAAAAAATATCCGAACACCATCGCGGTGTCCGGCACCCACGGCAAGACCACCGTCACCTCCATGATAACACAAATCCTTGTGGATGAAAAGATGGATCCCACGGTGGTCATCGGCGGAAAACTCGACTACATTGGCGGTAACGGGCGGCTGGGACAGTCCGACACCATGGTGGTCGAGGCCTGCGAATTTGTGGACACCTTTTTACAGCTGACGCCGGCGGTTTCGGTCATCCTCAACATCGACGAAGATCACCTGGATTATTTCAAAACGCTCGACAACATCATCAAATCCTTCCGACAGTTTGCCACACAGACCTCTAAAATCCTTGTGGTCAACGGCGACGATGAAAACTCCATGAAGGCGGTCGAGGGAATTGAGCGGGAGGTTCTCACCTTCGGTCTGGCTCCGCACAACCGCTACTGCGCGGAGAACATTGTCACGCTGCCCGGCGCGCGCACCGAATTTACGCTGATGTGCGACGGTGAGCCGCTGACCAAAATCACGCTGAACATCCCCGGAAAGCACCACGTGCACAACGCGCTGGCCGCCGCAACGGCCGCCCTTTCCCAAGGCGCGTCACCCGAAGGCATTGCCAAAAGCCTGAGCGCGTTCTCCGGCGCGGGACGCCGCTTTGAAATCCTCGGACGTCCGAACGGCATTGTGATCGCGGACGACTACGCCCACCACCCCAAGGAGCTGAGCGTCACGCTACAGGCCGCTTCCGAAATGGGCTTTCGCGCGGTGTGGGCGGTGTTCCAGCCCTTTACCTATTCACGCACGGCGCTTTTGCTCGACGACTTTGCCGATGCGCTGTCCATTGCCGATCATGTGGTAATGACCGAGATCATGGGCGCGCGCGAGGTCAACACCTACGACATCTACACGAAGGATCTCGCGGCAAAAATCCTCGGCAGCGTGTGGTACAATTCCTTTGAGGAGGTGGCCGACCACATTGTGAGACACGCGCAGGAGGGCGATCTTGTGATCACGCTGGGCTGCGGCGACATTTATAAGGCCGCCAAGCTCATGCTTCAGAAGTACAAAAACAACTAAATCACATAAAACGAACCGGCCTTCACCCGCCGGTTCGTTTTATGCTTATAAAAAAGGAAAATGTCAATGAAAAAAGTAAACATCAAAATGCTCGCACTGGTTCCCCTTTTCACCGCCCTGTCTATTGCCGGCGCCTACATAAGCATTGTCATCCAGCCCATCCCGATCACATTCCAGCTCTTTTTCTGTGTGTGTGCAGGGCTGCTTCTGGGCAGCAAATACGGCGCGCTGTCCCAGCTTCTCTATGCCCTGCTCGGGCTTGTGGGCTTACCGGTGTTTTCGGGGGGGCTGTGCGGCCCCGCCGCGTTCCTCTCCCCCACCTTCGGGTATATCGTCGGCTTCCCCATTGCCGCGTTTGTGTGCGGCCTGCTGCGGGAGCGGTGGGAAAAGCAGTCACCCGAATTGCCCGTGTGGCGGATTCTGCTCTGTGCGCTTGCCGCCATCGCTGTGGATTATCTCTTCGGGATCGGTTATCTCTATTTTATTTCCAACGTATATTTAAACGGAATCACTTTGTGGGGTGCCATTGCCGGCGGAGCCGGGCTGTTCGTGTTTAAGGACATTGCGCTGTGCGTCGCGCTCAGTTACCCTGCCGGGCGGCTGCTCAGGATTTTCAGGAAGATGTAAAAAGCAGGACGGTGACGCCGTCCTGCTTTTTTACTGTTCAATGCCGGTGTACACCGCCACCGCGTCACGTACAAAGCGGGCAAGCCCTTCCCTGTGCTTGTCATAGTAGGCGGTAAAGCGCGGGTCGTCCACATACATCTGCGCGACGCCGGCGTGTTGTTCCTTGGAATAAGAGGGCCAAAAAAAGCACAGCCACTGCCGGTGGCAGTCGGCAGCCTCCTGCGCGGTCCCCCCGGCGGGGTCGCCCTCCTCAAACGCTTTCACAAACAGCTCGATCACCTGATCGCCCAGGGCGGTCACCTGGTCATATTGCTCCTTCGACATGTTCATGAACTTCTGATTGGAAGCACTCACGGTATCCTCACCGTACTTTTCCCTGATCTCTGCGCCGTATTTGCGTTCGTTCTCCTCGATCATCTGATGTTTGAACCCATCAAATTTTTCTTTGTCACTCATATCGGATTCTCCTTTCTGAACCTCCAGTGTGCGTTCCATCGTGCGGATAAGCGCATCCAGCCGGACACGCTTTTTCACGAGCGCGTCCCGATGTCCGCGCAGTGCCTCCTCACGGTCAAAGTCGGGGGCGTGCAGGAGCATTCCGATCTGCTCAAGCGGAACGTCCAACTCACGGTAAAACAGGATCTGCTGCAGCGTGTCCACCTGTTCCCTCCCGTAAATGCGGTATCCGTTTGAGCTGACCCGTTTGGGCCTCAGCAGCCCGATCTCGTCGTAGTAGCGCAGTGTGCGCGTGCTGACGCCCGACAGGCTGCTCATCCCTTTTACAGAATATTCCATGTGTTTCCCCCTCCTTTACTCACACTGTACACCTTGACGTAACGTCAAGGTCAAGTCTTTTTAGAAATATTTTTCCGATAGCGGTAAAGCGCCGACGGACGGTGTCCGGCGCCGGTCTTGAACTGTCCAGTTTTCTCCACCCGGCTTTCGATCATGCGGCGGAACGCGGGATCAAGCAGCGTTTTGCCCAAAATCACCTCAAACACCTGCCGGAGCTCTCCGAGCGTAAATTCGGGCGGGATCATATGGAATACAATGTCGGTATACTCAATTTTGTTTTTCAGCCGTCGGTTGCCCTCCGCAATCACCAGCGCGTGGTCGAAGGCCAGATGTTCATTGTGAAGCACCTCAAATTTAAAGCTGTCCGCTGTGCCATGACAGGGCCGCTTGGACAGCATCACCGAAAACCGCTCCTCCCCGTTGTCAAGCTCGACGCACAGCGTGCGTTCCTCCTCGGACAGCTTGCAGTGAAACCAGGATGCCCTGTCGTGCAGCCGGTCGGCGAGCTTGTTTTTGTCCACAAGCGCCATGTAGGACACGCTGACAATGCGCATGCGCGGATCGCGGTCGGGCGCGCCAAAGGTATAGAGCTGCTCCATGTAGATGTCGCTCAGGTTGGTCTCCCGCTTGAGCACCCGCACCGCTGCGTCGTCGACGTCCTCATCAATGCCCACAAATCCGCCGGGCAGACACCACTTCCCCCGAAACGGGTGGGTGTCACGCTGGACAAGCAGGAGTGAAAAGTGTTTTTCGGGTAGTCTGCGGTAGTTTTCCCGCTCCCCGTCCGACACGGAAAAAATCAGGATGTCAGTGGTCAGGGACAGGGTTTCAAAGCTTTTTGGGTCATAGCTGCGCAGAAACTCCGATTCGCTTTCGGGCGTCTTATGCATCGCTTTCCCACTCCTTTATCCATTCGGACGCCGCCGCGTCTCCAGGCAGTACAAGATTGCCGGGCGCGAGGCTGACCGACCCGATCTGCGGGCCGTCGGGCGTACAATTGCGTTTGAATTGCTGGCTGAAAAAGCGTGTCAAAAAGAGCCTCAGCCATTTCTTGATTTCGGTTTTCGTATATTCGCCCGCAAAGGTGCGCTCGGCCAAAAACAGAAGCTTTTCGGGCGGCGCACCGTTTTTGAGAAAATGGAACAGGAAAAAGTCCTGCAACCGGTAGGGGCCGACCGCGTCCTCTGTCTTTTGTTTAATGTCGCCGCCGTTCGGAGGAAGAAGTTCGGGACTGATGGGTGTCTCGGTGATCGCGTACAGAATGCCGCGCAGTACGCGGTCGGTCAGCAGATCCGCCTTGTGCCGAACCAGATGCGGGATGAACGTCTTGGCAATGGAAGCGTTCAGCGAGTACATGCTCATATGGTCTCCGTTGTAGGTGCACCAGCCCAGCGCGAGCTCAGACATGTCCCCCGTGCCGATCACAAGTCCGTTTTCCTGGTTGGCAATGTCCATCAGGATCTGGGTGCGCTCGCGCGCCTGCGCATTTTCATAGGTTGCATCCATCACGCCGAGGTCGTGCCCGATGTCAGCAAAATGCCGCAGGCAGGCCTCCCTGATGTCAATGTCGCGCAGCTGGGCACCGTAGCCCTTTACGAGCTGTACGGCGTTTTCATAGGTGTGCCCGGTCGTGCCGAAGCCGGGCATTGTCACGCAGATAATGTCGCTGTGCGGTTTGCCCAGCAGGTCACACGCGTCCACCACCGCAAGAAAAGCCAGCGTGGAGTCCAGCCCCCCCGAGATGCCCAGTACCATGGTGCGAAGCCCCGTGTGCATCATCCGCCGCGCCAGACCGCCCGCCAGCATCTGGTACGCCTCTGCGCACCGCGCCTCCCGATCCGCCGCAGACGGCACAAAGGGGGCGGCCAAATAGGTGCGGGTCAGCCCTTCACAGGCTGAGGCCGTGTCAAACAGAATGGGGGTCTGGGGCTGCTCTACAAAACCCGCGACGCTCCGGCGCAGGTATTGCAGCTTTTTGCAGTCAATTTCGCTGATGGCCACGCTGCCCTCCAGCGAAAACGGCCCATTCTCGGCGAGCAGCCAGCCCGCCTCACACACCGCGGCCTGACCGGCATATACGGCAAAGGTGGTGGACTCGGTCATGCCCGCGCCGCAGTAGACGTAGCCGCAGCGAAACTTCTCTGAAAGCGTCTTGATATCAGCACAGCGGCGAGCCGCGCCGCCCATCCGCTCCTTGCGCGCCCCGGGGTTCAGGATGATCAGCGCGCCTGTGCGCTCAATGTCACGGGAGACGGTCACAAAATGAGCCATGGGGTCGGCCTGGGTAACACTGAAGGAAAACGAAGGATGATCGCGCGGCGCAAACACAAGCCCTGCGCGGCAGGGCACCGTTTGCCCCAGCAGCTCGACGGTCGTGTTGACCTCCTCCCCCGCCGAAAACCATCGCACCTCGCGGCCGCCGCATTGGGTTTTGGGCACAATTCCGAGCAGCCGTCCGCGCTCAAACACAGCCGATACGCTGTACAGCCGCCCGGACACCATCAGCGGCAGCCCCGCCACTGTCACAAGGTTCATCTCACGCGACGCGGCGAGCAGGTCGGACAACCCCTCCAGCGCCCCCTCCAGCAGACGGCTCTGAAAGTACAGGTCGCCGCAGGTCGCGCCGGTCAGCGACAGCGACGGAAACAGGGCGATCTCCACGCGCTTCTCCTCCATAAGACGCATCTGCTCTTTGATGCGGCCAGTGTTAAAGCCGACGTCACCCACGCGCACCTCTGGAACTCCGGCGCCTACACGCATATAGCCAAGCTCTCTCATGCTGTTCACGCTCTCTCCCCCTCCCTCTCTATGCGTTCTTTGTGCTCACGCAGAAGCTTTTTCTTGAGCGTCAGAAGCGGTACGGATAGATCCACATAGTAGGTATGGGGATTGCGCAGGCGGGTGATCTCCCGGTAAAGCGTGCCCATCTGCGCGGCGCAGTAGGCGCGGCGCTCCTCGATGGAGGGCTGCTCATACACACACCTGCCCTCCTTGATAATCTGCTTTTGCAGTTCCTCGACGCGGTAATTTTCAATCGTGGTGGTTTTCCATTCCTCATTGGGGTCGATCAGCGTATATCTGTGCTTGTCAATCTCCTCGCTGTGCAGCGCGACCACATCGCCCAGCGCGTAGCCCGACGTCCTGTCGTAAAAGCGGTAGACCTTTTTATAGCCGGGGTTTGTCAGCTTACCGGTGTTTTCACTCAACTTAATTTTGGGGACAATCCGTCCCCCCTCCTGGGTCGCCACCAGCTTGTACACGCCGCCGAACACCGGGTCACTCTTGGCGGTGATCAGCTTCTCCCCCACGCCGAAGATGTCAATGCACGCGCCCTGGCTGAGCAGGTCGCGTATCAGGACTTCGTCGAGCGAATTGGACGCCACAATCTTACAGTCGTGCATCCCCGCGCGATCGAGCATTTCCCGCGCCTTGATGGAGAGGTAGGCCAGGTCGCCGCTGTCCAGCCGGATGCCGCACAGGCGATGCCCCGCCGGCTCGAGCACCTCTTTGGCCGCCCGGATCGCATTGGGGAGGCCGCTTTTGAGCGTGTTGTAGGTGTCCACCAGGAAAATGCATTTGCCGGGGAAGGTGCGGGCATAGCAGCAAAAGGCATCGTATTCGCTGTCAAAGGATTCGATGAAGCTGTGCGCCATTGTCCCCGTGCTGGGGATGCCGTACCTCTTCTCGGTTTCGACGCAGGCGGTGCCGTCGCATCCCGCGATGTAGGCATATTTCGCCCCCTCCACCGCGGCGGTTTCCCCGTGGGCGCGCCGAGTGCCGAATTCCAGCACGCTGCGCCCGTCTGCCGCGCGGGCAATTCGGTTGGCCTTAGTGGAAATCAGGCTGCCGTAATTGACCAGAAGCAGCAGCTGGGTTTCCAGCAACTGCGCCTCGAGCAGCGTCCCCCGCACGGTCACAATCGGTTCCCCCGGAAAAATCGGCGTCCCGTCGGGCACGCTCCACACGTCGCCATGAAACCGAAAGCCGCGCAGATAGGTCAGGAACTCTTCGTCAAAATCCCCTTTCTGCCGCAAAAAATCAATATCGCTGTCCGAAAAGCAAAACTCGGACAGCCACTCGATCACCTGATCCAGTCCGCCAAAGATGGAGTATCCTCCGTTGTCGGGATTTTTGCGGAAGTACAGGTCAAAATAAGAGAGTGTCTCATGGCGGTTTTCCCGAAAACAGGCGTAGGCCATGGTCAGCTCGTAATAGTCCATAACAAGGCTTTTGTGCATATGCTATTCCTCCCCCAATCCGGTCACGCGGACGCCCGCCTGCTTCATCAGTGTGACAGCCATCTCGTTAAATTTATCGCGCGGGTGACCCGGCAGATCGAAGGTTTCAACCGCCTCCATGGGCACCGTAACCTCCACCTCCCGGCCGATTTCATTGAAGTAATTTTTCAGGACAACCGAAAAATTGAGGATGCAAATGTCGGTGCAGCACCCCACCACGGTCACCTCTTTGAGCACTGTCATCGTCTTGAGCAGCGCCCCAAATTCCGGAACCAAAAAACCGTTTGTGGAGTTTTTCGGGAAGATAGTCATATCGTTCTCAAAGGGCAGCAGCTCCTCCACCAGCTTGCTCTCTCTTGTTCCAGCCAGACAGTGCGGCGGGAAACTTTGAAGCTCGGGGCTATCTTTTGTATGACAGTCGCAAAACGCCACAATGACATCCTCCCGCTCGGCCGCCGCCCCGACCATCCGAACGATTGGCGGAATTATGCGTTCAATGCCCCTGTCGGACAGCGCTCCCTCGCGGATAAACCCGTTGATGACATCAATCACGACCAGCATGCGTTCGGTTGTTTCATTCACTCTGTCCACCTCTTTCTGTGCTCCCATTATAGGCCGGATTTCTCTTATTGTCAATATGTTTTTAACAAAATGTTTAAAACAAAAGCCTGAAAAATTAGCTCTGTGACGTGCGTATATGGCCGCGTTTTGAAGATAGAAGGAGCTGTTATAAAACAGCTCCTCAGCCTGTCAAAGAAAGGGTATTTTCACGAAGCGCAAGCACGTGAAAATACCCTTTTGTCGTAAGTCAGTTCAAAAAGGAGCGAATATAGGGAAGAAAAGCGATCCCTCCAACGCCATACCGCCAGCTTTTTGAGATTCATGGCTGCAAACTTAAGCCTGACCCAGTTTTGGACTCTGGGCAAGCTTCTGTGGTGGGTATACCGCATCCCATGCTTTTCCTTAGCATCGGCAAATACCCGTTCAATGGTCCGGCTGCGCAGTTCATATGCCGCCTTACCTCTCGGCGAATACCGTACATCCTCCGCTAATTCGAGATAATCCTGCCAAACATGCCGTGTCACGGTTTTCCGACAGTCTCGGCTGTGTGTGCACATGCGCTGTGTCGGACAGCTTTCACAGATATACGGTTTACTCTTGTATTCACGATATCCATCGCGGTTGGTGGTCGCATAACTCAATGTTTTATATTCCGGGCATATGATCCAGTCATTGTATTCATCGTACACATACTCGTACCACTTGTGTCCATAATTTGCTGTCATGGGGCGCTTGTACGGAAGTGACGGCAGCCGTCCGTCGTCAAATACCTTTTTGCAGATCCACGGCGTTTTGTAACCTGCATCCGCCGTGACCATTTTAACCTGGGGAAATCGTGCCGTTACGCGGTCATAAACCGTATCAAATGCCACACTGTCATGAAGGTTGCCGGGGGTTACTTCCACGTCCAAAATGAAATTGTTACGGTCGCATACCGTGTGTGCGCCATAGGCAAAACATTTCTTGTGCTCACCCTTGTGGAACAGTCCCGCGTCCGGGTCGCTTGTGGAGGCTGTAACGGTTTTGGTGGGAGTATCGCCGCCGTTTTGGTCGTCATCATCAAACGGCTTCTTTCCATGCTTCTCACGGTCAGCGTTGATTTCCTTGCGCAGCTGTTCATCATAGACCCGTGCCGCCTCCGGTATGGCTTTTTTGCAGTGTTTTTTCAGGTTGGCATTGGCTTTAATGTGGGTCGCATCCACAAATACAGTTTCCGGCTCCAGGTATCCTGCCTTTTCCGCTTCGTACAGAATCCAGCGGAATACCTCCTCCACGATCTGGCTGTCATACCGCTGGGCGAATGCATAACTGACTGTGGCAAAATGAGGAATGGCCTCGCTAAAATTGTATCCCAGAAACCAGCGGTATGCCATGTTCATGTCGATTTCCCGCATGGTCTGACGAAGCGACGGAATACCGTAAAGATGCTGGATCAGCACGATTTTGAACAGCACCACCGGATCCACGCTTTTCCTTCCTTTATCCTTACTATATCGGCTCCATACCAAGTCATAGATATAGCTGAAATCCACCGCCCCGTCGATTTTTCTCAGCAGATGATCTTTCGGTATCCGGTCTTCTATGTTCAATATTTCTACCGTGGCTCGCAGGTCAAATCCTTTTTCCAGCATTACAATCACCCTTATATATTTTACCATATCTACGTAAAAAAGCCCAGCTTATGCTGGACTTTTTTGACAGGCTGAAGGGAGTGTCAACCCGTGGGTTGACACTCCCTTTTTTACTGTATTGGGAAGTCAAATCGTGTTTTCCGTGGTCCGACTATAGCCGGTATTGCAGGCCGAGGCAGCAAACTGGGGCCTCCTTTGTGAGTGCGCCCGACAGCACAATACGAATTCAGCGGGACAGAAATCATGCTTGGCCTTCCTCATGTGCTCAAAGCATATCATGTTTGGCTGAAAAATTGGCGGCAGAACTCGACAAATTCACAAAAGCTATTTGCAAAACTGTGAAACTGTGTTAGAATTTGTTTGAAGAATACTTGCGGGGGATTCGGCGTCACACGGACGTACATCCCGGGGAGGGGGAGGCAAGAGATGAGAATTATCGCAGCCGATGATGAAGAGCTGGCTCTGTCTATGCTGGTCGAGTCCATTGAGGCAGTGCAGCCGCAGGCGGAGATTCACGCCTTTCAAGAGGTGTCCCGGCTGATTGCATTTGCGCGGGAAACGCCCTGCGACATCGCCTTTCTGGATATTGAGATGCGGGGACAAAACGGTCTTCAGATTGCAAAAGCGCTCAAGGAGCTCCATCCCAACATCAACATTATCTTTGTGACCGGCTACTCAGGGTATATGGGCGAGGCCTTTTCGCTGCACGCCAGCGGCTATGTGCTCAAGCCGGCAACCAAAGAGGCGGTGCAAAAGGAAATTGAGAACCTGCGTCACCCTCTCGAAAAGCGCGCGGACACAAGGCTTTATGTCCAAACCTTCGGAAACTTCGAGGTGCTGAAGGACGGCCTCCCGCTTCAATTTTCCCGCACCAAGGCCAAGGAGCTGTTCGCCTATCTGGTCAGCCGACGGGGCGCGGGTTGCGGTAACGCCGAAATTGCCGCCGTTCTCTGGGAGGAAAGGGATGATTCGCGCGCCCTGCAAAGCCATCTGCGCAACCTTGTGTCTGACCTGACCCAGACGCTCCGGTCGGCGGGCGCCGGGGACGTGCTCCAAAAAAGCCGGGGCATCCTCAGTGTCCTGACTGAAAAGCTGGACTGTGACTTCTACGACTTCTGTCGGGGCGACATTGCCGCCGTCAACAGCTACACCGGCGAATTCATGACGCAGTACAGCTGGGCGGAGTTTACGAACGGTTATCTGGAGCGCCGGTTTGAGGCGCAACCCGTATAAATTAAAGAATTTTAAAAAACTTCGAAAAAATTTTTATTTCGAAGTTTTTTGTTGCGCTTTTGTTGCGCATTATGAAGTATACTGGTCACAGACGAACGGCTTGAGGGAGGGCTTCCCAATGAAAATACTCGCGGTAGACACCGACCCATCTGCCCTTCAGGCGCTTATCATCTGCCTCCGCTCTGTTTTTCCCAACAGCGAGATTCACGCCTACTCTGACCCGCTGCTTGCCGTCAAGCACGGGTATAACCACCGTGTGGACGCACTGTTTTCTGAAATTGACCTGAAAGGGCTAAACGGTCTTGAGGTCGCCCTGCTCGTTCGAAAGAAGCAGGATTTACCCATTTCGATCATTTTTATCTCAGACAACCGCGCGGGTTGTGCTGACGGACAGCTGATTGCAAACGGCTTTGCGCAAAAACCAATCAGCGCTGAAAAAATCAAAACGTTTCTGCTTGAAACTGAATAAACAAATTTCTACCTTTCACTTTTTCCTCCTTTCTTTTCATCCTACCACACTCCTTCAAAATGCCGGAAAGCCTGCCGAAAAGCAGGCTTTTCGGCATTTCCATGGACATTTGCAGCGGGGACTGATATAATGGGGTTTGTACAACAAAAAGGGCGGCACTGGTCTCAAAGGCGAGCTGATCTGCATTGATCCCGGACACGGCACCTACACCAAGGAGCAGACCAGCTGGTCCGAGCCCATCGCGCCCGGCTCCTCAATCATGAAAAAATACTTTGCTTGATTATAGTCCTGTTGATTTTTATTTCTTAATATTCAAAAACCCTTGTAAATCGATTGATTTGCAAGGGTTTTTGCGTAAATATTCTATATGGAAACTATAAGGCAAACATTTTTAACGTCTCTTTCATACTATGGGATGCGCTCTGTACAGACTGCATCAAAAAGAAAGGGAGTATCCGTATGCAAAAGACGTATAGCAAATCCAAAGACGGCAATAAAAATGTATCCAAAAATTTTAAAGTAATTGAATTTGCCTGCAAAGATGGAAGCGATAAAATTGTCATAGACACCGAGCTGGTGGATAAGCTCCAAAACATTCGGGACTATTTTAACGCTCCGGTCACGATTAATTCCGGCTACCGCACGGCAAGCCACAATAAGGCCGTTGGTGGCGCATCTGGGTCACAGCACCTATACGGTCGGGCTGCAGACATCGTCGTAAAAGGGATTCATCCGGAGGATGTCGTTCAATGTGCAGAGACGGTCGGCTTTACCGGTATCGGATTGTATCTGCGCAAGAATTTTGCACACGTGGATGTCCGGCAAAACCATTATTTCTGGATCTGCAGCAACGAAGAGATTGATACTGTGCGCACCTTCGGCGGTAACCCGTATCAGGAGCCCAAGGCAAACGTCAGCAAGGGCAGTCAGGGCGAATCTGTTCGCTGGATCCAGCATCAGCTTACACTGCATTCGTTCGGGGTTTCCGTCGATGGTATTTTTGGTCCCAAAACCACTGTGGCGGTGCGCACTTTCCAACAGCGTGAGAATCTTGTGGTGGACGGAATCGTGGGCGAAAAGACACGGGCAGCGCTTAAAAATGACGGGCAAAAAGCAGAAAGCGAACCGATTTATTAATTCTTTAGTAATGTGGAAGGTGCTCCCGCCTATGGTGGAAGCACCTTCCTGTCTATTCGGTAACTTTTTCAATGCTGCGCACGGTCAGGAGACTGCCTTCAATCGAGAACTTCACCTCAAACCCGGCAAACAGCATGCCATACACCCGCCGCGGATCTTCCTGATAGGAGGGGCGGGGATCCTGCCGCAATATGCCGCACAGTTCCTTTTGCTTTCGCTCATCAAGCAGCGCACGGCATTCCGGCGGACACACGACCTCCAGATCGGGGTAGGCGATCTCCCCGGTAAAACCGCCCGCCGCGTCCGCACGGCTGTCCACAGCGGGTAGATAGGGCTTGATGTCGTAGATCGGGCTGCCGTCCATCAAATCCGCCCCCTGCACGTGAAGCACCGGCCCCAGTCTGGGATCACTTTCAATGCGACTGAGCCGCACGGCGGACAGCCCAAGGGGGTTGGGACGGTAGGGAGACCTCGTGGCAAACACCCCCATACGCCTGTTCCCGCCCAGCCGCGGCGGCCGTACTGTCGGCGACCATGTCTCCCGTTCCGCCTCGGAAAATCCCCAGATCAGCCAGATGTGGGAAAATCCCTCCAGCCCGCGCACCGCCTCCGCGCTGCGATATTCCGGTTCAAACACCACGCGTGCGGACAGCTCCTCCACGAGGCCGCTCTGCCGGGGGATGCCGAACTTTGTGGGAAAATCACTTTGTATCCTCGCGATCATATGCATTTCGAGCTTCAACCGGCGTCCTCCTTTCAGTTATTTGCGTATTGTAAAGTTAAATGAAAGTTGAGAACCCCTCATCCTTAGTGGTACAATGTTTCTGCTACAAAACGCGTACCTCCCAAAAGAAAGAGGAGTTCTCATGCAGAAAGTATACCAATTCAGATGCCCAAAATGCA